>DASC01000090.1:0-8912 GCA_002503595.1 Candidatus Methanogaster sp. UBA203 | reverse complement strand
GTGGAGCGCAGATGGTATCGATTATTCACTGTCTGGTGGGCTTGAGAAGGACGAGCTGGTGAACGTAGCGGAGTCAATGACCTGACTCCGTATTTTTTTATTTTGTGCGAGAAAAGGGGTGATGTGGGATGAAAATAAGAAACCACAAGGATGCATTTGTTATAGGGGGCTTACTGGCAGGAACTGTGATGGTTTTGGGGGGCATAATCAATTGTCTTCATAGTTATGATTTTAAGCACTGTTCTCTTATCTGGGTCGGACTGATCATGCTTGGTTCAGCATTGTACGACATGCAGAGACCGGAGACGGAAGTTCTGCCTGACGAAAGGACTGAGAAAAATTCTCATAAGGCAGGATATGCCGCATTCTGGATAATTTTAGTGTCTGCTGGAATGCTGTTACTGGCAGATGAAAGAGGGTTACGCAATCTTGAAATTAGATGTGCGCTCTCGGCAACTATTCTTATCGGAATGTTTTCGTTTGTTATACTTGGATGGTATTATAACAGGAGGGGGTGTGAATAACATGAAAATAAGAACCGATAAAAAGATTTTGCTCACTTCAGGAATTGGTCTGGGGTCGGTTCTGTTGGGTGTGGTTATGTTGGTATTTCAAACACAATCTAAAGCCCTATTTTTCATAGAATTTAGTTTAATTTTTGCTGGGTTATTTATGTCTGCTATGGTGGTATACGCCGCGACAAAACCAAAAACAGAGCTTATAGCAGATGAAAGGGTCACGAGAATCAATGAAAAAGCAGGTTATACTGCAGGCTGGCTGGTTTTGTTAGCTGTAATGATTCTGTTTTGGGCAGATAAAATCTGGTCATTAAACCTCGAACTTGAGGATATGTACTGGACAACCCTGTTCGTCGGAACATATTCCTGGCTTATACTCAGATGGTACTACAACAGGAGAGGTGATGTAGCATGAAAATAAGAAAAGATAAAGATATCCTGCGTTTCTCAGGCATTGCGGTTCTATTGATCCTCGCCGGTATCCTCATAATGAGTTTCCTTTCCGGTCCCACCTATTTCGGGATTGGTTCTGTCCTGATCATCATGGGGGCTATTGTGATCATCATAGCCATCATTGCAGCAGCAACACCTGAAGAAGATATGATACAGGATGAAAGGTCTGTGAGAGTCAATGAAAAGGCAGGTTATCATGCGTTCTGGATTCTGCTTGGGACCACGGCTCTTGTTCAATCAATAGCTATGTTCTGGAGATTAGATCTTAACTATAAGAGTGTTTCACCTGATATTTTCTTTGTTGGAATGCTTTCGTTTGTTATACTCAGGTGGTATTATAATCGAAGGGAGGATATCGTGTGAAAACCAGAAACAATGAACTTCGGGCACGGTATAACCTGACGCAGGAAGAACTTGAGAATGACGAGCTGATACGAGTAGCGGAGTCGTTGTGTGACTTCGTGTTTTTAATTTGAGAACGCGGGTGATGTAAATGAAAATAAGAACAAATAAAAAGATTGTATTTGCTTCAGGCATTGGTATTGGATCGATTCTATTGGGGCTGCTTGCGATTCAATTCCAGACAGAGTATAGAATCATGTTTTATGTTGGATTATATCTAATTATTATTGGATTGATCACATCTATTTCAGCGTTGTATGCTGCGACAACATCAAAACCAAAAACAGAACTCGTGGCGGATGAAAGAGTTGCAAGAATCAATGAAAAAGCAGGCAATTCTGCATTTGGAATGGTTTTGTCATTTATATCAGTCGTGCTCATGACAGATATAATCTGGTCAGTAAACCTCGAACTCAGGGATATATGCATCTTTACCATGGGAGTAGGAATATACTCACGATTTATATTTAAATGGTACTACAACCGCAGAGGTGAGATCGTATGAAAACCATATATCCTGAAAAACGTAAACAGTCAACAAGTGTAAAAACGGCTTTGAAAGCGATGGGGCTCTTTGGATTTCTGCTATTCAGCGGTATCCTGGGTTTTATTTACTTCTATCTAAAGGGAGACGTCGAATTGAATCAGATAAGCTGGACCCATATACTCTTTTTGATAGCGGTCACGCTGTTCTGGGCGGTTCCGCCGGTTCGGGACAAACTCTACCAGTTGAGTGTGGCGGACAATACATACAACCGATTCTGGTATAGCCACCCCATACTTGCCATAGCGTTAACCGTCATCGCAGGGCTGCTTATAGGATTTTTGCTCGGATTGTTGGGAATCTGGGGGAAGTGAGAATATGCAGGAAGGCGATTTCTGGATCTGGTATCTATATTTCGTGCTGATTCTGGTGCTGTACGAGACGGTTCGCAGGCTGCGGCGGGGGTATAAGCACGTAGACGAGATCGAGTTTGACGAGCGGACCGATAGGATTACGAGGCAATCGTTGAGCAAGTCATGGGTTCTTACATTTGTGACTGTTGGGACTCTGGCGTTCGCATGTATATTCAGACCGGAACTGTTGACTGCCCGTCTGGTCATCGCCGCTGTTTCCGGAGTGATGATCGGGAGTTTTCTGGTTGCGCATTGTTACTACAGCAGGAAGGGGGATGTGATTTGATGAAATTCAGACGAGATATGAACATCTTGCGTTTATCAGGTATTGCTATTCTCCTGATCATCGCAAGCGGCATCATGCTTGGGTTTTCTTCCGATTACTCATATTTTGGAATTGGTTTTGCCCTGCTCCTTATGGGGATCGTCGCAATCGTCGCAATCGTAACCGCAGCAGTAACACCAGAAGAGTACCTGATACAGGACGAGCGGTCAGCGAGGGTCGATGAGAAGGCAGGTTATCATGCGTTCTGCAGCCTCCTTCTCATGATGGCCCTTCTTCAAGCAATAGGTTGTATCTGGAGATTAAACTTCAATTTTAAGGATGTTATACCCGATCTCTTCATTGTAGGGATCTGGTCGTGGATCCTGCTTCGGTGGTATTATAATCGGAGGGGCGACGCCCGGTGAATACCAGAATCAAGGAACTGCGGGCACGGTATAACCTGACGCAGGAGGAGCTTGCAAAGAAGGTCGGGGTGAGGAGGGAGACGATTGTGTTTCTCGAGAAGGGGAAGTACAACCCGTCGCTCAAGCTGGCGCATGATGTCGCAAAGGTTCTGGAGACGACGATAGAGGAGCTGTTTATTTTTGATGATGACTGAATCGCCCCTGCATGTACGGTCATGTCCATTGTGTTTCGATGACGATTACACAAGTTAGAGGGTTTGCATAGCACCGTGGATGATAATATCATAAAGATATATGAGACTGATGTATATCCATATAAACTTTTTGGTATATTTATAAATAAAAACTCTATATCCGGAGAAATAGATATCAGGATAGATGCGATAGTTGTGTGAGAAGCATCATAACATCGTGTGCATCAACTCAGCATAACTGCAATCAATACAATAAGTCGTGTGCCTGCCATCCGTATCCGCTCGGACAATCCCCTGTTCCTTCAGATGCCTGATATGCCAGTTGATCGTGGGCGGGGAAACCCCGACCTTCTCTGCGAGTTCTCCGTGAGTTATCCGCTCGCTGTTGAGGATTTCTGATATGATTTTTCTATGTTTCTCATTTTTCAGCGCAGCAATCGCTGCTTTCTCTTTTTCCCCGTAGGTGCTCTCATTCAAGAAATAATGGATCCTTCCGCATGTTTTGTAGGGTGCTATCACATTTTGCATCTTCAGCACCGCCAGATGATACCGGAGCGTTCCTCTATTTATGCCAGTCTCATTTGCGATGTCGCTGTAATGCACGCATGGATGCTTCCTGATATAATCATATATTTTTAAGCGAATCTCGTGATCCAGCACGTTAGATCCGGAAATACGTTTGCAGCCAAGATACGTCAACGCTTTGAGAGAAACAAGTGTTTCCACTGGCATACAAGTGATATGCAGTAGCATAATCCAGAGAGGCAACTGCCAGAAACTAATCGGGACCGGATCATGTCTTTCTGCTCCTTCCGGTATCGGGTGGTCGTACCCGGACTCGACGATGATGTAACCGGCAGATACCGCCGAAGAACCAAATAAGATCAGTAAAAAAAGCAGGAGAATTGCGAAAGCATTGAGTATCTTCCTCATCGGTATTGTCATGACCTCGATCGGATATTAGTATTGTGCTCCAGCCGATTCCCGTCAGTTAGAGACTTTGCATAGAAAACTTATATGAGTGCGATGTGAGAGGATGATTTTGCAGGGTTCAACTGGTGAACCCCGAAGAACTCGCCCGAAGGCATAATCAAGTTGCCTTATCGTTACTTAAGGCTATGGTTGTGCCACCGGGGAGAGAATGGAACACAAACCACAAGGTGATAAAACAATATGAGAACAACAACAGTAAGTACGACACTGGTTATCCTGCTGATATGCGCAGCATGCATTCCGGCAACAGCAGCAGATATGGTATCTGAAAGAAGCATTGCAGTCGCGATGCCACCAGTGCCAGAAGTTGCGATGGAAGACTCATCAGACATGGACTTTTCGAAACTCCAGATCAGCCCACGATACTCCCACACAGAGTTGATGCCCGGTGAGGGCGACAAGGTCACCGTAACGGTGACAAACAAGGACAACAAGACCATATCAGTAGCCCCCATGGTCAAAGGTCAACCCTACAGCGAATACATCTTTGATGAGACCTGGGTCACTGTAACACCCGAAGCAGCAGAACTCGAACCCGATGCCAAGGAGGAGTTCACGATCGATGTAACCATCCCGGATGGTGCGGATCGCGGGAATTACGGGGTGCAGATCGCATTCACAGACGATGTGATGCCAACTCCATATCCGACACCGTATCCGAACTACATCAATGTGTTCAACTTTCAGGTCAGTGTATGGAAGCCGCCTGTGATACAGATTCAGAATTCCTATATCCAGGATCGCATTGAGTCTGACAGGGAATACGATTACCAGATCAATCTGAAGAACGTCGGCGAGGAAGACATCGGGATTGATCCGAAGATCGGAGGCGGAAGAATGTACCGGCATGACATGATGCTGCCAGCATTCGAGGATGATGCGATCACCATCACCGCACCATCTGTTGTGCCGGCAGGTGGAACTGCCACTGTCAGTCTGCATCTTGCGGTGCCAGAGGGTGCAAAGGGCAGGTATAATGGCGATCTCGACCTGGGTATCGATGATCCTTCCATTGATGAGTGGATGGGTGCTATCCATCTGAGTTTTGAGGTATGGACCCAGCCAAGAGAGGCTTTCGTCAAGACATTCACAGCAGAAACCGATTCACCCATAACCATCGAAATCCGGTCGGATCAGGGCTGGTATGGTGAATGTGGAAGCGGAAGTGCAGACGTTGAAGAGCCATACTTTGATGTGACTCTCGAAGGACCAACCGGAAATGACGTGACACCGGGTCTTTCAAAGGTCGCCTATCATGGCTCGGTCGATCTCGGCGGCAGCGGATGCACTCCACCATGGGAGATCGACAGCAGTGGGACGTATCACGAAAGCCAAACCAGTTACATCGAGCGATACACGGTAGCTGGTGCTGCTGGAAACTGGACACTTGGTATGCTCCCACACTATGCCGAGCGGTTCGAGTACACGATAACGATTGGAGATGCGGATTAAGGCGCAGCCATCGCGCCTTATTTTTTTATTTTTGGCGATAATATGAAGAACATAACGACACTGGCTGTGATAGCGATCTCGACTGCACTGATCATCGGTGCAGGCTGCATCACAGACACCGAAAAGAACGTTCACCCGTATGTGGTTATATGGGCGGGCACGCAACCTGCTGACCACGAGATGATCGAGATCGAACTCTCCCGCCAGATCGTCCCGTATGATGGCGTGGTCTATGACAATGTAACCGTCTCGGTCGTGGAGAAGGAGGGTGCGATGCACCTTCACGTATCTGCCACATCGTCTGCGTGCGGATACCCTGATCTGTATGATTTCAGATACCAGAATCGCGAACTCGTCCGGACTGGCTATCTCCTCGAAGCAATTCCGGAATCTGTGAGGCAGGATGCGATCTGGATTGCGATGCAGTATCCCGGAATCGCAGATGCACTATCAGATGGCGCAGGTATGCCGACTGTGAAGCGAATTCTTCCTGAAACATCAGAGAAGTTCTATGCGCCAAAGACGCTCCTCAGTGTGACATGGATCGATGAAACGGTGTCAGCGCTGGTTGATATGGATGCTCGCATGGCGGTTGAGATGTGGAGCGGTGAATAAAATGAATGTTTCTACATTTATAGATTTCATAAAAGCCAGATGGCGCATGATTGCGGTGCTGGCAGTCGTAAGCCTCATAGTAATTCTTGCACTGCTCTATGTGGCTGGACTTCTCCTCCTGCCATCTGAAATTACGCAATCGAGCGGAGTTGTGATCTTTTGGGACCAATAATTCTACTGTTATTCGGTGAATCAAAATGAAGATGGATTACATCGTTAAAGAAGATCTGTGGCGGTCGATTGCAGTTTACTTCTACTCATTTATAGCGATTGGATATATAATCATGGAAGGATATATCAATGTAAACATCTCGGCAACTTTCGTTCTGGCATTCATCGCAACGATCATTCATTTTTCAGTCAAGGTATGGTATAGAAGGAAGACATGAAAAGCGATACCAATGAGGACATTCCTGTGAAAAGTTGGAGATCCGTCTGTAGCAGAATCTTGAACTGGTAGGCGTCGCATTCGTCTTCGGAGTGGTATTGCAGCTCGTTCAGATCGTGGTTTTTGATACCCTCGGTATCGACAGGATGCTGGGCGGTTTTATGTGGATCTCGTTGATTGTTGTGCCTGTAACCACCTCTATGGCGGTCTCTTACTTCTGCCACAGGGATAAAGCATACACAATCATAACCGGTGTTGCAACCTCAGTCTTTGCGGTATCTGCGCTGAGGATGTATCTCATCGGGTGAGACTGGTTTTCGGGTTTTGACTATCCGCAACATACAGGGTCTCGCTGTGACTTAAGGTGACAACATGGCAACGCGTTGTTCTCATGAGGTCGAGAAATACTGCAGCTTCCAGCAATTTCCCGCGATCCGATGAGAAACGATGAGACTGTGTCATTTCGGGCATGTCGTATGAAAAGGCGGTTTTTTGTATGCTGTAGTCTGAAGTGAAATCAGTCCCATGAGATAGCAGAAAGGTTTATATACTAAATGTAACTATCACTTTACATAAAGACATGGAGGTAATACAAAATGTCTGATAACACAAACAATGAGAAGATGTTTCGAATCTGCCGTATGGCAGCACACGTCATCGCAGTCGCCAGTGTACTTGCCGGGGTGCTCACATCAAATGCGATCATCGGAGCGATCGGCATCGGCGTCATGATGGTCATACTGATCAGCGCGAAACAAAGATACAAAGTTATAACACACGACGAACGAATACTGGAGATTAGAAAAAGGGCAGCGAGCGCCGCATTTCGGGTATTCATAATCGGACTGCTGGTGGTTTACATGCTGAACCGCTTTGTCCACCCATTCATCGGGGCGATGAGTGCAGAGGCAGCCGGTGATTGGCTCGGGGCTCTGGCAATTTTGATGCTGTACTGCTATCTCGGGTTCTATTACTACTACAGATGGAGGATGTGATCCAGGTGAACCAGAAGAAGAATATAACGACGATGGTGCTAACGGCTCTTGCGGTGTTCATAGGCATGCTCGTTTTGGGCACGTTTGTACCCCTCACGCGTCCAGGCGGTATTCTCCCGAGTGCGGCAGGTTATACGACCGGGTACATCATCGCTTACACACTTTTCGGATCAAGATTTGACAGGCTGCTCTGGAGAATAGGTTCGATATTTGGCGGACTTCCGATCGCAGGACTGTTTGTAGGTATTGCCAGATTCCTCGGAATCGAGGTTACACTGCCGATATTCAGTCTATTTCTTGCCATCGGAATCTGCATAAGCGTGATTCTCTTCAGGTTGCTTGAAGAGAAGACAGACCAGAGAAAGCTTGAGATGGCATACACAACTGATGAGAGGGGTGAAATGCTCAATTATAGGAGCGCAACCGTCGGTTTCATCGCCCTATCAGTGTTTTTACTGGCGTATCTGATCGAGGATTATCCCAAAGCAGGGATTTTCGACAGGGGATTGTTATTAACACTCTGCGGTAGCTGGATCGTCCTGCTCGTGGTGAGGAGCTATTACGAGTGGAGGATGTGAGGCGGTTAAATGGAATTGAAACGGAGTAAACCCCATTTCATCGGGGGTTCTGCAATAATACTGCTTGGCATCGTCCTATTTACAGTATTCGATCTCAAGTTTCTTGGAATGGGCATCACATTCTCTGGCTTGATATTGATCTTCATTGGCATCTACTGGGCGACCAAACCCGCAACAGAGATTCCAGCAGATGAAATGCATAAGAGAATCAATGAAAAGGCTGGGATCAATGCGTTCTGGACGGTGATGGGGCTTATGGCAATTTTAGGGTATGTGAATCACTATTCTCCGGATCTTCTTGAGATCCACGATGTTATCGAACTGGCGATCATTGTCGGGATGTTCACATTTATTGTATCTCGATTTTATTATATCCGGCGCGGGTTTTCATGAAGAACAAACTCAAGGTCTTTCGGGCGATGCACGACCTGACCCAGGAGGATCTCGCAGAGAAGCTTGGTGTCACCCGCCAGACGATAAACGCAATCGAAAAGCAACGGTACAATCCCTCACTTGAACTCGCGTTCAAACTTGCAGACTTCTTCGGCGTCACAATCGAGGAGCTCTTCATCCACTCGGAGCGTCCACAGAACCAGAATCAACCCGATAGCGAGGAATCGTAATCATGAACAGAAATCTATATCTGACATTCCGCAGGTCACCATCCATTTATCACAATTTCTACTGATAGCGGTTTTGAATATCCAAAAAATATTATTTTTATACTGTAGTGGCAC
>DASC01000134.1:1988-6641 GCA_002503595.1 Candidatus Methanogaster sp. UBA203 | reverse complement strand
CGGTTTCACTTGCTGCCATCATACGTCTCCTTTTCAGGAAGCCGATATTTGCGAAGGAAGCGGATGAAGATGACCAGACCGATAAGGACTAAAAATCCCCCTATGAGTACCAGATACAGTGTCAATCCCGTATATCCATATCCAAATTCTACTAAAGAGAAGAATATCCCCAGAATCACTGATAGGATCGCATATCCGTAATAACGGACGCTCCCGGATCTGGATGCTGCGTGGGCGAAGGGTCCGACCAGAATCATCCCGAAGAACAATGGCGCCCAGTTCACCCACAGGGAATAATCCGTTACATCGCCAGAGATAGAGATCAGGGTGAAAATGATCACGATAACTGCAAGTTCGAAGAGAAGGACGCCTGTCAGGGTATCCTTTGGATTTTCCTCACGAAATTTGACAACCCCGATCCGCGGATAAGTGTAACGTCTTCGGACGAACTCCACAATCTTTCCGGAGAACACTATCAATAATATATAGAATGCAAAGATGGGGGAATAGAAGAACCCTCCGAAAGTCATGAGAATTAGCCCCATCATGACTTCCATCAAGCCGTCCTGCTGAGAATCACGATATGCCTTCTTCTCGAGTTCTTTCAGATTGATCTCTTGTGTCATTATGTACCTCGTACATTAACGTAAAGGAGTTTGTAGTATATAAGACTTTGTGTTGCAAAGTTGTTTGTACTAAGCAACGCATAAAATCAGAAAATATGGTAGCCACCTCTGGCTAACAACCACCCGGCAAGCGCTTCCGTTCTCCCTGTCCGGGGATGCCCTCATATGGTAAAAGCCACGGACCCGCCTCACAATCATCCCGCGAACCGCCCTGTCGCACAGAAACCTGATAGCAGGAATGATCATCCGCCCAACCGTCACACTAAGCGAACCCCTGACGCGGTATGTGCATGCCTGCTCATGAAAGACCGGATGCAACCGGATCGAGATAGCAGGATAACGGTTCAGTGAGGCAAAAGCTGCGTACAGGAACCCTGATAACATGCCGGTATCGGCAGGATCATCGAGTCCGAATGTTGCGCGGCATGAAAACTCCCTGAAATCGATTCTCTGCACCACCCTCCGCGTCAGCGCGGTCACAGGGTGGTGCAGCGTGCGAAACAGTTCAAAGATACGCCTGACATCCATTTTCTCATCTGCTTTCTCCTCTCTCAGATCTTCTCGCCCTGTGGCGGCAAAACCATCGATTACGCGGGATAGAAACAGCCATCGCACTTCGATCCTCTGCACGGGATCCCTGCCAGGGTCTCGCTTCAATTCAAACCGGCAGACGAACGGAATCCATAACAGAAGCATCAATGAAAGCGTAAGCGTTGATACGACAAGCAATAAAAAAATAAGAAGAGGGGGATGCAAGATACCACACCCCTCAATCCTCGTCTGCGGATTTTTCCGGCTCCTTCTCCTTCTCCTTCGTCTTCTCTGGTTCTTTTCCCCTCTTTCCTCTCAGGGATTTTAGCTTATCCACAACTTCAGGCACAGCCTCCACGATCTTTCCGAGGTCTATGCCCTTCCCTGTTGCCGGGAGCAGTTTGACCTCGTCTTCTGATACCACGAGGAATGCGACTGGCTCGATCTTTGCGCCACCGCCACCGCCACCGCCGAAACCACCTTCCTCGCCGCGCTTGCCCTCGCCGCCAGCACTGCCAAATCCGAATGAGACCTTGCTGATCGGTATCACGGTTTTGCCTGCCACCGTGATTGGCTCACCGACGATGGTCTTGGTGGTGACCAGTTTCTCAAGCTGCTCTACGACTTCCTGCATCAATTCTTCGACACCCATTTTTACTCACCTCGGTTAACCCAATCGCAAGCAGACCGGATAACACTTCCGGTTACGTGAATTGGCGGTTTCTGATCGATGGTATTTCCGATCATGCCGTCCACCTCTCCCGGGAGTGTCCGATCGATCCATGCTCGATAGTGACCCGGTACTCCGGACCGGCAATCGGCACCTGCGCGGTATGTCTGAACTGGTCTTTCTCCTGCCGTGGTTCGCTGTGGTTGTAGTTCTGGTTGGGGGTGTTCATGTTTCTTACCTCATTTTGTTCGGACTGGTCTATTTATTGACCTATCCGATAATATATATGTAACTAATGGTACTTAAACATTTCGATAAATCGAAATACTGTGTGATGCAAGAAGAATCCATCCGACTGACGACTGCCACGAATTTGCTATCGGTAAGTCCCCGATTCGTTCAAAAAGTTAACCGACTGACATGCGCAAAAGGAGTCGTTTGGTTGCGGTGTTTCGGGTCAGGCAAGCCCTTTAGCAGGTGCAGATTTCCGAAAAGAGGATGTCTGATCCCGATCGATCGGATCATCCCGGGCAGATCTCGCAGTGTTTATCCTCCCGGATCTTCTTGCATATCTCACATATCGCAAGCGTCGGATCATCGGTGCCAACTCTGGCGATATCGTCTGCAAGGTCAGCTATGGCAGCCCTGACATCGTCTGATAGTTCGATCCTGGATCCTCTTTTGTTGGATACATACTGCGAAACCGCTGCCTGCGTGATCCCAAGTATCTCTGATGTCTCTTTCTGGGACATTACCTTCGCGAGCTCTTTTGCCAGTTCGGA
Source organism: Candidatus Methanogaster sp. UBA203 (assembly GCA_002503595.1). Lineage (GTDB taxonomy): Archaea > Halobacteriota > Methanosarcinia > Methanosarcinales > Methanogasteraceae > Methanogaster_A. The sequence continues at coordinate 4,032 of DASC01000134.1, read as the reverse complement.
TCTGATGGCAGGGAGCACGTACCATACCACATTTTCACATGGGGCTTTCATACTACGATCACAACCTTTATATGCTTAACAATTGTTATGTTAGCGATACTCGCATATAAAAGTAGGCGTAGTAGACGTCGTTCGAAGTAAACGAGGTGATCTGGTGAGACTAAAACCATGCATCAAAAAATATAAAAAGGACACGCACAGAGCGGTCCCCCCGGAGGAGACGCTGTCCCGCATCGAGTCGAAGATGGCGGCGGCTGGCATAACAAGGGTTGCTGAGATAACAGACCTTGACCGGATCGGTATACCGGTCTTCTCGAGCATCAGACCGACCGCGGAGGATGGCGCGATCTCGGTCTACAACGGGAAAGGGGCAACTCCTGCAGAAGCCAGGGTCTCGGCGATGATGGAAGGCATAGAGCGCTACTCGGCAGAGGTTCACGACAGGGAACTGGTGAGCGGGAGGTTCTCGGAATTGGGCAGTTGCGGAAACGCCCTTAATCCTGATGAACTGATCCTGCCGCACTCATCAGACCACGATCAGAGTATTCAATGGACCAGCGGATACGATCTGATGAATGACGGGGAGATACTCGTGCCTGCAAGTGCCGTATTCCATCCGCTCCCGCTCTCCAGGGATCACGCTGCAATCTTCCGGACGAACACGAACGGCCTGGCATCAGGAAACGAGATCGAAGAGGCGATATTCCACGGGCTTTCAGAGGTGATCGAGAGGGATGCATGGTCGCTTGTCGAGGCGTCCCGGAATACCGGCCCTGCGATCACAAGCCCCGATAACGGGATGATTGGAGATCTCATGGATAGATTTTCGGATGCAGAAGTCTCGGTGCAGATCAGGGATATGACAAGCGACATCGGCATCCCGACGTTTGCCGCTGTCTCGGATGACACCCTGCTGAAAGACCCTGCACTCCTCACGATCGGGATGGGAACGCATACGAATGCGTATGTTGCGATGTTAAGAGCGATAACCGAGGTTGCCCAGAGCAGACTGACCCAGATACATGGCGCAAGAGAGGATACCACGGTTGCAGAGTTCCGGAAGAAGCTCGGATATGAGCGGACAAAGAGGCTCAACAGGCACTGGTTTGGTGCATCCGATGGAACCGGGGAGATAGATTTCGCTGGTATCACATCGTTTAAGAGCGACGATTTTCTGGACGACATAGCATACATGATCAAAAATCTCGAAGGTGCCGGAATGGATCGCGTGATCGTTGTGGACCTGACAAGGAGCGAGATCGACGTTCCCGTTGTCAGGGTGATCGTTCCCGGACTGGAGGTCTATGCGATGGATTCTGAGCGGATCGGGAAGCGGTGTAAAGATGAAAGGAACAAGAATCATCGTCTTCGTAGGACCAAGCGTGGATAAGGAGACTGCAAAGGAGATCCTTGATGCGGAGTATGATGTAGAGTACCTGCCGCCTGCAAAGAGAGGGGACGTTTCCAGAGCGGCTAACGATGGCGCAGGGATTGTATGTCTCATAGACGGCGTATTCTTCCAGGATTCTGCGGTAGCTCACCGGGAGATCCTCTATGCTCTGAAGAAAGGGGTCAGGGTGATCGGATCATCGAGTATGGGCGCACTCAGGGCATCTGAACTGGATCTGTACGGGATGGAAGGGGTTGGAAAGATATACGAGTGGTACAAGAGTGGAAAACTCGTATCAGACGACGAGGTTGCTCTCTTCTTTGATCCGGTGTATTTTAAGCCCCTCTCCGAACCACTGGTCAACATACGGTATAATCTCCGGATAGCGGAAGCAGAGGGGGTGATCGACAGAGATGCCTGCGAGAAGATTCTAAGAATCGCAAAATCCCTGTACTTCCCTGACAGGACATACCAGCGGATACTCGATGCTGCGGGAGGTGTGATGGATGATGAGGTGCTCAAGCGTTTCAGGAGGTTTATCGAAGCGGAGAAGAGGGATCTGAAGAAGGAGGATGCGATCGAGGCATTGAAGAGGGTACGGGACATAAACGAGGTCACGGAATGATGATCAAGGTAAAAGCATTCGCAAGATTC
>DASC01000134.1:0-1970 GCA_002503595.1 Candidatus Methanogaster sp. UBA203 | reverse complement strand
CGAACTGGACGGAAAAGCCACCGTAATGGATCTGCTCACCGGGTTGTGCGCACCACACAACGCGCATGACCTGATATTTGACGAATCCGGCATGATCAAGAAGTATGTGAACATACTGGTAAACGGGAGGCATATCCAGTCATTAAGCGGGATTAAGACCGAACTTGCGGATGGCGACGAGGTTGCGATATTCCCTCCGGTGGCAGGTGGTTAGGATGATTAAGATCACAGAAGAGGATTTCAAGATCGGTGAGCTGATCGGGAAGGCGAAGCACCCGGATGCAGGCGCGGTCGTCACATTCCTTGGCATCGTGCGTGACGACGAGATCGTTGGCATGGAGATCGAGGCGTATACTGAACTTGCCATGCAGGAACTCGGGCGGATACGAGACGAGGCACTCGGGCAGTTCGACCTGACCTCTCTTGACATCATCCACCGCACAGGATCGCTTGCTGTGAGCCATAACATACTGCTCATCGTGTGCGGCGCCCCGCACCGGAAGGATGCGTTTGCTGCATGTGAGTATGTGATCGACGAGCTGAAAGAACGGGTGCCGATATGGAAGAAGGAACTATCAGCGGACGGTGGGATGTGGGTCGATGGAGTGGAGAAGGAGGCGAGATGAGCATCCGCAAATCTTCGGCAATTCGCGTAAACCATGATTGCGTGACAGAGACCATCGATAACGTCTGCATCGAGGAATCTTTCCAGATCTACTTGAACAACGAGTTCATCGGTGAGTTGATCGCAAGTCCGTCCCAGCTCGAGGAACTGGGAGCAGGTCATGTCATCTGCGAAGGGCTTGCATCCGGCGTTTCCGGCGTGCAGGTATCAGGGGATGAGATACGCGTGCACGCAGAGGCGCCAGACGGGAAGTGTACGACCGGATATTCCGTTACGATCGAAAAAGAGCATATTTCTGAGGTCATGGATTCGATCAGGTCTGAAATCTGGGAAAGAACCGGAGGAACGCACTGTTCTGTCCTCTTCTCTGACGGAAGACTGATTGCAAGGAGCGAGGACATAGGAAGGCATAATACGGTCGATAAGGTAGTAGGATACGCCATTCTTAAGAATATCGATCTATCAACGTGCGTTCTCGGATGCAGCGGCAGACAACCGGCAGCGATGGTATCAAAAGCTGCCAATGCTGGAATCCCGATCGTGATATCGAGATCTGCCCCGACCGATAAGGGAATTCGCACGGCGGATCTGGCAGGAGTGACGCTGATAGGCTTTGCAAGGGGGAACAGGTTCACGGTTTATACCCATCCCGACCGGATCATACTGCATCAAGGATTGTGAGGACTATGCTGACAAAAGAGAGATCAGCGAGATACGACAGGCAGATACCGCTACTCGGAGAGGACGGGCAGGAGCGGATCAGGGATGCAAGCGTCTTTATTGCGGGTGCCGGCGGACTTGGCTCCCTATCGGCAATTTATCTTGCGGCGGCAGGCATCGGCAGGATCACAATCGCGGACTTTGATACCGTCGATCCGAGTAATCTGAACCGGCAGATCCTGCACTGGGCTGGCGACGTTGCGCGGATGAAAGCAGATTCTGCCAGGGAAAAACTGGCAAAAATCAATCCTGACGTCGAGATAGATGTCATATCAGAGAAGATCGATGAAGACAATGTCTCCGAACTCGTTGGCGGCTCTGACCTGATCGTTGACGCAATGGACAACTTTCGTGCGAGATACCTGCTGAATAAGGCGGCGATAGCAAGGAACATCCCGCTCTTTCATGGGGCGGTTCACGGATTTGTCGGGCAGGTAACAACCGTGATCCCGGGAGAGACGGCATGTCTGAGGTGCATATTCCCTGACGATCCGCCGGAAGGGGTTTTCCCGATCATCGGCGCGACATGCGGCGTTGTGGCAAGCATTCAGGTGAATGAGATTCTGAAATATATCTCATGTACCGGAACACTCGCAGCGAACAGACTCCTCTTCTGGAACGGAGC
>DASC01000110.1 GCA_002503595.1 Candidatus Methanogaster sp. UBA203 | reverse complement strand
CGAAATAGCGGAAAAAGGCGGCGCAAAGGATATATGTGTGAGTATGGTTGAGGATGCTGGCAGGCGGCTTGGTAAGAAGGCGAGAGAGAAGTTCGGTAAGATCGAGAAGGTGGAAGAAGCTCTGGATATCTGTATATACCATACAGACTCGTGGTATGGATACGACCTCGAGGTCGACCACATCGAGGACGGCACAATTTACATCAATATATTCAAGTGTTTCGTACGCGATATCCTTCGGGATCGGAAGCTTACAACAGACTCTCCGCTTTGCGGCATCACGCGCGGCTATCTCGCAGGAGCGCTGAAGGAACTTACTGGCAAGGATGTGGATGTGCAAATCGTGTACGGGAATGTAGAGGGCGTCTGCAGAGAAAAGATTATTATTCAGTGAAGGATCGCTAGAGTTAGACCTTGCAGTAAAGAGATGCGATCTCTCGCCATCTCCGCGGCTGCGTTGAGATGTCACTGTATGACATATCTGCTGGTGTGGCGAGCTGGTCGATCGCGGATGGAGTGGCAAATAAGATTTATGTGGTCATAACTCCAGACAAGAGTGGAGGCGTTGTAATGCCCGAAAAGGAATCGATACGTGTACAGTCGTTGCAGGATGAGTTGAAGGATTGTAAGGCGCTTAACAAGGCATTGAAAATACTTGCCGGAGAAGTTTCGTGTGTGCTCAACGAAATAGCGGAAAAAGGCGGCACAAAGGATATATGTGTGAGTATGGGTGAGGATGCTGGCAGGCGGCTTGGTAAGAAGGCGAGAGAGAAGTTCGGTAAGATCGAGAAGGTGGAAGAAGCTCTGGACACATTCATCTACCGTACGGATATGTGGTATGGCTATGAGATGGAGATAGACCACATCGAGGACGGTGCAATTTACATCAATGTATTCAAGTGTTTCATACGTGATATCCTCCGGGACCGAGGACTTACGACAGACTCTCCGCTTTGCGGCATCACGCGCGGCTATCTCATAGGAGCGCTGAAGGAACTTACTGGCAAGGATGTGGATGTGGAACTCGTGTTTGGAGATGTGAATGGCATCTGCCGGAAGAAGATCACTGTCAGATGAGTTTGGCATAGGCGGCAGGTCTTTCTGGTGCTCGATGTCGGCTTTCCGCAGGACGGTGTTCAGCGCGAATGCGGGTTATACTACTCCGCAAGTGTAATTTGGAACTCTATATGACCGCCACAGAGAAAACAGCAACTCTGCGCGTCCTCTGTGGTTAATCATCTTTGCCATAACCCATATCCGCCCAGAAGAAATTAAAAAAACCATTCCTGCTGGGTGCATAATTTGATGTGCAAACCCAACCAACATCCGGATAAGATGGATGCAAGAATCAAAGCGATCCTTATAGCAGAGGGTTCGGCGGATATCGAGCCCGAACTGCTCAGCACCTCCAAAGCTCTCGCGTCAGGACCGTCGACCGCTGGACCGGGTGCAGGGGTCGGGTCGTTCTTCTTCAGGTCGGGCGGGCATCGTGTTCGGCTGGAGTACAAGAGAGATCCCGATGCGACTCTCATAGTACGGCGGATAGATGAAGAGGCTGCGGGCGGTGGCAGCGATGCTGGCGATGTCGATGCTGGTATCGATGAGAATGATGATGCTCGTGATACCCGCGCTGCTGGTGATGAGGAGGTCGATGCTGGCAATGTTGGCGGAGGTGATGACCTTGTTATCTTTTGCGGCGGCAGGGAACTTGTGCGCGGCAGAATCGAGCCCGCGCTGCTGCACTGCCCGGAGCAGGCATACATCACCCTGAGCGAATCCTGTATCTTTGACTGCACGTTCTGCCCGGTCCCGAAACTTGGAGGCAGAACCAAAACTAGAGGCGAGGTCCTGCGAATGGTTGATGATGCATCCCGGATCGGCAACCTTCGTGCAATCTCTATCACATCAGGAATCGAGCGCTCGCCCGGAGAAGAGGTTACCCGGGCAGTCGATCTCGTAAAAGCCCTCACAAAGTACAATCTACCGATCGGGGTATCGGTGTATCCGACCGGGGATTCATCCATCCGCATGAAGAATGCAGGCGCTGTCGAGATCAAGTATAATGTGGAGACCATGGACCGGGAGATCTTTGGGCGCGTCTGCGCTGACATGGATCTCGACTTTGTGCTTGCATCGCTTGAGGATGCTGTGAACATCTTTGGCAGGAACTGTGTCTTCTCAAACTTCATCATCGGTCTTGGGGAGTCGGACAGAACTGTGAGGGAGGGTGTGGAGACACTTGCAGGGATTGGTGTAATCCCGATTCTCCGTGCGTTAAACCTTCATCCGCTCCGTCCTGATCTAAAGAATGTTTGCCCGGATGCGGCACGTCCGGATGCTGATCGACTGCTCAGACTTGCTCGGTTCGAGCGTGAGGTGCTGGATGCGCACGGGTTGCGGGCTGATGTGGCAGAGACGATGTGCCTGCCGTGCGGGGGGTGCGATCTTGTGCCGCATTGGGATGTGTGAATCGAGGGTGGTTTGTGTTGCTGTTGTTGATAACCGGCGCGAAACTGGAGATGTGCACCCACCCCACGATGTGCAACATTCCGGGGTTGTATGAGCCGTTTCTGGAGAATCTGCTGGAGATCAATCTGAAGACGGCAGCAGGACTTGGTATAGGGACGTTGATGCTATCGGGATCGAATCGCCGGGGGGAAGGGTCGAGTGCGAGGCTTATGTGATAGATCGGATCGATCCGCGGGTCGTCTGTCTGCATCATGGGTTTGCGGAGTGCAATTGTAATGTACTTACTGATAATAGTGTTGTAGACCCGATCACTGGATCTACTGGGCTGAAGTCATCGTCGTGTAAGGTAGTGCGCTTTCTGGTTACGTAGTGGTGGATAAATGGGATCAGAGATATCTGTCGTTTTCATTTGCGGGACGTTATGCATCATTGCAAAAAATGCGCAAGTTATATACGTATCCACATCTATTACGAAATTCAGGTTGTAAAATGAGTGAGAAGGTTCAACTGAAGGGATGTATATGCGAAGTTAACTTTGGATATAATGCCAGAATGGAAGAATATGCGGACTTGAGTTCGGATATAACGAAGTTAGCCGAAATGTGCCCACAGATAATAGATCATATGAGTGGCTGCCATGAACATCACTGATGTAACAAGAAGAAAAGAAGAGTACATACTTCCTGTACGATTTGATGACACAGAAATCCGAGACTTTTTATTATCTTCTGGAATGGGTTTTGGAAAACCACAGAGAG
>DASC01000101.1 GCA_002503595.1 Candidatus Methanogaster sp. UBA203 | reverse complement strand
TATCAAAAGTCTCCGGGGTTTTGGTCACCGCGACGCGAGATACCAAAGACCCTAAAAAGTCTCATCTGCGGTCTCGGGCTCGGTCTCTTTCGATTCCTGCATAACCGCTGAAGTATCGGATAAAAAAAGATGGGTGCACAAGATGAGGTTCTTGTGCAATCCCGTGATTCTGCTAACTTAAGCTCACAGTCCCTTTCCGCCTCTCTGGAACTTATCCTTGATCGCGTCACTTAACTTCTCGACAGTCCAGCCGCCTTCAGGTGCCGAACTTATGAGCAGGTAGCCGATCGCACCGAGCAGCGCCAGCACAATAAGCACAGCAGCTATCAGTGCCGTGTTCGACTTGGTTTTCGTGACCGTGATCTCTCCTGATTCGGTGCCGATTTCTATGGTAGTCGTGCCTGCTTCGGCGATCCTGGTCGTGAACTCGATCTTCCCGGTATCGCCAGCATCGAGGGTGACGTTCTGTGAATCAACGACAGAACCGTTGACCTTCAGTTCTGCGATATATGTGCCGTTAGCATCACCTGTGTTTGTGACATCGACAGATACTGTGAATTCCTTATTTGCAGACACATTCTCAGGGAAGGTTAAGTCTGCAAGTTCAAACTCTGCTGACGGGTACGCCACCTCGATCTCCCCGCTGCCATCGAGATATCCTTCTTTGCTTGCGGTCACAGTGTAGGTGCCCTCATCCTCAGCGGTGTAGGTCAGACTCCCGGTCTCATCGGTATCGCCGATATAATCGCCATCCCATGAGACGCTTGCGTTCTCGATTGCATCGCCTTTGTATGATACCATGATGACCACGTCCTCTTCCGGTTCGACCTTATCCGGCATCTCGATCTTCAGCGGATCCTTCTCAGCTTCCGATTCGGTGAGGATCCGTATCTCCTCGGATGCGGAGTCGTAGTTCTCCTTGCTTGCTATGATCGTGAACGTGCCTGCCTCTTCTGACGTGATCGTGACCTTGCCGTCCGAATCGGTGAGGCCCAGATTCTCTCCGGCGAACTGGACCTGTGCGCCCTCTACTGGATCACCGTCTGCCGTGATTGTTATCACGATCTCCTCACCAACGACTAAGCTTTCAGGAAGTTCGATCTTGAGTGCTGCGATCGATCCGATCGTCCGCCTGACAAAGAGATAGTATCGATCGCCACCATCATCTGAGGTCGTGAAGCCGATATTTTCCATGATCATGACGCTCTCACCCTCATCGAGATCGATCTCATTCTCTTTGTTCTTCATCGTGATTTTATCGCCTGAAGCACTTGTGATCTCCATCTCGCCGTATTCGTCACCGGAGTCTACAGAGATAGGATCATCTGATATCTGGAATACGCCCTTGATTGTAACCAGGTCAGACTCTGTGCCAGCAAATACATTGTCGATGTATACCACGACGAGTGGGACATCATCCAGTTTTCCGAGATCTTCCGTGTACACATAAGTGTCTGGTGATTGCACGATCTCGGTGTCAACACTTCTTCCGTTCTTCAGCAGTTCTATCTGCGCTTGACCTCCGTCTATGTCAAGTTGTATGATCTTTAACTCATAACCCTCTTCTAACTGGAGCGATGCGCCTGTGGAGATCATACGGTCATCCTCGACATCGATTAAGACCTTGCTCAGCATATCCTTTGAAAGAAGGTTGATATTGTCGTTCGTTATATCGTCATCGGTCTCATCTTCATCATATCCTGCAAAGTAACTCTCTGCCATGAAACCTACTACCTTAAAAGAGCCCCATTCGCTGAGATCGAACTCGACCAACTGTGCAGTCGTTTCATAGACGAGTCCATCTTCGGGGATGGTGTTGCCACTACAGTCTTCAACAACCAGCGTCTCTGTGCCGAGATCGTCATCGATGTTATAATAGAATCCCTCGAAGTTCATGTGATCCCATGTCGCTTTTCCGGTGTCGTAGACCGTCCCGCGAATATCATGGGTGCCGGGCTCGGTTATCTCCTCATAGAGCGCAAACCGGAGAGTGTCATTGTCAGCAACAAGGAACTTGAGGTTTCCCATGATATCGACTATTTCATCCTGTTCGAGATCGATGTCATCAGAATTTTCCATTGTGATCGTGTAACCCGAAGCAGATTGGATCTCCATCTCGCCGTAGTCCTCACCGGTGTCTACAGGGATGAGATCATCTGATATCTGGAAGATACCATTGATTACGAGCATATCAGACTCCGTACCAGCAAAGACGCTGTCGATATGAACCACAACGAGCGGGACATCATCCAGTTTTCCGATATCCTCTGTGTATACGTAGTCGTCTGGCGATGTTACGATATCGGTGTCAACACTTTTTCCGTCCTTCATCAGGTCGATCTGCGCTTGACCTCCGTCGATATCGAGTTGTATGATCTTTAATTCATACCCTTCCTTCAGTTCGAGCGATGCGCCCGTGGAGATCGTGTGTTTCTCGTCTTCATCGATCAGGACCTTGCTTAACATATCCTTTGAAAGAAGGCGGATGTCCTCGTTTGTTATGGACGTGTTTTCCGCCTCATAGCCTGCGAAATACTTCTCTGCCATGAAACCGATCACCTTGTAAGAGCCCCAATCCTCATCATTATATTCGAATTTGAGGTCGGCTGCTGTGGTGACGTACTTGAGGTTGCCCTCCTCGATGTTTCGGATATTATCAGGATCTAACTGAATGGTGAGTCTCTCTGTGCTGATATCATCATCGATGTCGTAATAGAATCCTGTGTAACTCCGGGCGGTCCATGTGTAGTTGAGATCCATCGGAGGTTTTCTGTTCTCATCCCAGATCCGGAAGCCGGTGGAGTGTCCACTCGGCTCTTCAGGTGCTTGCACTTCATCGCTGACAGAACCCGCCGAAAGATTTCCATCGCCACTCGTGTTGTACGCCCATACCGTTATGTTTGCCCAGCCACTTGGACCCACCTCCTTATTTAGGAATGTTGCTGTTCCGTTGTACCACGCGTCATTCAGGCTCACGTTGTATGAATCAGTGACAACACCATCGCTTCCCGCCAGCCACGTGTAGTTGACCCAGTAGTTGCCAGTGGTGCTGTCGAGGTTCGTTGGCTTAGGTGGCGTCGTGGTTGCCGCGTCGCTCACCGTTATCTTCATCGTAACATTGTTGGTGCTGCCATATCCATCAGAGACCCCGAAGTCCACGTAATACGTCCCGCTTGTGGATGGTGTCCAGTCCCCCACCCCTGTTGCAGTGTTAAATGCAAAGAGATCGGTTCTGTTGCATGAGAATTTCGGGGTGTCGCCGTCCGCATCGGACGCTTCACAGTCCACATGCACAGTAGCGTCCACATCGACCGTTGCACCGGATATACCCGTGATCGTTATTGGGTTATTGAGTATCTGCGTTTTCTGCGAGACAGAGCCTGTGGATAATCCGTCAGTGTCGTTGAATGCGTGGACTGTTATGTTTTGCCAAGCGTGTGCAGAATATGAACCATTCCAGTACTCATTTGTGGTGCTGTGCGGGGCGCCGTTTACAGATAAGTTGTATGAGTCTGTGACGCCAGTAGTGTCGGCATCCCATGTGTGGTTCACCCAGAAGTTTCCTGGGGTGCCCGTAAGACCTGTTGGATCGGGTGGGATGGCAGCGCTTACAGGCAGCGCTGTCGCCACAAACGCCATCAATATAATCAATATACTTACACGTTTTATACATTTATTCATATTACCATTGCCTCCTTGATGTAATGATCGATCAAACATCATAAATCAATCAAACGCCCAAACTATATAAACTCTGCTCTCGAAAGGGGCTGCCACCCTGCATTGATGCCCGAATCAACCCCGAAATCCGCACCATCCATACCCCCTGAAACATCACCCAAGTGCACCACAAATATCGCGATCCTGCCGCCTCTGCGATATCACACCACCGGCATCGCGGGTATCACAGATATGCCTGCGATGAGACACCCTGCCACATATCCAAGAATCGCGCCGGTATTCAAAAAAGGCAGACCTGCCTGCGGCTTTCCGCCCATCACGACAACCATCAGCACCGCATACCCAATAAGCGTCCCGATTGCTGCGAGAAACGCTGGCAGGACGACCGATCCGAACATCAGTGGCAGGTCAGGGTATGCCACTGGCAGGAATACGTTGGCAGAGACCACAAGGATCGTTGGCATCACGGCATCGCCAAGCCCCATAAAGAATGCGCCGCGCTCTTCCTCCTCTCCATCATCTTTCTTTCCAGAGAAATCCTGCTTCACGAAGGAGTAATCTTTACGCTTCGGGACCACGAAGAGGATCGGCACATGAAGCTCCATCACGCCCTCGGCAAGTGCGATCATGTGCTTGGTCTTGTACACCGAGATGATATCGTAGACCGCGAGAAGGATCAGGAAGATGATGGTCGGGAGGACTTCAAACGAGATTCCGAAGATCGCGCTTGCGCCCGCTCCGACAAGGATTCCTGTGACATCGATCACATACCACTCAGGAAACTTGTACAGCAGCGCTGCCAGTGTGAGGGTCAGGATGAGGGATGGTACATTGATGATCAGGTCGGGCTGCAGGACAAGGTTTGGTCCGGTGTCTATGAATGCGATAAGCACGTAGTACATGGTTGCAACCACTGCAAAGAGTATGACTGCGTGGAGGACGTATTTTTTGTTGCTTTTAATTATAAAAAGGATGAATGCCGTAAATACCAGTATAACTACAATATACCATACCACATTCCAGACCGATGACGTATCCTCAAATGCCTGCATCCCTTGCGCCTCCATCGGAGCTGCCATCGTAAGCGCAAGCACCTGCACGAGGATGATGAATCCCGCCATCCCTGCAAGCGGGAGATATTCGGATACTGGTTTCACAAGTGTTACCTGGGGGCGCGGTCTTTGTAAACCTATTGGGCTTGTCGGGAGGAAAAGAGTTGTACCAGAAGAGCAAATACGAGTAGCAACGATGAAGATCAGACGGCAGAAACTGAAGAGACGCGAGGGCGTGATCGAACTTGTTCCTGAGACGCTTGATGATCTCTGGCACCTGAAATACATAATCGAGAATCGCGATCTCGTATCAGCGTTTACGAAACGGAGGGTTGAGGGGGCAACCGACAAGATACGCCCGGAAGCGGCTGAAAAGAAGTCGGTTCACCTCACGATCGAGGTTTCCGGGATGGAGTTCCACCGGTTCTCGAACCGGCTCCGTGTACGCGGCGTCATCAGGGGCGGGGTCGATACCGGCGAGTATCACACCATCAACGTCGAGATCGGATCGATGGTCGGCATCACAAAGCACTGGAAGCCGGATCAGCTCGAACGGATCGAGGAGGCGAAAGCCCTCTCGGATCGCCCACGCGTAACGATCATCACAGTCGAGTCAGGAGAAGCAGAGATCGGGCGCGTCCGCCAGTTCGGCGTGGATCGGGTATCGCAGATCACGAAGCCATCCGGGAAACAGGGCGGCGATTTCACGCACGAGTTCTTTGCGTCGGCAGCAGATGCGCTCAACAAATCCGTTGCGGGCGGCGGAGAACATGCGATCATCATTGCAGGACCCGGATTCATAAAGGAAGATTTTATGGAGTATCTGCGCTCCGCAAGTCCGGATATCGCGGCACGTGCGGTACTTGTGGATACCGTGTCGACAGGCATGCCAGGGTTTATCGAGGTCCTGCGGCGGGGCGCGGTTGACAGGATCGTGCAGGAATCAAGGATCGGGCGGGAGACTGAGATGATGGATTCATTGATGCGGGAGATCGCCACAGGTGGCAGGTGCGCGTACGGGACTGCCGAGGTTATGGCTGCGCTCGAACTTGGTGCGATCGAGACGCTGCTGATCGTTGATGAGACGCTGCGGAACTTCCGGGAGGCAGGAGCTGGGGCGAGGGCAGTGACCGGGGCAGAGGCAGGATCAGGAGATGGAAGGGGGGGCGGAACTGGAGAAGGGGGCAGGGATGAGCCAGCGGCAAAATCCGGCATCGATGCCGACGATCTCCTGCGGCGGGTCGAGCAGATGCAGGGGCGGGTCGTCGTCTTAAGTTCCGAGTTTGAGCCGGGAAATCGGCTCGATGCGCTTGGCGGGGTGGCTGCGCTCCTCAGGTTCAAGATCGCGTAGGGGGCGGGGGTTTTAGCAAGCGTGCGATCCCGCCGCCAGCACCGCCGAAGCGCGTACGGGGGGGCGGATGATCAGGAGCAGACCCGAGCTTTCGGGACCGGTGCAGGAGCGTCCTCGATTGTCGAGACCTGCAATAGCCATTTCCATAGCGGTATAAACGTTATCCGCTTACCGTCAATCTCCTCTTCTGCCGCCATATCTTTTGTTACAACATAGCCCGCATCAAGAGAGAACTCCTTAAGAAATTTCAAGAGTCCTTTTATCTCCTTTTTCCGGATGCCGTCTTTATATTTGGATTCGATGGGCATGATAGAGTTTCCTATAGAGAGGACACAATCTACCTCTGATGCACCTTTTCTCCAGAAAAACCGTGCATGAGATGAATTTATTATAAGGTTCTCAACCGCCCTGCCGGTGTCCGGGTCTTCACACAACTGGAATAGCAGCGTGGTGCTTGAGAGGTACAGTCGCTTCATCTTCTTTTCACTTGTCAGACGGTTCTTTGAGAAGTTGTAGCATTTCTGTATCAGAAATCCACGCTCCAGATAGTAGATGTATCTCGATAGTGTTTTTCTGCTTATCCCCAGATCGTTTGCAAGGGTTGCGTAATCGGTGATGATGCCCGGGTGTGATGCCAAGATCCCCAGTATCCGTTTAAGGGCGTCTCCGTGTTCTATCGGGAATATTCCGGGCAGATCCTCATAGACGATCTTATCGATGATCGACGCCATATACATGCCGATGAAAGGTTCGTCGGCAGTAACGAGCTCAGGAAGCTGTCTTCTGACGTAAAGAAGCACCTGATCCTTCAGGGATTCCTTGAAGACATCTGGCTTCCTGACCAGATCTTCTTCTCCTTTCAGCCTGAGAAATTCAGCGAAACTGAGCACAGGCAGTTTAAAAAGAAAAATCCTGCCAGCAAGCGACTCTTCTGCACCTCTTCTTAAGAATAGCGACGATGATCCGGAAACAAAGAACTTCAGATTCGGGTAAGTATCATAGTAGTATTTCACCTGATTCTGCCAGCCAGCAAGCTTCTGAATCTCATCGAGGAATAGGTAAACCCTACCGGCATCAATGATTCCCACACCCATCCTCGCCTGAAACTCCGCAATAACGTCCTCTATGGAAACCGCCCCCTCGTCAAAGGAAAAGTATAATACTCGGTCTCTTCTCCCCCCCTCTGTTATCAGGTGATCGATGAACTGTTTCAATAACACAGTCTTACCGGTTCTTCTCAGACCAATCACCCCTATAATCTGCCTTGCATCTACATAAGGATAGATTTCGTGGAACAAATCCCGCTTTATCTCGTAGTGGTACCTGAAATCTTCTTTCCAGTGGAGATTGTACTTCAGTATATTCACCATAATTGCACCTGTATGGGAATCTCGTTTCCCATATTATTTAGTTTTATGGGTAACAGGGTTCCCGTATCGACTGCACTCCAATTCCACCCCTCCTGGCAGCCACCGCGACCGCGTCCCCTGCCGCGACCGCGAGCCTCGAATCGTTGTGATGTACGGAACACTAAAATCAACAGCAGCACGCCTGATCTCATACCCATCTCTCCGTCCTTGCTTGGCTCCCGGGGTGTTGATGATCAGATCGACCTTGCCAGCCCTGATCAGGTCAACCACGTTCGGGCTGCCCTCGCTCACATTCCCAATTTTACTGCACATCTACAATTTCGGACTCCGATCATACCCCTTAAATTTCTTGCTGATATTTGTTATGGTTATCCCAACTATTTTTTTATCCCGAAGTCGCAGAAATACACCGTCATCCAGTATATCAGTATCAGTTGCCCTTTGGGGCGTTCCAGACTCACATACAACACATCGGCTTCGTAATCAAAATCAAACCACAGGTGTTTCGCACCCGTTCTTTTGATATGCGGTAACGCTTCAAATATCTCCTTTACTGCTGCAGTCGCTGCCATATTATCCTCTCGTTTATGTATGCAACTCTGTTCGCCATGCCCGATAGCGGGGTCAGCTACGATGCAATCGTGCTCGATGCTTCGGCTCTCACGCGAGGCGTCTCCTGATTCAGGCAGGGTTAACGACATATTATACGCGGTGACTTTGATAGGCGTTTCCAACCCGCTTCCCAAGCAATTTAACATATTCAAGAAAACTGAAACCCTCAAGTTCCGCTTCTCTGGCAATGATTTTTCTTGCAATATGAACCTGTTGCAAAGCCGGATCGTTGGGGAATTCCGCTTCTACTCTTTTTCTTATCATTTCCATCTCTTTTTCTGCAATTTTAGCCATGTTCTACCTCCTACAATAATTCTGCCGGCGTCATGATCTCTATATGTCTGAATGCGTTCACAGTATTTACCATCTTCACTATGTCCCTGGTTTTCCGCCTTACGATATGTCTGAAGTTCCAGCTCAGAATACAATCCATCTCGTTTATCACAGCAACCGCGATATGGTACGCATCTTCGAGATAGCTCTCAGGAACTGCACCATAGCGGACATACTCGTCTGCCAGCCCTTTAACGTCGTCAGTCAGTGGGAGCGCCGTGAATTGCAGTGCCACCTCTTTCATCTTGCTTCGGAGTGCGTGGTCGGGAGTTCGTTCGATCTCAGCGACCGTGATCTCGGAGATGAATGGATCGAAGCTCTCGATCTGCTCGAAAAACGATTCTGTAAGCGATTTTCTCTCTGGATTCCTTGCGTCGAATAGTGCTGAGATTACGGAGGTGTCCAGATATGTTTTCAGTTTTCTTGTCATGTTCATCTACGGGGGTGTGACGTTCCGAGTTTAAGCCAGATATGTTCCGTTGAGTGATACTGCGAGCGAAGTGAGCCATATAGCCCAGATCATGCATGCTGGAGTGTTTGCAAGGGGGTAACTCCAAACATCGCATGTTGTTATGAGCGCACCAACTGGATAAAATCATTAATTACGTTGTGTACTTCCGGTTCGATTTCCTCCGATCGTAGAGAATTGATTGCATGATTAACAGGTATGGTAATGTGATATTCATCATTTGACCATGCATTTAATTTGGCGAAAAAATCTTTACCAGGAATGACTTTTCTACGGAATTCAATATCCTGCCAATTATTCTCAAATTCTGCCAACGCATGGCAAGTAATAGTAGATGGATCAATTGAACGATCTGATCTATTTTCAACTCTGTTCGTGATCGTTTGTGATAGGACATGATCCTTGAATTCTTCAAAAATCGATAATATTTTTTCCTCAAACTCCACACTCGAAAGCGGTATCTCGACATCCCCGCGTCTTTCACAGAATTTATTAGTAAACATTCGATATAATGCATCGTAATTAATTGCATAGTTTTCAATTTCTTTTCGCGCCCAAACATGTACTTTCACATCCTTCTGTTCCAGATTATCTACAATTTCATCTATTTCTTGATCTGTATGAAAATCCCGATCCAATATAACAAAACATTTAATTTTTTCGTCAATAGTATTCCGAAATATCCAAGAAATATGCGTTAATATGCCCCAGTTAGAAAATCCATCTAATCTAACTACTGTAAAACCATCCTCCCTTGCGAATGATTCGAAATTTAGCTTTTTTGCAAAGATGTTTAAATAACGAAATTCCTTTCCTTCTACGAATAAACAAGTCTTCCCTCGAATAAAATGAACTAACTTTAGGTTCTGAAATGATCCCAATTGAGTGATGCAGGTTTGTACTTCGTCGATACTTGATAATCTTCTTGACTTGTTTGAATTCTTATCAATCGATATGATGTCATCGGGATCGCTTTCCTCAATAATATCAACAGCGTGTGTCGCAATAATTACTTGATTGGATCTTTCTTTGCATATGTTAACTAGTTTCTTTTGCATATCGGAGTGAAGGTAGATATCGGGTTCATCAAGCACCAGAGTTTCTTTCCGTCCAAGTTTGACTAAGAAAGTCATCAATTGCAGCCATACCTGAAATCCGTGCCCAGCCCAAAATATTTCGCGATCGATGCCCCTTTCTTTAAAAAACATGGTAATTTTGTTTTCGCCTGAATCGAATTCAGGTGGCTTTATTGTACACTCTGGCCATGTCTCCTCTATTATATTTCTAAAATCCTCAAATCCATCATCAAAGTAGTGCCATATATTCCTAAAATGCCGCTGCGTTAGATGTGATACCATTATGGAACGTAGATATTTCTCATCTCCCAGATTTTCAGTTTCTTCAAAAACGCCTATGGGGGGAATAATCCCTATAGAATGCCCAAAATGTTTTTTTATTAACGTTTTTTTAAATATGCCCATACCGTCCTGGGAGAGCTCTGCATATGGTTCCCCATCGGTTGGGAATACTACTTTGATCTCAGTATTATCTGAGAATTTTGAATAAATAATAGAATCTTCATCTATGTAATTGTATATTAAGTTTGTCTGAGAAAAGGGGATGTCTCTATGTTCTAACTTAAGATCTTTCCTGTACGAAGCATATCTGCGTATATTCGAGATTAATTTGATCGCATCAATTACTGTGGATTTACCGGTATTGTTTTTGCCGACTATTACGTTAAATTTATCAAATTCTATTTCGTAATCCTCGAAGCAACGGAAATTCTTGAGCTTTAGTTTTTCTAACATCTTCTATACACATTGCGCTCGATTTTATATATAATCTTCTTCACCAGTGTACAAACACATATCCAGCCACTGCCCCACCCTTCATCCACCTCACCCCTCATGATACTCCCGCACCGCCGCGACCCCCACACCACCCTCTGCCCGGGCAGCAACCGCGACCGCATCCCCCGCCGCAACCGCAGCCTGAATCGTTGTGATGTACGGAACACTAAAATCGACAGCAGCACGCCTGATCTCGTAGCCGTCCCTCCGCCCCTGCTTACTTCTTGGGGTGTTGATGATCAGATCGACCTTGCCCGCCCTGATCAGGTCAACCACGTTCGGGCTGCCCTCGCTCACCTTCTTAACCGGTATCGCTGCAACACCATGATCACGCAGATGCGCCACAGTACCTGCTGTTCCGATGAGGTGCAGCCCGGAACTGCGAAGCTTTCGTGCGACATCCAGAATTGCCGCCTTGTCTTCATCTCGAATCGAGAGAAAGACCGCGCCCTTCGTGGGAAGCCTGTTACCTGCGGCAAGCTGTGTCTTGTAGTACGCAGTCCCGAAGTCGTGATCCATTCCCATCACCTCGCCAGTGGATTGCATCTCAGGACCGAGTATCGGATCCGCACCCGGCAGCTTGTCAAACGGCAGCAGGACTTCTTTTACAGAGACACATTGCGGCACTGGTCCATCCACGTATCCGAGTTCCTGAAGCGTCTTTCCAACGATCACCTTTGCAGCGATCTTCGCAAGCGGGATTCCCACGGCTTTTGAGACGAACGGGATCGTGCGGGACGATCTCGGGTTTGCCTCGAGCACGTACACTACACCGTCTTTTGCAGCGAGCTGGAGGTTTATCAGCCCCCGCACATTTAGGGCGAGTGCGATCCGTTTTACATAGTCACGAACCGTGTCCATGATGTCAGGAGAGAGCGACTGCGGCGGAATCACACAGGCTGAATCACCTGAATGGATTCCTGCCTCCTCGATGTGCTCCATGATCGCACCGATCAGGACATCCGTGCCATCAGAGACCGCATCACAATCGATCTCAACTGCGCCTTCGAGGAAGTCATCGATCAAGACCGGATGATCAGGCGAGACCCGCACAGCTTCCCGCATGTACCGGTCAAGGTCGCCTGCGTCGTACACGACCTCCATCGCCCGTCCGCCGAGCACATACGAGGGGCGCACGAGCACGGGATAGCCGATTCTGTCGGATGCGGCGTGTGCTTCCTCCTTAGAGGTCGCATAGCCTGCTTCCGGCTGCGGGATTACGAGACCTGCGAGGAGCTGGTTGAACCGTTTTCGGTCCTCAGCAAGATCCATGTCGTCAGGCAACGTCCCGAGAATCCGTGTGTCGAGGTCAGGGCGGCGTGCAATCTCCTTTGCGAGCGAGATTGCGAGATTTACGGACGTCTGTCCTCCGAACTGGACGCAGACGCCGTAGGGGCGCTCGCGTTCGATGATGTTCATCACGTCTTCGAGGGTCAATGGCTCAAAGAATAGCTTGTCAGAGGTGTCAAAATCAGTAGATACCGTCTCAGGATTGTTGTTAACGATATGCGTCTCGATCCCTTCCTCCCGAAGCGACATAACCGCATGGACTGTGCAGTAATCAAACTCGATCCCCTGCCCGATCCTGATTGGGCCTGCTCCTAAAATCAGCACCTTCTTTCTCGATGTGGGGGTTATTTCGCACTCGTCCTCGTAGCAGGAGTAGTAATAGGGAGTCTTTGCTGCAAACTCTGCCGCACATGTGTCCACCATCTTGTAGACTGGCAGGATTCCATGATCGTGCCTCTGGTCTGTTACCGCCTCCCGCGTGATGCCTGCGAGTTCTGCGATCCGTTCGTCTGTTAGCCCGATCCGCTTTGCGTCGCGGAGAACAACCTTTTCCGGACTTGAGCCTAGCTTGATACGGTCCTCGATCTCGATTATGTTCTTCAGTTTCTGCAGGAAGAATGGGTCGATCGATGTCAGTTCGGAGATCTCCTCTCTGGAAAACCCGGTGCGTAGCGCATGGTACACCACGAAGAGACGCTGGTCTGTAGGGGTTCTGAGAAGTTCTCTCGTCTCATTTGGTGTCCAGTTCTCTGTCCCGGTTCCAGTAGCTCCGAAACTCATACCGATGTCAAGCGAACGCACAGCCTTCAGGAGAGCCTCCTCGATGGTGCGCCCGATCGCCATCACCTCGCCTGTGCTCTTCATCGCTGTTGTGAGCGTGTTGTCCGCTGTTACGAACTTGTCGAAAGGCCATCTCGGAATCTTTGCGACCACGTAATCGATAGCCGGCTCAAACGACGCGGGGGTCTCGCCTGTGACATCATTCCTGATCTCGTCAAGATTAAGCCCAATTGCAATCTTCGCAGCGACCCGTGCGATCGGGTAGCCGGTCGCCTTTGATGCGAGCGCTGACGACCTTGAGACCCGGGGGTTCACCTCGACAATCATGTACTTCCCGTCTTTCACCGCAAACTGGATGTTGCAGCCGCCCTCAATACCTAAGAAACGTATGATGTTTATCGCAGCGCTCCGAAGCATCTGGTGCTCGTTATCCGAGAGCGTCTGCGATGGGGTCACCACGATCGACTCACCGGTGTGGATGCCCATCGGATCGAAGTTCTCCATGTTGCAGATCGTGATGCAGGTGTCGCCCGAATCCCGCATCACCTCGTACTCGAACTCCTTCCATCCAAGCACGCTCTCCTCCACAAGAACCTGATTTATCCGCGACCGCTTCAGGCCAAGTTCGCAGATTCTGCGTAGATCGTCACGGGTGTATGCGATCCCGCCGCCGGCACCGCCGAGCGTGTATGCCGGGCGGACGATTAAGGGGAGACCGAGCTTTGGGATCAGTGCAAGAGCGTCCTTAATTGTCGAGACCGCCCGGCTCCTCGGGACCGGCTCACCGATCTTTTCCATCGCCTGCTTGAAGAGTTCCCGGTCTTCAGTGTCATAGATCGCCTTTAGTGGCGTTCCAAGAAGTTTTACGTTGTATTTATCGAGTGCGCCACTCTCTGCAAGTTCGGTTGTGAGATTTAGTCCGGTCTGACCTCCGAATCCGGCGATGAGTCCGTCAGGACGCTCAATCTCTATGATCTTCTCGATTACCTCGGGTGTTAGCGGCTCGATATAGACCGCATCCGCAGTCTCTGGGTCGGTCATGATCGTTGCAGGATTTGAGTTCACGAGAACTACGGAGATTCCCTCTTCGCGGAGGGACTGGCACGCCTGACTGCCTGAGAAATCAAATTCCGCTGCCTGTCCGATCAGGATCGGACCTGAGCCTATGAGAAGGATCTTCTTGATGGTTTGGTCTCTGGGCATTAATCAGCCCCCGCCCTTCCTCGCGACGCGATCAAAGAACCACCTCTCGGTATCCCTCGGACCCGGATGTGCCTCAGGATGGTACTGCACCGAAAGGACATCGAGATCCGGATGCTCGAATCCCTCGATTGTGCCGTCGTTCGTGTTGATCTGCGTGATCTTAATGCCGGTTCCCTCAATTGAGTCCTTATCAACAGCAAAACCGTGGTTCTGTGACGAGATATAAACCTTCCCGCTCTGCATGTCCTTGACAGGCTGATTTGCCCCACGGTGCCCGAACTTGAGTTTGTATGTCTCGCACCCGAGCGCAAGCGCTATCACCTGATGCCCGAGACAGATGCCTGCAACTGGCAGCGTGCCGGCAAGCTCTGACACAACCCTGATTGCGCTTTTGGCCTGCTTGGGGTCGCCTGGTCCGTTTGAAAGAAATAGGATGTCAGGACCAGTGGACATGACTTCTGTTACGGTTGTGGTGGCTGGAAACACCGAGATATCGAGATTCCGGCGATCGAGACTCCGGAGGATGTTTTGTTTGATCCCGAGATCGATCAGCGCAACTTTCTTCCCGCTGCCCTCGATGTGATACGGTCTTTTGCACGTTACCTGCGAGATCAGATCAATCTCAGAGATACCGGGCTGCTCGCGTGCGAGTTCCACGGCATATCCCCTATCGATACCGCCGCTGCCGTCCACGATCAGCGCAGCACGGAGCGTTCCGTGCTCCCTCGTCTTGATCGTGAGACGCCGGGTATCGATCCCCGCGATTCCGGGCTTGCCCTCGCGCTCCAGAAACTCGTGGATGCTCTCCTTGTGCTGATGATGTGACGGGTGGTCGCACGCCTCCCGCACTACAAGTCCCTCTGCCTGCATCCCGGATGACTGGAACGCGTCAGGGGCAACGCCGTAATTGCCGATTAAGGGGTACGCAAACATCAGGATCTGACCTTTATACGACGGATCGGTCAGCGCCTCCTCGTAACCTGTGAACTGCGTGGTGAAGACAAGTTCTCCGGAGACCTCGCATTCGGAGCCAAAACCAGTGCCGTGCAGGATCGTCCCATCCTCAAGCCCGATAACAGCGTTCATGGTCTCTGGTATGGGGTCTTGGGTTGATATAGATTGTGGAATCCTGTGGATGTGGAACCGATGTTCTGAGATTTATATTTCATAACTCATTTTATTTGTGATAGAAAACCTTAAATGAGATCATAAGGTAATCACCTTCCGAAGACCTATGAAATATGTCATAGCAATAATACGACCGGAACGACTCGATTCTGTCACGAGGGAGCTCCAGAAGGTTGAGGTGAGCCGATTGACCGTATCGCCGGTATCGGGATATGGCGCTCAAAAAGGACATTTGGAAGTGTACCGGGCAGTTGAACTTGAGGTAAACCTTCTTGAAAAGATCAAGCTCGAAATAGCGGTAAACGATAATTTTCTCGCACCAACAATCGAAGCCATCAAGAAGGGAGCAAAGACAAACGAAAAAGGTGAGATTGGAGACGGCAAGATATTTGTCCTGCCGCTTGAGGACGTTGTAAGGATCAGTACCAGCGAAACCGGTTCTGAGGCGATCTGAGGATATGAGAGGTTACAAAAAAATGGCTATTGTTTTTGCAGATACCGCGTGGGTATTGATCTCATCAGCACTTGTCCTCTTTATGCTCCCTGGACTTGCGCTCTTCTATGGCGGGATGGTCCGGCGGAAGAACGTCTTAAGCAGCATGATGCACTCGTTCGTCGTTATGGGGATCGTCGCTGTGCTCTGGGTTGTGGTCGGGTATTCGCTCGCATTTAGCCCGGGGAACTGGTTTGTCGGCGGACTTGGCCACATCTTCCTTGCGGGGATCGACTACAATTCAACGACAGGAACGATCCCGACGTATGCATTCGTTGCGTTCCAGGGCATGTTTGCAATCATAACGCCCGCGCTTATCTCGGGTGCTGTTGTCGGACGCATCAAGTTCAAGAGTTACATCGCGTTTATCACGATCTGGAGCTTGATCGTCTATGCGCCGGTCTGCCACTGGGTCTGGGGCGGTGGGTTTTTGACAGGCGAGGCACTTGACTTTGCAGGCGGAACAGTCGTCCACATCACATCCGGAATCTCAGCACTCGCGATCCTCGTCTTCCTTGGCAAACGGAAGGGTTACGGCGTGGATGTCATAAAGCCGCACAACGTAACACTCACACTCATCGGCACCGGGCTCCTCTGGTTTGGCTGGTTCGGGTTCAACGCTGGCTCCGCACTGGCTGCAAACGAGATCGCAGCGCTCGCATTCATAACAACGTTTGTCGCACCAGCCGCAGCCGGACTCTCATGGATGGCAGCAGAATGGTGGGGCACAGGAAGACCAACCGCACTCGGGTTTGCAACAGGAATTCTTGCAGGTCTCGTAGCGATAACGCCTGCATCCGGCTTTGTAACGCCGGTGGCTGCAATCGCAATCGGGGCTATTGCAGGGTTTGTCTGCTACAGCGCAGTGATTTTGAAAGGAAAGCTTGGGTACGATGATTCGCTCGATGTCTTCGGTGTTCACGGTGTTGGCGGAACCACAGGCGCACTGTTGACCGGCGTGTTTGCGACTGTTGGCGCTGCGGGGCTACTCTCAGGCAACTCACGCCAGCTCTTCCTGCAGTTCGAAGGAGCCGCCATTACGATGGTGTACGCAGTTGTCTGCACCCTTGCAATCGGTTTTGTTCTGGACAGGACACTGGGGCTCAAGGTCTCTGTAAGCGAGGAGAACATCGGACTCGATCAGACACAGCACGGCGAGAAGGGATACAATTTCTGAATTAGAGATGTCGCACAAAGGGGATTTGAAAACGATTGCGAGTCCCCTTCCAATTCCTCCGGTGATGTTGGGAAACTGACCCATAAGCCCACCGGTGCACTATTGACCTGCTCGCATTTTGGGTCCGATCGTATTTGACCACAACAGTTATATACAGAGATACGGTAAGGGGGTAGTGGTTACTTAATTATCGACAGGTGATAATATGACTATGACAAAAGACGATGTGATCGCCGCAGTCGAGGAGAATAATGTAAAATTCATCGTAACTACTCACCTACGCAGC
>DASC01000005.1 GCA_002503595.1 Candidatus Methanogaster sp. UBA203 | reverse complement strand
CGTGCGTGATCATGATGATGGTGCGCCCATCTCTGTTCAGGTCCTCAAAGATCTTCATGATCTCCTCTCCGGTCTTTGTGTCGAGATTTCCGGTTGGCTCGTCCGCGAGAATGATCGATGGGTCGTTTACGAGTGCTCTTGCGATCGCAACACGCTGGCGCTGCCCGCCTGAGAGCTCTGTCGGCTTGTGATGCATCCGACCTGCGAGTCCTACGAGTTCTAAGAGTTCCTTCGCGCGCTTCTTTGGATTGCAGCCGTGTTTGTGGTTCGCAAGCGTCGGGAGTTCGACGTTCTTGAACACACTCATTCTGGATACAAGATCGAAGGTCTGGAACACAAATCCGATCTCTTGCCCCCTGAGATGCGCAAGTTCGGCTTCGGAGAGTTTGCTCACATCCTTTCCTGAGACATGGATCTCCCCTCCGGTTGGGAGGTCGAGGCATCCGATCAGGTTCATGAGCGTGCTCTTGCCTGAGCCGGATGGTCCCATGATCGCAAGGAACTCGCCGCGCCGGATTGCGAGATCGATGCCGTGGAGTATCGGCACTTCCATCTTGCCGATGTAGTAGCTCTTTCTGGCGTTTATGATGTCCACAGCTGTTGGTTCATCCTGCCGCGGTTCGGTGTGGTTATGGGGGTTGTGGTTGTTCATGTTGTTTACCTCCTTTTGTTCAGACTGGTCGATTAATCGACTGATCTGATGTTATAGGTGTAAGTAATAGTACTTAAATATTTCGATTAATCGAAAGGTATTGTGATGGAATGTAGAACTTCACAACAAAATCACAAACGTACTTCCGCGCCCAACCTCGCTCTCAGCCCGTATGCTTCCGCCATGCCCATCGATGATTCCCTTGCATATCGCAAGCCCGAGTCCCGTGCCGCCAACCTCGCGCGTCAATCCGGAATCCACTTGATGGAACTTATCAAATATCAGGTCCAGTTCATCAGGCGGGATCCCGATTCCTGTGTCGCTGACCCTGATCTCAGGATGCCCATCCACCATCCGCGCCCAAATTCGCATCTCGCCTTCCTTTGTGAACTTCAGGGCATTGCCGATGAGATTCACAAAGACCTGCACCAGTCGATCATGATCTCCGGTGATCCGGGGCGACTCTCCTTGTAGATCGAGGTGAATCGGAATCCCTACCTCTTCTGCGATCTTTCTCATGCTTTCAACCGATTCCCTGATGATATCGTAGAGGTTCACGGGTTCAAGACTCAGTTTCAGGTTTCCTGTCTCGATTCGGGATATATCAAGGAGATCACTTACAAGTCTCTTCTGCCGCTCAATATTGCGGTCGATGATCCGGAGCATCTCCTCTCTTGTGCGAATATCCTTTTCCGAACCGGAGAGTGATTTCAGCACATCCGTAGAGATTTTCATGGATGTAAGCGGCGTCTTAAGTTCGTGCGAGACCATCGAGACGAACTCGGATTTTAGCCGATCGAGTTCCAACAATCCGGTGTTCGCTGACGCAAGTTCCATATTTGATCTTCTCAGATCATCGGTCTTCTTTTCAACTTCGCATTCCAGTTCCTTATTCCATCTGGAGAAGAGGAGAACGATGCTGCCGCTTCCGGCAAGGATGATTGCGATAACGATTGCGATGAACAGTATCTGCTTCCGGTAGACAGAATGTATCAGTGCCTCTGTCTCGCTTGCTGGAACGCTTGTAGCCACAGACCAGACGCGGTCACGCCAGACAACCGGCGTATATGCCACGATCTGCCGTTCTCCTGTGATTTCGTCGAAATAATAGCCAGTACCATCTTTTTTTTGGATCTGCTCCCGCAAGATTTTTGCATAAGACGAATTATTGGCCTGAAAATTCCCGATATATTTTTTGCCGATTACTTCCTCATGCGCTCCGTCATACAGCGAACGTCCGGAGTGATCGATCATGTACATATATCCATGCCCTTCCGGCATGACATCGGTAAGGAATCGCTCAGAGAGCGCGGACACTCTGATAACTGCAAGTATCACACCTTTGAATTCATTATCATCATACACCGGCACCCATACACATGAACCAAGCCCGCCCTCAAAGAGCGGTGTCGGGTCTGTGATATATGCCTCTCTGCGATCCTTTGCACGATCGAATGCCTGATTTTTGTTCGCCGCATACAGATCGAATCCGACTGGCGTATCCTCTGCCGGATAGCCTGATACCACCACACCGGTACTATTTACAAATTGAATTGCAAAAAATCCTCTGGATCTATAATAAATAGGTATAAAACTCTGTGCCATGCCCTCTGGTGGCGCATCTGTTGCACCCGCTGCCAGCACCTCGATTAAAACGGTCTTCTCCTCAAGAAAGCTCTCGATTCCCGCCGCAGATTGTCTGGTAAGCAGCAGTTGCTGCGCATTGAACTGCTGCTGCACGACCGTCTCCACTTCCTGATTGGTGACATGCCCTACCCATGCTACCGCAACGATAAGAAGTGCGGCGATGACAATGGTGGTAAATCGCTTGTAGTCTCTCACACCCCAGTCCTGCGCAAAAGCGCCCGTATCCGCGCTTTCAATTCAATCAGATCGAATGGCTTGGTCACATAATCGTCCGCGCCGATCTCGATACCAAGCACCTTGTCCTTGATCTCACCTTTTGCGCTGAGCATGATGATCGGGGTCTGCCGAGTTATCGGATCCTCTTTCAGTTTCATGCAAACCTCATAGCCATTCAGTTTCGGAAGCATCAGATCGAGGAGGATCAGGTCAGGCGTCTCATCCCTGACTTTTTCGAGCGCATCAGCACCATCGACCGCCCCGACGACAGTATAGTTCTCACCCTCTAGCGCACGGGTTAGTGGGATCAAGGTATCGGGTTCGTCATCAACGACCAGTATCTTGGTTCTGGTGTCTGTGAGCCTGCCGAGCCGCTTTTCCACTTCCTCCGGTGTGATGCCGAGTTTTTCCGCAACCAGTGCGTTTGAGGTCGTATCGTCCTGCTCCAGTATCGCAAGAATCTGTTATCGAGTTTCATCCGGGTCACCTGCACCGCTTTAATGTCTGTACGCCTCCGATTAGGTAAAAACGTTTGGGTGTTTTCACCCAATTCCAATCCCTCGCACACAATCGCATCCGGCGTTTGCAAACGACCAACGAATGGGGCGGGGGGCTAAATCCAGTGAAGCCCCTCTGGAATGAGGCTCATTTGATCGAGATTCCGGTGATCACAACACTCTTCACCGGCTTGTCTTGCGGTCCCGTTTTCACCTCTGCAATCGCCCGCACGACATCAATTCCCTCGATCGTCCTGCCAAATACCGCATACTGCCCATCCAGAAATGGCTGTGCTCCGTCGCAGATATAAAACTGGCTGGATGCACTATCCGGATGCTGGGACCGCGCCATTG
Organism: Candidatus Methanogaster sp. UBA203; assembly: GCA_002503595.1. GTDB lineage: Archaea > Halobacteriota > Methanosarcinia > Methanosarcinales > Methanogasteraceae > Methanogaster_A. The sequence goes on along the minus strand of DASC01000005.1, from coordinate 8,279 downwards.
CGAGCGCAACACGCTGGAGCTGCCCGCCCGATAGTTCTGTCGGCTTGTGATGCATGGAATCGGAGAGTCCGACGAGTTCTAAGAGTTCCTTCGCGCGCTTCTTTGGATTGCAGCCGTGTTTGTGGTTCGCAAGCGTCGGGAGTTCGACGTTCTTGAACACACTCATTCTGGATACAAGATCGAAGGTCTGGAACACAAATCCGATCTCTTGCCCCCTGAGATGTGCAAGTTCGGCTTCAGAGAGTTTGCTCACGTCCTTTCCTGAGACGGGGACATCTCCTCCGGTTGGGAGGTCGAGGCATCCGATCAGGTTCATGAGCGTGCTCTTGCCTGAGCCGGATGGTCCCATGATCGCAAGGAACTCGCCGCGCCGGATGGCAGATCGATGCCATGCCGTATCGGCACTTCCATTCTGCCGATGCAGTAACCGGCGTTTATGGTATCCACGGCTGGAGTCTCGTCCAGCCGCGGTTCGTTGTAGCTCTGGTCGTTCATGCGTACGCCCTCCTGATTTTTGATATCGTTGACGCTTTGGTTGTGGTCATGTCCCGTATATGGTGTTGTGCTCAAGACATCCACCAGCGATCTCAATTTTCGCCGCTGGATGAATTTCAATGGTTTTCTGCTGTTCATGCTGCTCACCTCAGGTGTTCATGTTCCCGTTTACCAGCAGTCCGCCATTCACACGCGCAATCCAGACAGCGTTGGATATGATCTCCAGATCATGCATGATCATGATGGTGGTGCGCTCATCTCTGTTCAGGTACTCAAAGATCTTCATGATCTTGCCTCCTGTCCATCATGGTGTATGTCTTTGCAGGCGCATTGCCTGTGGTGATGCTGGCATATACCTTTGCTGACTCCGTCACGACTCCGTCGCTGCTTCGCAGATCGCATCCGCATTCCTGCCTGAGCCGGATGGTCCCATGATCGAGAGTAACTCGGTACTCTGAACCGACAGATCGCTGCCGCGCCGTATCGGCACTTCCATTCTGCTGATGCAGTAACGCCCTCTGGATGATACTATCGAACGGATTTTCATCCAGCTGCGGTTCGTCGTTGTTGTGGTTGTTCATGCTGCTCACCTCAGGTGTTCATGTTCCCGTTTACCAGCAACCCGTCCTTTACGTGCACGATCCGGTCAGCATGAGATGCGATCGCGGGATCGTGCGTGATCATAATGATGGTGCGCCCATCCCTGTTCAGATTCTTGAAGATATTCATGATCTCATCTCCTGTTCTGGCGTCGAGACTTGCAGTGGGCTCGTCCGCGAGAATGATCGATGGGTCGTTTACGAGCGCTCTTGCGATCGCAACACGCTGGCGCTGCCCGCCCGATAGTTGTACCGGCTTGTGATGCATGTGATCAGAGAGTCCGACCAGTTCTAAGAGTTCTTTCGCGCGCTTCTCTGGATTGCAGCCGTGTTTTTGGCACATAATCGCTGGAAGTTCGACATTCTGAAAGGCGCTCATCCCGGACGTGAGATCGAAGGTCTGGAATACAAACCCGATCTCGCCGCGAAGATGCGCAAGTTCATCGTTAGAGAGTTTGTTCACGACATTTCCGAGAACGCGGATATCTCCTTCGGTGGGATGATCACGGCAGCCGATCAGGTTCGCGAGCGTGCTCTTGCCTGAGCCGGATGGTCCCATGATCGCAAGGAACTCGCCACGCTGGATTGAGAGATCGATACCCTGGAGTACCGGCACTTCCATCTCGCCGATGCAGTAGCTCTTTCTGGCGTTTATGATCTCCACGGCTGGAGTTTCATCCTGCCGCGGTTCGTTGTTGTTGTGGTTGTTGTGGTTGTTCATGTTGTTTACCTTCTTTTGTTCAGACTTATCGATTGATCGACTTGTCTGATTGTATAGATGCAAGTAATAGTACTTAAGTCTTTCGATTAATCGAAAGGTTTTATGATGAAACGCAGAATCTCACAGCACAACCACAACACATGCCCCATCCCAACCTCGCGCCCAACCCTGATGCTCCCGCCATGCCCCTCGGTAATTCCCTTACATGCCGTACATATCTCTATGCCCAACCCGGCTTTCAAAGAAACCTGAACTACTCCTGATTCGCCCCCAGAAACCAATAGCAGCAGCTCCACAAACCCCGTTCAGAGCGGCTCGAATCGCCCTGCAATCTCGTCCACAATCACGTCCCTGTTATCCCTCGTTACCGTGATCAGATCGAACTCTGCCCTGATCCGCTCTGCCAGAGGATGAGCTGATCGCTGGTGAAGCACGACAAGCATATCCCTATCCGACGCCAGTGCCTCTTCCACCGCCCGAATAAACCTCTGCGACGTAAGTTCCATCGGCGCGATCTCATCGATCACGATCAGATCAGTAGCAACCGCACTCAAAATCGCGCTTACCCCGATCCGGTCCAGATCATGCAGATTGACATGATACTTCCCGACCCGGGGCCCATCTCCGCTGATATGGGCAAGCACTCCCTTTACGCCGGTCTGCAGATCGAGCAGTTCAAACCCGACCCGCCTGCCCCCGCTATCCTCTTCTGTGATGTCAGAGCAGATCATGCCGCCGGTGCTTCTGCCCGGAAGATCTGCCACTGCCCTGCAGACCGTCGTCTTCCCGACCCCGGGCTGACCCGTGATCGCTACCCGCGTCCTCATCACTCAGATTCCGGATACCAGATCCATAAGCGCTGCCTTCGGGTCGGGTGCGCGGACGATCCCGGATGCTAGCAGCACGCCCTCGGCGCCAAGTTCCAGCGCTGCCGCCATATCCTCGCCTTTTGAGATGCCAGCGCCGCAGAGCACCGGGACGTCGGGATCAATTCCCAGAGCAGCATCCACCGCACCGGAAACGATCCCGGGATCGGCTGTTGAAACAGGTATTCCCGTACCGATCAATTCTGGCGGTTCGATCGCGACAAAATCCGGCTTTAATGCTGTGGCTGCTTTTGTGGTTGCGATGTTGTTGCTGCACACGATCGTTGCAATGTCGGTGCGGCGTGCCGCCTGGATTGCAGCATCGATCGCGGCGAGCGTGAGCCTCCGCTCGGAGTGGTTGATCAATGTCCCGATCGCGCCTGCATCGCGCACAGCTTCTGCAAGTATATACCCTGTACTGCCGCCTGCGGGGGCGCCGTCGATGTGCTGCGCAAATACCGGAATGCCAGTCTCTGCTACCGGGCGGATGTCCGCGGGTTGCGGCACAGCTATGATCGTGATGCTTGCATCCCTGCTGACGTCGCCACACATCTCGGCGAGGCGGACCGCGTTTTTGCCGGTTGCCTCGATATATGTCTTGAAGTTCAACACCACCAGTGGAGTTTTCAGTTGTTTCATCGTAGATCTCCTGTTAAATGTATCTTCTGTTAAATGCCCCTGAAGGGTAGTATGTTAGATCGGAAATTGTTTAAAGATATCGACGATTTCGGTACCTCTGAACTCACACACCCCAAGCACATAGCAAGCACATAACAAGAGTGACTCGCAGGGGCTGCTATAAATTTAAGTATTCCGGCATTGATTCTCAACACGGTGAAAGAGATGACAGTGGAGGACTTAAATCCTCTGGAATATTACCGCAGAAGGTGGCTGAGATATCTAACACCACCTAACTCCCCATCAACGATAAAGAGGCATATCCATGACCACACAATCAGAAAAAATCTATGAGCAGGCAAAGAATGTAATTCCCGGCGGAGTCAGTTCCCCGGTACGTGCGATAAAGCCATACCCGTTCTACACAGCATCAGCAGGTGGGTGCACGATCACAGACGCCGATGGGAACCGGTACATCGATTACTGCATGGGGTACGGTCCGCTGATTCTCGGACATGCGCATCCGGCAATCAAGGACGCGGTCACAGACCAGCTGAGTCGTGGCTGGCTCTACGGCACCCCGATCGAGGCGGAGGTACGGCTTGCAACAAAGATCGCATCCATCTATCCGAGTATCGATATGCTGCGGTTCATATCGTCCGGGACTGAGGCGACTATGAGTGCGCTTCGTGCCGCACGCGGATATACCGGCAGGAACAAGTTCTTAAAGATAGAAGGCGGGTTTCATGGCGCACACGATGCGGTTCTCGTAAAGGCGGGATCAGGAGCAACCACACAGGGAACGCCGGATTCGCTCGGGATACCGCCTGATTTCACGAAACATACGCTACAAGTACAGTACAATGATATCGAGGCGATGACCGACATGATCGAATCGAACCGGGGCGATCTGGCAGCCGTGATCCTTGAACCGGTGCTCGGAAACATCGGACCGATACTGCCGGATCAGGACTATCTCAAGGACGTGCGCAGGGTCACAGAGGAGAACGACGTGCTCCTGATCTTTGATGAGGTTATTACGGGATTCCGGCTTGCGCTTGGCGGCGCACAGGAATACTTCGGCATCGTTCCTGACATGACGACGCTTGGGAAGATCATCGGCGGAGGATTTCCGATCGGCGTTTTCGGCGGCAGAAAGGAGATCATGGAACTGATATCCCCTTCCGGCGGCGTCTATCAAGCAGGAACGTTCAGCGGAAACCCGGTCTCGATGGCGTCAGGGCTTGCCGTGCTGAATGTGCTCGAATCAGAGAATGTACATACCAGACTGAATGCAGAAGGCGATAAACTCCGTGCTGCACTTCACGATCTCGTATCTGACCTTGGGCTGCCGTACGCGGTCTCAGGGATTTCGAGCATGTTTAAGATATTCTTCGGAAGCACACCACATAACTATCAGGATGTCCTCACGTGCGACAAAGAGGAATATCTGCGTTTCTTCCACCGGATGCTCGGGAAAGGGGTTTTCTTACCTCCGTCGCAGTTTGAAACCAATTTCTTAAGCATTGCGCACACGAAAGAGGATATCGATAAGACGATCGATGCTTACGCGGCGAGTCTGAGATGATCACGAACATACTAATACCAGGTGGTAGGAACCACAAGATTACACGGATTTCCACAAGATTTCTGTGTTAATCNNTATATGTAGATATCCACACAATACGCGAGCAAGACATGATCATCACATTCGTAACCGGAAACAGTCACAAGGTCGAGGAGGCAGTCGCGATCTGTATGCCGCGGGGAATTGAGATCGTGCAGAACGATTGCGGCTATCCTGAACTGCAGGAGGACGATGTTGCGTCCGTTGCTGCGTACGGGGCAGAGAATGCGGCGAATCGGCTGGGCTCTGCTGTGATCGTCGAGGATACCGGCTTCTATATCGATGCGCTGCACGGGTTTCCAGGACCTTATGCCGCGTATGTCCATGACACCATCGGTAACGCGGGAATCTTATCGCTGATGCGAGACATCGGTGACCGGAAAGCCACGTTCAGATCGGTTATCGGGTACTGCGAGCCCGGCATGGACGCGGTCACATTCGAAGGCGCGGTCACCGGAAGAATCGCGTACCAGCCAGAAGGCAAGGGTGGATTTGGGTATGATCCGATCTTCGAGATCGATGGCGTCACACTTGCATCGATGGGTGATGCGAAAAATAAGAGATCCCACAGGGGGAAATCCTTTGAGAAGTTTGCGGATTGGTTTCTGGGGCGGGAGGGGTTGTAAAGTTACACCACTCCATGACATGACCGCCCCTATACGAGGGGTCTGATTAGTGACTTCCTCCCCGCTGCAAGCAACGGGGCTTCCTGTTTCACAGGACGCCCAACGGCATATCTCCACAGGCTTAAATTCCGCACAGTCCGTGCGTACATACGGTTTCTCAAATATCTCGCCAGCACTTTCAGCCTTGCGAGACAAACCAGACTTAACCCAGATGTATTTAAAGGTTTTGGTGCGGGATTCATCTCCGCTCAAGTAGCGGAGTCTTCTCCCGCGGAGACTATAAATGACTTCAGCGAAAAGAGACCTCATGCGAATCGAGATCAACCCGGAGATCAAATACCAGCCAGACACCCAGCGGGTATTCGATTACGAGACAACACTTTCCAATATCGAAAACATCTTTTCTGACATCGGGGTGACCGAACTTAAGGATATAACGCATCTTGATCGTGTCGGGGTTCCTGTGGTTGCCGCGACCAGACCGAGCGCGGGGCTGGGCGCGATATCGGTCTACTCTGGCAAAGGAGCAACCGAGATTCAGGCGAGGATATCCGCGATAATGGAATCTGTTGAGCGATGTTTTGCAGAGATACCGGAAACAAATGTCGATTTTAGGGATAAACCGGTTGACATGGATCGAGTTATCAAAACTTATGAAGATCTCGAAGATGTGAACGCGATCGACCCTGAAACGCTGCTTCTCCCGGAACCGATCACTCCAGGGACGAGAATCGAATGGATGAGCGGGTGGGACATTCTGAATGACTGTGAGGTGCTTGTGCCTGCAAATGCCATCTACCATCCCTACATCAGCGGAATGTTCCTGTTCCGCAGCAACACAAGCGGACTTGCATCAGGGAACACGATCGAGGAGGCGATCGTGCACGGACTGCTTGAGGTGATCGAGCGAGACGCCATAAGCATCGCAGAATATTCCAGAAACGTTGGAACGGAGATCATCCTGCAGGAAGATGACGGCGAGGTGTACGATCTCAAGAATAAGTTCGAAAGCAATGGTATTCCTGTGAAACTGTGGCTCCTGCCATCGATAACCGGAATTCCTGTTGTGGTTGCCGCGCTCGATGATATTAAAACTAAGGATCCGACGATGCTTGTGATGGGCGCGGGTGCGCACCTGAGCCCGGAACACGCAATATTCCGTGCGCTTACTGAAGCTGCGCAGTTTCGGCTGGCGCAGATCTCGGGTGCGCGAGAGGATGTGCAGAATAGGAGCGGTTTCGTTGTGGGCGCCGGGTACGACCGGATGAAGCGGATGAATAAATTCTGGTACGAGGATAGTGAGACCACCACGCTTCCGGAGATTCCTGATCTCTCGTCGGATACGCCTGCAGGGAGCATCCGGACGATCATAGAGCAGCTGCGACTCTGTGGCGTAGCCGAGCACGTGATCATCGTTGACATCTCCCAGCCATGGATCGATGTGCCGGTGATCAGGGCGATCATCCCGACCTTCGAACTGTACACCGTTGACCGTGAGCGAATCGGGGCGCGTGCGAGAGCGGCGCGAAAAGAGCGCGGAAGGGAAGCTATGCGTGCAAGACGGGCGCGGAAAGGTTCTGGGAGGGGTTTTTAGTTTTAGTGGGGGTTCTGTAAACGCGTCCCTGGATTGCAGGTCTTTTTTGTCGGTGGGGCTGCTTTTCCGAAGATCGCGGAATGCGGCGACGTGGGTTGTGGATGATGGCGGCGGCGCGGATTTTGTGAGCATATAGGCGGCGGTGGATGCTAGAGGTGGGGATACGACTCGAGATGCGAGCGATGGCATGATGGCATAGCCGAGAATTGCTGACCCGGTCAACACTCAGTTTGTTCGATGTTCACCGGATCCGTCTCTTTTTGAAGTGATGAATCTCTCAATCTCTTCAAGAAATTCGTAAAAATCCCCTGACTCACTATACAGCTGCTTATGTGCTCTGGAGTCATCCACCCTGCCGTATTGATGTACGAGCAGATTTCTAAACCCGATCAGTTCCTCAAGCCGTAATGCAAGGGATTCTGATATCATAAGGTGACTGGCAAGCTTTCGTACTGTGTCCCTACTATCACGCGGCATTCCTAACCCTTCATCCGATATGATCATGTTGCAGATATCCAGTAAATTCTCACATGCTAACTGGAATGCCCTCTCGCACGCCCTTCTCCTCATCCCACTTCTCAAATACGCATCCACGCCCTCTGGAAGGTATTCATCGAGTTCTCTCAGGCATTTTTCCAGATCGTCCATTTTATCAATTATCCTTTCGATATCCAAATTAATCACCCGGGTCTTGCATTTATCCGCCTCATAACGGCTTTATGATAGTCCATTCTCATACTTCCGTACCTTGTGTACTCCATCTCTGCCTCCTTTGCAAGGGTCAAGACGTAGTAAAGATCTTCGGTGTAAAGCACCTTCCCTTCAAGAAAAACCCTTTTGCGGATATTTACAGGCAGTTCATTAAGCAGCGAAATATCTATGTTCTCTGGTACCGAATTTTCAAGAGATATTCTCTCCTTTAAACCAATATCCATATCCGGCTTTGATATAATGCATAAATCGAAATCGCTCTCTTTTTTTCCATTTCCTATAGCCCTTGAGCCGAAAAAGATGATTGAGTGAACAAAATTAAATTTTTTCAGTGTTGAAACAACATCTTCTATTTTCATATAGCCTCACCACCATTGACTTTAACTTCAATCATTTATACTCATCTCCTGTACTTGAGTTTC
>DASC01000069.1:888-7542 GCA_002503595.1 Candidatus Methanogaster sp. UBA203 | reverse complement strand
TAAAAGCTTTTATAGATACGCGGCAGAAGACCCCGCTACTTGTAGCGGGGATGAATGCCGCCGAGTGGTTGTGTTCAGTCATGTTCTACTCCCTCGATATACCTTTTAATTTTCTACTTGTTTCCTAAAGAATTGTTCAAGATATTCAGCTATATCATTTTTAAAAACCTTGCGCCGATATATAGGGCAAAAAACGATACGGTAGTTAGTGTGAAACACTGAACTTCCGGTTGTTTTGGCTTCCATAAACTACATATATATACCACTTCAACCAATATATGTATTGTGCTAAGACGAACTTTCAAATATCGGATATATCCAACAAAGGATCAAGTACAAATATTGGTATACTGCCTGACTACTTGTAGGTATCTCTACAATGAGATGCTTGAAGACCGTAAGAATGCTTATGACCGTTGTGGCGTTGGATTAAACTATAACGAGCAGGCAGGGAAAATACCTCAATCTTGGCATATATTCACAGGTTGCGCAGGATGTCCTTCGAAGACTTGATAAAGCATTCCAAAACTTCTTCAGACGCGTGAAAAATGGTGAGAAGAAGGCAGGATACCCGCGATTTCAGGGTAAGAATCGGTATGATAGTTTCACATACCCTCAAACAGGTTTTAAGATCAAAGACGGCAAACTCCATCTCTCGAAGATCGGGGCGATAAGAATCTTCCAGCACCGGGAGATCAAAGGGAAGATCAAGACCTGCACGATCAAACAAGAGGGAGATCAGTGGTATGTGTGTTTCTCTGTGGAACTGTTAGACGCAGAGAAAAAGGAGATTAAGACCTCTGTTGGTGTGGATGTCGGGATAAACACACTTGCGACACTATCAGACGGTACAGAGATCGAGAATCCTAAAACGCTTAATAAGTACGACTCGAAGCTCCGGAAAGCGCATAGATGCCTGTCACGGAAAAAGAAAGGATCAAGTAACCGGAATAAGCAGAAGATTGTCCTTGCAGGGATCTATCGTAAGGTGAGAAACGCTCGAAAGGACTATCTGCACAAAGCAAGCCGGATACTTGCAGATACCTACGATCAGATCATATTTGAGGACTTGCAGATCAAAAACATGGTCAAAAACCATCATCTCGCAAGATCAATTCACGATGCATCTTGGGGAATATTGATCAGTCTAACGACCTACAAAGCGGAAGAAGCTGGTGGGATCGTAGAACTGGTTAATCCGAGAAATACATCAAAACAATGTTCGGTTTGCGGCTGCATCCAGTCGATGCCGCTCTCGCAGAGGATGTATCGATGTCCTGACTGCGGGGCGGTCATGGGACGGGATCACAACGCCGCAATCAACATCAAAAACCGATATGTACGGGCGGACTGCCCGGAATTAACGCCTGTGGAGATGGTTGCATGAGCAACCGCTATGAATCAGGAAGCCCCGCTACTTGTAGCGGGGAGGAAGTCACCGTTTCGCAGCGTTTAAAACACGTCCCTAAAACGGAATCCCCCAGAACGGATGCCACTTCTCCACCTCCTTTTCGATCGGGAGTTCGCCTTCCATCGCCGATCTCAACCTGAATTCGAGATTGCTATCCCTCTTCCTGTCAGCCAGCGGAGCAAACGGATAGAAAGTCCCTTCCTTGTAATTATAAATCAAATACACGTCTCCAAAGGCAAAAATCGAGCAGAGAAGTCGTTCCTCGAAGTCATGTTCGATGATTGTCTCGCTTATCAGGTGCGTGGTGGTGACAAGGTCCTCGAAGTCCTCGTCGTTTAAGATGACCCAGTTGTAGTTGTACTCGTCCGTCTGGAACTGGCACATAGTCCCGGTTTCAGAGGCGCTGAGCCTCAAGAGTTCCCGAAGATAGCTCTCCAGTTCAGAGAACCGCGATGATTCGACCGGCTTAAAGCAGATTCCGGATACGCCGCTTGGTTTGAAGCCGAGCGCCTCTAACGATATGTATGCGGTCGAAAGCGCAAACAATGCCTCGATTTTCGGTTTCTTAAGTTTCGTTCTTCCGAGCAGCGTATCAAATAGTTTCATGCCAGTTCCATCTCTCTGGAGATCTTCTCGAGTGCAGCAACCCTCTTCTCAAGAGGGGGGTGCGTGGAGAAGAGTGCCATTATCGAACTCTTGGATATCGCAGGTATGATATAGAATGCGTTCATGCCTTCCGCCTTCCTGAGGTCCTCGGTCGGCACCCGATCCATTGAACCGCTGATCTTCATAAGCGCGCTCACGAGATGGGACGGATGACCTGTGATTATGGCGGCTCCGCGATCTGCAGCGAATTCCCGGTATCGAGAGAGTGCACGTATCAGGATATAACTGATGATCCACACTGCAATCGATGCGATCCATGCAAGCATGATCTGACCGCCTTCGCGCCTGCCCCCGCCAAAGAGTATCAGGTACCTTACAAGGAAAAACGCTATCGTCGAGAAGAAACTCGCGATGGTCAGAACCATCACGTCCCGGTTCTTTACGTGCGTCAGTTCATGTGCAAGCACAGCAGATATCTCGTTCCGGTCGAGTCTCTGCATGAGTGCTGTGGTGACCGCGACCACTGCTTTCTTAGGGCTTCTGCCGGTTGCGAATGCATTCGGAATACTGCTATCAACGACTGCAACCCTTGGCTTTGGCAGGTCTGCCTCGATGCACAGTCTCGAGACGATCTCGTGCAACCCGGGTTCTTCGCTTTCAGTCACGATGCGGGCGCCTGTGCTGTACAAAACCATCTTATCCGAGTAGTAGTACTGTAGAAAGAGCATGACTCCTGCGAAAATAACGATCATGCCGAGAGGGATTCTGAGGTAGGATAATACCGCTATGAATGCGATGTAAACCGCAAAGAGCAGGAACATCGTCAAGAACATCCTCGTTGCTAATCCATAATCACGTTGCCATCTTTTCATTGTCAGTCTCCATTTTTACTCAACCACTGTTCTCGGCGTACATAATCCTTTCGATTCATTGGTGTTTTCAGTTCTGATCGGTAAAGTTCAAATAATTGTGCAGGGAGTCCCCATCCGAAAGGGTGAGAGGAATTGCACGTATTCACATAGAAAAATTTATAAGTTATTGTGTGAAATATGTTATTGTGAAGGTCACAAAAACTACCGTCTTGAAACTCACAACAGATGAAGACAATATGATAGAGAAAACCATCGACAAGTTTACCGAAGGGATGGATTACGCATCTACGGTTGTACACGCAAACCAAAAACCAATGGGTGCGATGAAACTCCAAAAATTAACGTATGCGCACCTACGATCAGAGATTGGGTTAAAATCACAGATGAGTTGCAATGTGGCAAGACAGACAGCAGGAGCGTACAGAACGCTGCAAGCACAGATACGAAAAGGTGAGGCATATTGGCAACTTCTGAAATTTGAACCGACCAACATCAAGTTTTCTTACGGTCGGGATTTTTCGATAAATCATGATGAAATAAGTATTACTACTTTAGACGGTCGGCAAAAATACGGGATTATGAATTACCGATATGCAGAGCAATTTTTCAATGGATCATGGAAGTATCAGGCGTCTGAACTGGTTAAACATAAAGACGGTAATTACTATTTCCATCTGGCTTGCGAAAAAGAGACAGAAGAGCCAGACATAACACAAACATCCAATTTTATGGGTGTCGATGTTGGTATAAATCATTTAGCGGTTATATTTACAACCAAAGGACGGTGTAAATTCTTTACAGGAGGTGAAATAAAGAATATCCGAAACATATACTCGAAACAACGAAAGAGACTCCAGGAAAAAGACACTCGGTCTGCAACAAGGGTGTTGAAACACCAATCAGGACGAGAAAAACGGTTTATGAAGGATGTGAATCATGTTGTTTCGAGACAGGTAATAGAGTCAGCAATCGAGGATAACGTGTCTGTGATAGGTCTGGAAGACCTGACAGGAATCCGGAAAAGAACCAAAGTGCGAAAAAAACAACAGTATAAGCACAGTAGTTGGGCATTCAGAGAATTACAGACTTTCATAGAATATAAAGCGCATGAGGCAGGTATCGCTGTGGTGTATGTTGATCCGCGGTATACTTCACAGACCTGTCCAACATGCTCACATATAAGCAGAAACAACCGAAATGGCAGGTCGTTTCTATGCGAGGTATGTGGTTATGCGCTAAATGCTGATCTTGTTGGCGCAATGAATATAGAAGTGCGAACACGAGCTTTCAGGCATGACCTGGAGGTTCAGGGGCTTGTTGTCGATAGCCCAGACGAGACCAACCATCTCTTCCGAGACGAGTCTCAAGCCCCTTCCGTCAGGGAGGGGTAATTGACATAATGATAAAGCCTCGTAAGAAATGATGAGACTGGATGAAATCCCCTTATCCGGGTACGGGTACGCCTCGTCCACGCCCTCGCCGGTCAACCGGATGATGGCAGACTTCGCTCTCGAGTTCAGGGACGGCATCGACATCAATCTTGGGGTAGGATACGTGAATGAGAGGACGATACCCAGGAAATTGATCGAAGAAGCGCAGAGGGAGGTTCTCGCCCATCCTGAGAAGTACAGGGCGGCACTCAACTACGGCAGCTCAAAGGGATCTGTGAACTTAATCGAGTCGATCAAGCGGTATCACATCGATAACCGGATCGGTGGCATGGATGAAGAGGTACTGGAATCGAAGGAGATCATAATCGGACCGAATGGAGCAACAAGCCTGCTTGATGGAGTATTGCATCTCTTAAATCCGGGTATCGTGATAACAACCGACCCGATCTATTACATCTACTGCAATCTCCTTGAAAGGGCAGGTTTTCATCTTTTAGCAGTTCCTGAGGATGAGTATGGGATAAGAACCGATCTGCTGCGGAAATCGATCGAAGAACTCGGTGAGGCGAGGCAGGAGATTAGATTTGCCTATATCGTGACGGTCAACAACCCGACAAGCACGATCCTCTCGAACGGGCGCAGGAGGGAACTGGTCCGGATCGTGACCGAACTGTCCCGCGATCTACATAGAAAGATTCCGATAATATTTGACAAGGCGTACGAGGATATGATACACGGTCCTCTTGCAGAATCGCCTGAATCCGGATTTCTCTACGACGATCTCGGAATCGTTTACGAAGTGGGGACACTCTCAAAGGTACTCGCGCCCGCACTTCGGATTGGTTACATGACCGGGGCCCCGGGCGCGTTCATGCGTGCGATGGTTCAGCGTACGAACGATGTGGGGTTCAGTGCGCCGCTCATCACGCAGGAGATCGCAAGTTACATCATGGATCGCCACATAAACGACCAGATCCGGAATGTCAGGGCGGGTTACCGGGAACGGGCGGTCGCGGTCAGGAGATGGATCGATGAGAAGATCGGGGACTTTGTTGTGGACATTCGAGGCGGCAGGGCTGGATTTTACTACTATCTGACCTTTGGGGAAGGGATCATGACCGATGAAGAATCGCCACTCTACAGGTTCCTCTCAAGGACGACGGGGGATCATAATATCGACGGCTCTCCTGGCGAGAGAAAGCCGCGGGTGCTCTATCTTCCTGGCGAGTTCTGCGTCCATCCTGCGGGCGGTATGGCAGAGGTCGGGAGAAGGCAGATGCGGATCTCTTATGGCTTTGAAGAACCCGGCAGGATCGAAGATGCGATTGGGCACCTGCGGGAGGGCGTGGAGTACGTCAAAGGCGATTCGGACATTACATAGCCCTGCCGGCACCACTGCCCAGTCACGACCGCGAACCGCAACATTTAAAAGTGATCGGTTCGTATATCGAATGCCGCCGCATGATGCGGCAGAGGAGGCATTACATGTCACAGAGTAATGGTTTGATAACCGAACGATATGACCCAAAAAGCATGCGTGCGCATGCGTTCCACCTATTTTCATGTGTGACCCTTATAATCACCGGCTGGTACATGGCAAAGCAGTTCAATCTGTGTACGATGGATGCATGGCATCTCATCCCGTATGAGAACGTGCGCTTGTTCCACATGTTCGCCGCGCTCATATTCATCATAGCAGTCTGGATATTCACCATCTACAACCTGCTTACGAGCGGGCATCTCCTTTCGGAGATCTTCTTCATACCTGATGCGATCCAGCTGAAGAATATGATTCTCAGTCTCTTTGGTAAGGCAGAGTATCCACGATACGTCTCCGTCGATCAAGAGACCGGGCACTACAAAAACAAGCTGCACCCGGCAATCAAACTGCTGGTGATACCAGAGAACATCGCTATATTCCTGATCGTGGCAACCGGGGTGATTATGTACGCTCCTGAGTATGTGTTCTGGCATACGTATGTTGAACCTGGGATCCTCTACTACATCGGATACATCTCCCCATGGTTCAACATGTCCCCGATCGGATTTGTGCGCACGGTTCACCTGTGGGCGATGTACTGGTTCATAGTCGAACTCGCGCTGCACTTCGGATTGCTTGGAATGGATCCGAGAACCATGAAGTACTTCAATGCAATCTTCGTGAGCGGCAAGGAAGAGCTGGACAAGTACACCGAGATCGTAAGAGCGCCACACAAAGAGAAGCCAGCTAAGAAGGGACATCATCCACTGGTCGTTCTGAAGTGAAGATAAAGGGAAAGGCATGGATATTCGGGGATGACGTCGATACCGATGCGATAATCCCCGGCAAATACCTGCGCACCACCGATATGCAGGTATTTGCCGATCACGTGCT
>DASC01000069.1:0-852 GCA_002503595.1 Candidatus Methanogaster sp. UBA203 | reverse complement strand
CGTCGCCGGCATGAATTTTGGATGCGGCTCATCAAGAGAGCAAGCAGTACTCGCGATCAAATATGCCGGAGTGGGGTGCGTTGTGGCGGCATCCTTTGCGCGCATCTTCTTTCGAAATGCCATAAACATCGGGCTCCCACTGATCGAGACCGGAACGATGGTTCCCTGCAACGAAGGCGACATGGTTGAGATCGATATCGAAGACGGTACGGTAACCGCGGGAGGTTGCGAGTACACGGGGACGAAGATGCCGGATTTCCTGCTCGAGATCCTGATTGATGGCGGTCTCGTCGCGCACCGCAAGAAACAGTCGGCAAAGGAGCGGTTCGGCAGGCGGTCAGGCGCGTACTCGAAGAGCAGCATCCTCTCGGATAAGGACCACCTGAACCTGATCGTTGACCTGACCGCGCCCGGGGAGTCCGATAAGGTGCTGGATGTGGCGACAGGGAATGGATTTCTTGCGTTTGAGTTCGCAAAACGGGTTTTTAAAGCTAACGTCACCGGCTGCGATATGACCCGGGATATGCTTCTGGTCGCTGAGGGTATACAGAGAGAACGGGGGATCGATAATCTCGATTTCAGGATAATGGACGCGGAATCGCTCGGATTTGAGGACGGGTCGTTTGATATCGTATCATGCAGGTTCGCATTCCACCATTTCACAGATCCCGGAAAGGTGGTATCGGAGATGGTTCGTGTCTGCAAAACCGGCGGGAAGATCGTGCTCGTGGACGGGCTCTCTTCCGAAGACGCTATAAAGAGCGAATACCACAACAGAATCGAGCAACTCCGTGATCCGTCCCATATCCGCCTCTATTCGCAGCCGGAACTGGTCGGGATGCTTAAGGATGC
>DASC01000211.1:7497-35925 GCA_002503595.1 Candidatus Methanogaster sp. UBA203 | reverse complement strand
GATCCTTCTATCACTCCCATTGGCGTAACTAGCTTTGATATTGCTATCGACATGTTCATCTCATATCCATTAGACCTGTATTTGTATATGACCCACCAAATATGTGAAATGACGCTACTTTCCTCAATCCCCAAGCATTCAAAATGTTCGCTGACAAACGAACTGCCAAGTGTCTCGTTCAGGTAATTATTGGCTAACTTAATCGCCTCAAAATGGGTTTTCGGCCTCATTGCCTCTATATCCGACCTGGTCACCACCATCCCGCCTTTGGATGTAACCATTGGCGGTAGTGTTTTGGATATCGAAGCAGTGATATTCCCAAGTACAATGTGAACATGATCCGTAGCTCTATAAAATTCGGAAGGCTTGTCGTCTTCCAACTCCGATTCAGCGACTGCTTCAATCGTCCAATTTCCAGTTTTAACTGATTTTATTGTTGCATTGAAACTCTTTCGACTACTTTTTGTAACATCTCCTCTCCACAAAAGATCTCCACTAACCAACTCAAATCCTTCTGGCAATTTGATTTGAGCTATGCTGTTTGGCGCATCTTTGGTGGATGTCACAGTGCATGTCAATTCTGCTGTCTGGTTCAATGCTGGCGCATTGGAGATGGATAAACTCACTTCCGTTTCAGTGAGTGGCGCAGTTTTATCTACCTCCTGCACGCATCCTGACACTACCGCAGCGATCAGCACTGCGGACAATACCAATACTACGGTTCTGTTATTCATGTTATCCCTCCTTCATTTTTCATAACATTCAGTCATACGCACGTACGTACACCCACAACTTAAACATTTCTGTTTTCCAGTTGTACCAACACCCGCATCCGGATGCGTTTATGATGTTATCACGGATGCAGGCGGGTCTGTTACACATACCCGAACCATATACGCCCCACTCTCGCCAGTATTCCGGGAAGCATCATCGATCTTGAATTTTATCTTATTCTGCGTCCCGGAATCCCGATTAGATGACACAGAACCAGCAGTTACCGTCTGGTATGATGTTGTGCCATCACTTCCTGTAGAGCTCGCAGAGAGCCAGCCGCTCCATATAGAGCCTCCACGGCCCGAGTAGTCGTAGCAGGCTGCCCCGACATCCAAGCCCGCTATGGCATCCGCAATCTCGATCGTGCAGTCAGGCGGCCAATCTATTCACGCCCCATCCCCACCCGCCGCTGCAGGATCAGTCCCCCCGCAAGATGCGAGACCCCCTCCACCACTGAAAACACCCCCCTACACCACATCATCCACGAATTTGAGCAGACCCCGGGCGTCACCGATCTTCTTCTGCAGTATCTTCCTGCGGACATCTGCATCCGGATGTGCTCCGTTCTCGATCCCTTTCAGATTCATAATCGCACGCAAAAGACCGGACGCTTCTTTGTACAGGTCTTCCGCCTCTTCTCTCGTGACAGCTTCCTTCGCAAGATCGGTTTCGTCGCATGCCTCCTTCTCCTCAAGGGTACGGATCAGCGACTCGATCCCGATAGTCTCCGCTTCTGTCAGTTCTTTCTTGTTGACGAGTCTCCAGACCACTTCGTGAAGCGGAATCTCGGTCCCATCGATCTCAAATACGTCCGGGATCTCAGCACCAACCCATGCCATGTATCCGTGCAACTCGTGCAACAGTTTCTCCCGCTCACTTACCGATAGTTGCTCCATTCTCTCACATCAAATAGCCTATACTTTCATCGCGAAGTGCCAGTGCCACAAGATGGGGCTGGCAGGTTGATATCGGGGATCGGGATGCTTACCTTCTTCGAGAACCGCTTGATCGTCTCGAGTAAGCCGTCCTTCTCCTTTCCGACAAGACTCAACTCGAGCACCTCAGTTATCTTTGAGACCGGAACGATCTTTATCATCTCACGGTACTTATCCTCAATCAAGACATCGTCTTCGTTCGCTTTTGGTATGATCACGGTCGTGATGCCAGCCTGCGCCGCAGCCTCGATCTTATAAGTGACTCCTCCGACCGGCAGCACATCACCCCTCACAGAGAGCGAGCCCGTCATTGCGATGGACTGGTCGATCGGGATGCCTTCGAATGCCGATATCACCGCGGTTGCAATGGAGATCGATGCACTATCACCTTCTACGCCCTCGTAAGTGCCGATGAACTGTACATGGATGTCCATGTTCGTGGTATCTCTACCTGTAATTTTTTTGATGAGTGCTGACACGTTCTGGACGGCTTCTTTTGCGATATCCTTGAGCATTCCTGTCGCGATCAGCTTTCCCTCGTTCTTGGACAGCGCTGGAGTTACCTCTGCCATGATCGGGAGAACGATCCCGGAATCGCCACCCATGATGGCAAGCCCGTTCACCCTGCCGATCTCTGCGCCCTTCTTGTGGTACATCCTGTAGTCCATGCGCTGCTCCAGATACTGGTCTGCAAGCTGCTGTTCAACCGATCTTGACATCTGCTTTGCAGTGAGAACATGTGATGCAGTCACCTCTTGCGCGCCCGCTGCATGGGCGACATCGCCTGCCACCCTGACAAGACCGCCGAGATCGCGTAATTTCAGCGTAAGGTGACCTTTTCTTCCAGCCCGTCTCCTTGCCTCCCGTAAAACTTCCTGCACAGCACTCTTATTGAAGTGAGGAATCTTTCCGTCCTTCTCAACCTCCTGTGCAACGAATCTAACGATCTTCCTCCGGTTTTCCGGAGTATCGTCCATCGAATCGCGCATATAAATCTCATAGCCATATCCCCTGATGCGGGAACGCAATGCCGGATGCATATTCTCTACGGCATCCAGATTGCCTGCCGCAACCATGATGAAGCTGCAGGGCACCGGATACGTCTTGACGAGTGCGCCTGAGCTGCGTTCGGACTGCCCTGTGATTGCATACTCCCTCTCCTGCAGTGCTGTGAGTAGACTCTGCTGGGATTCCGGGCGCAGGATATTGATCTCATCGATGAATAGAACCCCTTTGTGCGCTTTGTGGATGTCCCCTGCCTCAACCCGGTCGTGGGATGGCGTCTCGAGTCCGCCCGACTGGAACGGGTCGTGACGGACATCACCCAAGAGTGCGCCTGAATGTGCGCCGGTAGCGTCCACGAACGGCGCCGTGTCCTTATTTGCATTGTTCACGATCAGCTTTGGTATGAGTGCTTTATCGCCCTGCACAAACTGTCTGCCGATGACCATAATCAACAGAACAGCAAGAATCCCCCATAACAGAGCCATACCGCCGAGAGATGCGGCATAAAGAAGGATCGCAAAGCCGACAATCATCAGGATTGTATTTTTTAGCTGTGCTTTTCGATGAGCTTCCATTTTATGGGAGTTGATGATCTGTATTCCTTTCCCAGCCCTCACCTCCCGAATCCTTGGGTTGTTCGCATCCTCTGGATTGTGATAGATGAGTATGTCCTTTAATTCCTCTTTTGGGAGAAGTTCAGCCATCGCCTGAGCCAGCATAGACTTGCCTGTGCCGGGAGTCCCGATCAGCATCACATGCCTTCGCTGTTGCGCTGCCTTCTTGATAATCTCGCTGGCATGTTCCTGGCCGATCACCTGATCGATCAAGAGCGGCGGAACCACAAGATCCTTTGTGGACTCGATCTCGATTCCGCCGAGCAGGTCATCGTTCGTTTCATCACTCATTGTAGAACTCTTCGTCAGTCGTCACATAAATGTTCGCTCAAGCATAGTCAGGAAAACACATTAGTATTTCAGTACTAATATTTAAGTTTTCTTTCAGCGGTCGTGGGTGGCATATAGTGGGTGGCATAGATTGGCATATTATGATAAGCAAGGGATTGCAACGTTATTACTATGAGCAGGTACATCTCGCATCCGCTGATCCGGAAGGATATGATCGAGCAGCGGCTGTACCAGCTCTCTGTCACTTCATCTGCGCTGAAAAGTTCGTGCCTGGCTGTGCTTCCGACAGGGCTTGGAAAGACGATCGTTGCACTCATGGTGATCGCAGCACGGCTGAACGATCTCGGGGGCAAGGCACTGATTCTTTCGCCGACAAAGCCGCTTGTGGAGCAGCATTCCGATTTTTTCAGGCAGGCGCTTCCCCGCTGTACGGTTGCAACGTTTACAGGAAGCATCCCGCCTGAAAAGCGGGCAGAACTCTGGAAAGACTCGCAGGTCATCGTCTCTACGCCGCAGGTCATCGAGAACGATCTCCGTGCAAGGCGCATCGATCTTCATGACGTGGTGCATATCACATTCGATGAGGCGCACCGTGCGGTCGGCAGATACGCTTACGTCTACATTGCGAAGCGGTATTTCGAGGATCTCAGTGCGGGTGCCGGGGCGGTTGTGGATGCGGGAGCGGATGCAAAGTCGCGGCTCGTTCTTGGCATAACCGCAAGTCCGGGAAGCAATCCCGAGACGATCGCTGATGTCTGCGAGAATCTCCATATCGAGTGCGTGGAGGTAAAAAGCGAGACCGATTCCGATGTGATCCCTTACTTGCATGACCGGGACATCGAGTGGGTTCGTGTCGATATACCCTCCAGGATTAAGGAGTTAAAACAGGTGCTTGAGAAGGTACTTCTCGGATCGTGCTCGAAACTTGCGGATTTTGGCTTTGATGTCTCACTGGATTCGTCGAAGCGGGAACTGCTCGACCTGCAGAGCAAACTCCATGCGCAGGTTGCCGGAGGGGGTGACAGGGATTCGTTCTCCGCAATCTCGATTCTTGCCGAGATCTTCAAGATCAGCCATGCGATCGAACTCGGGGAGACACAAGGAGTGGAGGCGCTTCGACGGTACTTCGACCGCCTGAATGCGGAGGCGCGATCCGGAAGCGGGAGTAAGGCATCAAAGCGTCTTGCCATGGATCCGAATATGCGTGCGGCGATTGCGATGCTTTCCGCGTGTGACGAAGAGCATCCGAAACTGGATGCGGTTCGGAGGATCGTTGCAGATCAACTGCGAGGCAGCCTTGATTCAAGGGTAATCGTCTTTACAAACTTCCGTGACAGCGCGGAGATGGTGACAAAGGCACTTTCTGAGGTGGACGGGGTTTCTGCGGTCAGGTTCGTCGGGCAGGCAAGCAAATACAAGGACAAGGGCTTGACCCAGAAGCAGCAGACCGAGATCATTAGTAAATTCAGGTCAGGAGAGTACAACACACTCGTGGCGACATCGGTTGCAGAGGAAGGGCTCGATATCCCATCGACAGACCTTGTCCTCTTCTATGAGCCAGTTCCGTCAGAGATACGCACGATCCAGCGGAAAGGGAGAACCGGCAGGAAACGTGCGGGGAGGATCGTTGTTCTGATTGCGAAAGGATCGCGGGATGAGGCATCCTACTGGATCAGCGCACGCAAAGAGACGAAGATGCTCGCAACGATCGCGAATATGAGCGGATCGCGGTCGAAGTCGAAGTCGGTGTCGATGCCGATGCCGAGAACGATCCGGGAGCCTGCAATCGAGCAGAAGCAGCTGGCAGAGTTTTCAGAGGAGGGTCTGGTCGCATACATCGACCACAGGGAGATCAGGTCTGGCGTATCGCAGATCCTTGAGGCGGCAGGGGTTGAGGTGATCATGCGGACGCTTGAGATCGGGGACTACCTCCTGAGTGATCGTGTCTGTGTCGAGCGGAAGACGACGAGCGATTTTATCAGTTCGCTGATCAGCGGACGGCGTGAGTTGTTCGGGCAGATCTCGGATCTTGCACGGACGTTTGACAAACCTGTGCTGATCGTCGAGGGGGATGACCTTTACGGGCAGAGACAGATCCATCCGAATGCTGTGCGCGGCGCACTCACGGCTATAGCGATCGATTTTGGCGTGCCGATCCTCATGAGCAAGGACGCCACGGATACCGCGCTGATGCTCGCAGCGATTGCGAGAAGAGAGCAGCAGGATCACGGGCGGGAGATCGTGATGCACGGCACACGGTCTGCGATGATGCTTCCGCAGCAGCAGGAGTATGTCGTCTCAGCAATGCCTGAGATCGGTCCTGTCGTTGCGAAGAATCTGCTCAGGCACTTCGGAACGGTTGCCGCGGTGATGAGCGCGAGCCGTGAGGAACTGATGACCGTGGAGCTGGTTGGACCGAAGACCGCGGACCGGATACGTGAGGTGGTCGGAGGGGAGTATAAGGGGTGAAGAGGTGCTGGCAATCATGAATTGGCGTTTTAAATACCGGAAAACCGGTCAGGGAGTATTTGTATGAGGATATGGGACGTGCCTCCTGATCGGATGTGCCGCAATCATCTGCTCGGCGAGCACAGGGAAATCCATGCTGTGTGGTCGATAATAACCAACAACAAGAAAGCGTATTCGAACCATCCTGAGATCCTGCGGTGGAAGGGGCGGCTTAAGGCGCTGTACCTCCGGCATGAGGAACTGGTTACAGAGATGGCAGCGAGGGGGTACAAGCACCACACACCCATGGATCCGGAACTTGCGACAGGAGAATCCGTACAGACCGAATTCGTTGCAACTTATGAGGAACAGGTTCGAATCTTGAGAGAGCGGGGCTGCGAATGCAGGGTGTGATCTGAGGATGAGCGCAAGCTGGGGGAACTCCTGGAAGTGGAACTGGTCGGATACACGAGGTGGCAGGAGGAGCGTATAAAAGGGGATGGGCGGCGATTAGGTATCATTGCGGTGCAGAACAGCGAGTCTGCGCAAAGCTTTGTGCCGAAGGCATTGACACAGATGAAAGGCTTTTCGGAATATTTTTTATAGTATAAGTTCGCAATTGTAACATAATGGAAATGTAGTGTTAGTAATTGGGTATAACAGGAGACAATTTGATATGGACTTCATAGATCAGCTAAAAGGATTATCCAGCCAGATTTCTAAACAATTGGATCATATAGAAACGGAAGAAGCAACAAAGAACGCCCTTATTATGCCATTTATTAATATTTTAGGATACAATGTTTTCAATCCTGCTGAAGTTGTGCCAGAATTCACCTGTGATGTCGGTACAAAGAAAGGGGAAAAAGTTGATTATGCCATAATGAAGGATGAAAATCCGATTATATTATTTGAGTGTAAATCTGCAAACTCTGATCTGGAAAAGGAACATGCATCCCAACTTTATAGATATTTTTCAGTCACTGAAGTCCAAGTTGGAGTTCTTACTAATGGAATCGTCTACAAATTTTACAGTGACCTTGAAGAATCGAATAAAATGGATGCAAAGCCGTTTCTTGAGATCGATATGCTTGACATAAAGGAGCCTCTTTTGGAAGAAATGAAACGCTTTTGAAAAGAGTCGTTTGTGATAGAGGAGATACTATCATCGGCAAGCGAGTTAAAATATACGAAAGAAATGAAAAAGATTCTTGGGGAAGAACTCAATTCACCCTCCGAAGAATTTGTTAGATTCTTCACAAAACAGGTTTACTCTGGCAAAATGACAAAGCGAGTTAAAGAAGATTTCAAGGATATTACTCATCGTGCTTTCAAACAGTTTGTCAATGAAAAGATAAGCGACAGATTGAAATCGGCATTGGAGCAAGAAGTTGATGGTGCTGCCCAAGAGATCACTGTATTAGAGGGTGGGAACCTTGAAGAGGAAAAAGATGATGGGATTGTTACGACAGACGAAGAGATAGAAGGTTTTCATATCGTTCGTGCAATATTGCATGAAACTGCTGACCCCGAAAGAATCGCTTTGAAAGATAGGAAAAGTTATTGCAACGTTCTTTTGGATAATAACGTTAGAAAGCCGATTTGCAGGTTCTATTTTGACAGTAAACAGAAATATGTAGGATTCTTCGATGAAAACAAAGCGGAAGAAAAGGTGCAGATAGATAGATTGAGTGATATCTATAACTATGCTGAGAAACTCAAAGCAACACTCGGTTATTATGAGGGAAATACCTCATCTGAAGCTCCCCCGGAAAAATCGGTATCGAGTTCTTGATGGGAGTAATGGTTTCGTTCAGATATGGAACGTGGTAGAAAATGAAATTCCAAGTTGTGATTGAAGAAGATCTGGAGGATGGCGGGTACATTGCGCATTGCCCGGCTCTCAAAGGGTGTTGGTCACAAGGAGATACGGTAGAAGAAGCGTTAGGGAACATAAAAGAGGCGATTGTCGGGTATCTGAAAACATTAAACGATAGAGCGATGCAAGGTCTCAAAAGCCCCGATAGAGCTATGATCAAAGAAGTGGTGGTGATATAAATTGTGTATAAGCTTCCTCGATGGTCTGGTAGGAAAATAATCCGCGTATTCAAGAAAGCCGGTTGGATCGTGGATCATATCGAGGGAAGCCATCATATTCTGGTGAAGGAAGGGGCAGAAGAGATCTTGGTTATGCCGGTGCATGGAACTAAGCCAATAAAGGTTGGACTCCTAAAAGGACTGATAAAAGATGCTGGACTCACAAATGAGGAGTTTCTATGGTTTTGTTATGGAAAGAGAAGGTGGTGAAGGTGGGGTCTATAAACCAGCATGCCACTGGAATCGATGGAGTCGCTCTTCC
This sequence comes from Candidatus Methanogaster sp. UBA203, assembly GCA_002503595.1. Classification (GTDB taxonomy): domain Archaea; phylum Halobacteriota; class Methanosarcinia; order Methanosarcinales; family Methanogasteraceae; genus Methanogaster_A. Next base: position 27,499 of record DASC01000211.1, on the reverse strand, counting down.
CACTGATTGAAACGTATATCGAACGGATGAGGCAATGGCTGAAAGAACTGATCTGAAGACGTTGAAGGATGATTTTTCCTTTCTCAAGGATGATTCACGCGTGAGCGGGGTGTTGCTGTTCGGATCGCGGGTGAACGGTGATATCACGGGGGGCGACTATGGTATCTGTGTCGTATTCACCCGAATCGAAGCCATCTGCTGTGCTATCAGAAATCTATCGACATGTCGATGTACATTCAAAAAGGTATGGTGTGTACACGTTTGAGGAATTGCCGCTTTATATGAAGATGGAGGTTATTTCAAACCACGAAATTATATTTGCGAGGGACATGCCGGTGTTGTACGAATATCTCTATTTCTTAAGGATTCTGTGGAAAGAACAGGAGATGAGGCAGAACGTCTCTGTTGCGGAGATGGCGAGGGTGGTTGGGTAGGGTCTGTTTTTTAAGATAGTCCGATCGCGCTGCTTGACATCGCGCTGCCGAGTAGATGCAAATCTGCGTTATCTTCATTACCCACCCCGCACCATACCCGCAATAGATGTCCGATGAACGAGAACTGTTCGAGCAGAATTACAAGCAGTGGATCATATCGATCGCATCCGAGATCGCAGTCTCGATGAGAAAACTCGAGCCACCACGGATAAAGGAGCTGCTCGAACGATGCAAAGGGTACGAGAGAGATCCGCCATCGATGTACGATGCCATCTCAGGGGGTGTCCGTGCACGGATGGGGAGAATGGTCGGAGACGACCGATTGCAGGGCATCCTGATGCTGTCCTCGAATGCAGTTGCGTTCTCGCCGTCGATATTCCTGCAGCGCCCGAGCGTTCTCGATTACACGATCGCTATGAACAGGCGATTCTTCTTTAAAATCGGCTGGTTCTCAATAATCGTAATCAACCAGCCCTACATCGAACAAGCAACCGATGGAATGCTCCACTTTGTGCTCGAACACGAACTGATCCAGAACGCGATGTATACAGAGCACGTGGAGCGTTACGGGCATCTGTTCCTTGGTCCCGATGAGAAACGCGCGATCGATGAGAAGGCGAGGAAGCAGGCGATGGAGCAGTCAGGAATCACAGAAGAAGAGCATTTGAGAGAGCAGGAGTTGATGAACGAGATTGCAACATATTCGCCTGTTGTACCAAAGTCCTTTGCAGAGACCTCGCTCTTTGAATATCTCGAAAAATACTGGGATGATATAAAAGATCTCGGCGTCAAAGGGGAAACCGAGTCAGAAAAGGAGTTTGAGGCGATGATCACCCAGGACTCCGGATGGCTCGATTTTTCGCATGAAACGTATGGGTTGTTCCTCGCAGGGTTAAAGCGGGAACTGGATCTCACGTATCTGGAGTACGGGTATGTGTGACCTTCATCTCGTGTCGCATCCACCTGTTCGTCAGTTCCGGTCAGGCAGAAATCTATTTTACCAAACAACGCGGACTTAACAGCGATCATGTACCTCACACCGTCTGAAGAACTCATCTTAAACGGCGAGCAGGGCTATGTCCTGCAGAAGGCGATGGAGATACTCGCAGCGCTCGGCGATATCTACGATGCCGATCGGCTGATACCTGTGAAGAGCACCCAGATCGCGGGAGTGTCTTACAAGAACATAGGCGAAGCCGGGCTTGAATGGATATCCGGTCTCAGCGGCACGGTCAAGGTTCCATCGATACTCAATCCGGCAGGGCTTGACCGTATGCGGTGGAGGGAACTATCGATATCAGAGGAGTTCGCCGCAAAACAGGAGCAGGTCATCCGTGCTTACGAGAGGTTAGGCATCCTTCCGTGGTGCACCTGCACGCCTTACGAGATACGGGCAGATCTCGCCATGCCAGGAGACCATCTTGCATGGAGCGAGTCGTCTGCTGTGGCTTACGCAAACTCAGTCATCGGAGCACGGACAAACCGGGAAGGCGGTCCCTCTGCGCTTGCCGCGGCACTGATCGGGAAGACGCCGAACTACGGCTACCATCTCGACGAGAACCGGCTACCGTCCATCGCAATCCGTGTCGAGGGGAGACTCAGCGGCGCGGATTATGGTGCACTCGGCTACATTGCAGGCGCAATCGCTGGATCGCGAGTCCCAATCTTTTCGCTTGAGTCGGTGCCCACAAACGATGAACGGAAAGCTCTTGGTGCGGCGATGGCTGCATCAGGCGCTGTTGCGCTCCACTACATTGAGGGTGCGCCGCCTCTGCCGCCTACACTGCCGCATCCACGTCCGCATCCGTATCAGGATACGCGGGATATCGACGAGCGGATCACCATCGAACATGCCGAAATCAAGGATGTGTACCAGGCGCACCGGTGCGATCCCGACCTTATTGCGATCGGCTGTCCGCACTGTTCGGCAGCCGAACTTGTGAGACTGCGGGATCTGCTTGCTGGTAAGACCGTGACAAAGGAGGTCTGGATCTTCACATCAAGGATACTGCGAGACCGGCACCCAGACCTCGTGGCAGGGATCGAATCGAGCGGTGCAAAGGTGATATGCGACACCTGCATGGTGGTCTCGCCACTCTGCGAACGCTTTGGTTGCATGATGGTCTCCTCCGGAAAGGCGCTCGCTTATGTTCCGCAGATGTGCGGGGCAGATGCCGTGCTCGGAAGCGTAGAGGACTGCGTGAGGTCAGCAGTTACCCCTTGACCCAGCCAGTGCCTAAAACGCCCCCCATATCCGCCTGTATTCACCCGAACCTTCCGGTTATGTAATCCTCTGTGCTCTTCTTCTCCGGAAGCTCGAAGATCTGCTTCGTCTTCCCGAACTCTACGAGCTCGCCAAGCAAAAAGAACGCAGTGTAATCCGACACCCGGGCAGCCTGCTGCATGTTGTGCGTCACTATAACGATCGTGTAATCGTGCTTTAGCGTGTTGATCAGATCCTCGATCTTCGCAGTCGAGATCGGGTCGAGCGCGCTGCACGGCTCATCGAACAGTATGACTTTGGGCTTCACTGCAAGCGTTCTGGCGATGCAGAGCCGCTGCTGCTGCCCGCCGCTTAAATCGATCGCAGACCGATCCGGAATGTCTCCAACTTCGTTCCAGAGCGCAGATGCCTTCAAACTCTCTTCGACGATCCGGTCAAGTTCCTCTCTGTTCCTGAGACCGTGCACGCGGGGTCCGTAAGCTACATTGTCGTAGATCGACATCGGAAACGGATTTGGCTTCTGGAAGACCATCCCGATCTTCTTCCGGAGTTCGACCGCGTCCACGTTGTTGCCGTAGATGTTCGTGCCCTCAAAGAGCAGTTCGCCGGTGATGTGGCAGTCCTTGACCAGATCGTTCATCCGGTTGATGCACCTGATAAACGAGGACTTGCCGCATCCGGATGGTCCGATTATCGCGGTCACCTTCTTTTCAGGCATCGCCATCGTTATCTCCTTTAGCGCCTGCGCGCTGCCATACCATAAATCCAGGTTTCTGCTTTCGATCTCAATTTCTGACATGATGCCTCCCGTAATGCCGCTGGATTGCAACCGCTGCAAGGTTCATCACAAGTACCATCACAAGCAGCACAACCGAACTGCCGTAAGCCATTTTATCAGAGATACCCTCTGATGCGAGGATATAGAGGTGATACGGCAGTGCACGCACCGGATCGAAGAGGGAAGTCGGCATCAGAAGCGATGACCCGGCTGTAAACATGATGACCGCAGTCTCTCCGATCGCTTTTCCGATCCCGAGTATGACCCCTGTCGTGATGCCGGGAATCGCACTCGGAAGCACCACCCGGCTCACAGTCTGCCACTTCGTTGCGCCGAGCGCAAGACTACCCTCACGCAGACCGCCCGGCACTGCTTTGAGCGACTCTTCTGAGACCCTGACGACCCACGGCAGTATCATGAACATGAGCGCAAGCCCGCCTGAGAGGATCGAGAAACCGAATCCGAGGTAGATTACAAGGAATGCGTATCCGAAGAGCCCGATCACGATCGAGGGGATGCCTGCCAGACACTCGACACCGAAGGAGATGATGCGGGTCACCACACCTTCCGGAGCGTACTCTGCGAGATATATCGCAGCGCCGATGCCGATAGGGACCGCGGAAAGCAGCGTCACCAGCAGGAGGCAGAACGTTCCCACGATTGCTGGGAGGATGCCGCCTTCTGCTCCGCTTAACCTCGGTGATTCGAGCAGGAACGAGAGCGTCAAGACTGGAAGCCCCTGAACCACGATATAACCGAGAATAAACAGCAGTGTCAGCATGGCTATGGATGCGGAGACCCACAGCATCACCTTTGCTGCCCTGTCTGATGTTGCCGGTGGGATTAATGAGGTCATCGTCTGGTACCCATCTTTGATTTCAGTGCTGTGTGCGATATTACATTCAGTACAGCAACCACGATGAAGAGCACGATTCCTGTCGCAAATAGCGCACTTGCGTGGTCTCCTGTCGCATAACTCATCTCAAGCAGGATATTTGAGGTCATCGGTCTTACCGGATCGAGAATATCATAGATCGGAGCCGGGAGTATCGGGGTATTGCCAACAACCATCAAGACCGCCATCGTCTCGCCGATGGAGGTAGCCATTGCGAGTATGACTGCTGCGACGATCCCTGATCGTGCGCTTGGCAGGATCACCTTTCTGATCGTGTGCCAGTGCGTTGCACCAAGCGCAAGCGACGCTTCCTTATACTCACGCGGGACAGACCTGATCGCATCATCCGAGATGCTGATGATACGCGGAAGCGCCATTATCGCAAGGATGATCGATCCTGCGAGAATGGAGAATCCCCAGCCCCCAAAATGGTCCCTGATGAACGGAACCAGCAGCACAAGCCCTACGAACCCGAGAATCACGGATGGAATGCCGACCAATAGTTCGATTGCATGTTTGAGTATCGACCTTGCCCACGACGGCGCAATCTCGGCAAGAAAGACCGCACACGCAAGCCCGAGCGGCACGGCTATGATAAGCGACCCTATCGCAACATAGAACGATGCCACAATCATCGGGAAAATCCCGTACGACGGTTCTCCTGCTATCGCGATGGGATTCCATTTCATTCCAAGACAGAAATCGACGATCCCCACTTTTACGAGTACCAAAAGCCCCTCTTTTAAGAGAAAGATAATTATCAACGCAACGATCAAGACCGCGGTCGCTGCCGAGAGGAAGAGAAGGAGTTCGATGATTCTCTCGCTGGTTTTCATTCTCACATCCACAGTTATCTTACAGGTAAGCGGCACACGCGCGAAATCGAGTAAGATGAATCGCTGATCAACATCCTCTGAGATATAACGGTTCGTTTCTGCATTTTCGATATCGCCACCACCACGTAGGTGATCGGTGCACATATACTTTACCTTAATAAGTATATAGGATATCCTTATGCTATATATCTCTCAATTTATTGTGGGATGACAGGGACGGAGCTCAATGGCTATCAGAACAAGGTCTAAAAAATGAAATATATCTTTTTGATTTTCAAAAAGATGGGTCGATAGACAATTTATTAAATCGCTGCACATACCAGGTGCACCAAAAGCAACACCCCATCCATTAAACAAACTCCCCCAGCCGCCGTATCGCCCGGTACCGCTCCTTCTCCCCGATCGCAGCAGTCTCGATCGCATCCCGCAGCACCTCGATCGTCTGATCGTATGTATCCCGATCCACCGGATACGGATACCCGTCTTTTCCCCCGTGCGCAAACGAGTATGTCGCGGGATCCTGCCAGCTCGGTTCTGTTCCGAAGACGAGGTCAGAAACAAGTGCAAGCGCCCGGATCTTCGCAGGTCCCATTCCCGTAAGTGAGAGGAGTTCCTCGTAGCTCTCCGGCTGGAGTTCATACGCGTTCTTAAGAACCTTCCACCCGCCTTTTCCGAGGTCGCAGCCAAGAACCGGATGATGTGCCGGCATCGTGAGCGACGGAGCAAACGGTGGGGCGGGCGGCGTGGTGGACCGCGAGGCGGATGCTGGGGTGGGTGACAGCACATCGAAATCAAACAGCGTAGTCTGGCTTGCGTCCGACCTGAAATACCGCATTAGATGATCGGGATCATCCTTCACGAGATCGAGACTCGTCTTCCGGGTATCTTCGCTCAACTCCGCGGTCATGTCAAGTACCTCGCCCTCTGCACCCACCCGGTCGCAGCAGATCCCGAGATGCGGCTCGCAGACGAACCCTTCGAGATCCGAGGAGAGCCAGTGGTACCGCCGGGCATAGCGATCCTCGTTGTTCATGCCCTGCTGCACGCAAGCCCAGTCACCCCCCTCTGTGAAGATGAAGCAGTGGTGGTACAACTGGTATCCGTCCTGCACGCAGGTATTATCGACCTTCGCAGACATCCTGCTCGAATATACCAGATCATTCACCGTGTCATCCGAAAGCGAGGAGAAATCCGACTCGGATATCGCCCTGATCTCATCAGGCGTCTTTCGTGACGTCCTGCCCTTTCCGCCAGCAACAGCGATCCCCATCTCCTCAGGATCGATCGCCACCTTGAGCGCGCCGCAGGTCGTGGTGGTCGTGCCTGACGAGTGCCAGTCGAACCCGAGCACGCACGAGAACGCCTGGAACCAGTACGGGTCCGCGATCCTGTGCAGGAACTCATCTGCCCCGTACTCGTAGATGATGATCCGGGTGATCTCGCGCGATAACTCAACCATCCTCTCAAAGAGCCATCTCGGGGCACGCCCGTAGTGCAGCGGAAGATTTACTGTGCCGGTTTTCATCGATGCGCTCGCAGATAGCTGAAAGCAGCCATCCCGATTACCATGCAGACCGCAAGCATGGATATGATTTTGTCGATACCGGTCTCCATTCCATGAGTCAGCAGATGCAGCACACCACCGCATACCAGCATCATGATGAGCGATACTATCGCTGCGGTGATGCCACCTCCAACAAGCGCGCCGATCCTGTCTGCACCCCTCTCCTCGAAGAATACCGAACCAAGCACGAAAACGATCGCAAACGCCATCAGCAGTGCTGGCGTCGGGACCGGGTTAGCACCCCCCGATGATAGATGGATCACGCCGAAGACGACCGAGATCATCCCTAATGCGAGAACTATCGAGATTCCAAGCGTTGTCATGAATTTATTGTTTGTCCATTGCATTTGAACCACCTTTTTATAAGTATGTATTTTCCAATAATCTTTCTATTTCCCAATCTCTGTCACGGATAGTTACCTTTTTTGGTGTGCCACCAAATCTGCTCTCGAGTTTACCATCTTTTCATTCATGCCTGACTGCCTGCCCCCATTTAACAAAACGCACCTTCAAGATTTATTCCTTCTTCATAAATTTCAAGTTTTCTCATAAAACTTCCAGAGACTGCACCGCCCATGCCCCGCAGAGGGGACACATGCCTGAATGTCCGCTGGCGACTCTGGAACCATAACAGGGTAATAGAACCGGCGCATCGATTGAAATCATCATCCCATCACAGCGTTGTGCAGCCGGATCATCCTGTCGATCGCGTCGCTGTCAAATCCACGCTTCCTCATCCTCCGTATCCGCTCGTCTATGCTGATGCGCTCTGTGTCGTCCACGAGATTGTCGGCATGAGCAACGATCATCTCCTCGGCAGTCTCAGGCAGATAATCCGCCCGCGGAAGCCCGAGCCGTTCCGCCTCTTCTTTCGGGATGCCGGCACCGATATGCCGCTTGATGATCCGCACGATCCGTGTGTCTAGGCCAAACGCCTGCGCAATCTCTGCTCCTGCGACTGCGTGATCGATGCCATTTGAGCGTGCACGCCCGATATCATGGAGCAGTGCGCCCGCAATCACCAGTTCGATGTCTGCGTGGTTCCGGTGCCTCTCGTTGTACCCCATCACAATCTCCCGGGCGCATTCTGCGACTGCCCGGGCGTGTGCGATGACGTCTGGTGGGCAGCCTGCTTTGTGGAGCAGGCGGATTGCGTCTTCAGGGGTCATTTAAACAATGTCCTACCAAGCCTGAGACTTTTTATTGTCTTCTGGGAATTGGGTTTTGGAAAACCACAGAGAGCACAGAGGACACGGAGAAAAGCAACTCTCTGTGCCCTCCGTGTCCTCTGTGGTTGATCTTCTTTGCCATACCCATTTCCAGAACAAATTAAAAAGTCTGCCAAGCCTCATCCTCCTCAGGTCGTAACCAATCCTTCATAAGAGAGGTCTCGCTTGCGATTGCTGTTTTCGCCCCTTCTTGCAACGATTTCTCCTCTAAAAAGAGTGTAAAATCCAGCAATTCCTTCACTTGTATCTCCCTGTACCTGCACCTATGTCCCCATCGTCCACGAATGGAGATACTCGTCCTGCTCTGCCGTCAATGTCTCGATCTGTATCCCCATCGCAGAGAGTTTCAGAGCCGCAACCTCCTCGTCGATCTCGGTCGGCACAGGATGGACCTGATTCTCCAGCCCCTCGCCATGTTCAGCGATGTGCCTGACACAGAGCGCCTGATTCGCAAAACTCATATCCATGACTTCAGGCGGATGCCCGAATGCGGATGCCAGATTGACGAGTCTCCCCTCTGCCAGCACGTATATCCGGTTGCCGTTTGCAAGCAGATACTCCATGACATCCTCCTTCACCTCACTGATCCCGACCGCAACCGATGATAACCCGGGCAGATCGAGTTCGACATTGAAGTGCCCTGAGTTTGCAACGATCGCCTGATCCTGCATCAGCTCAAAGTGCTCCGCCCTGATCACCGATATGTCGCCTGTTACCGTTATGAAGAGATCGCCGATACGCGCTGCATCCGCCATCGGCATCACCCGGTACCCATCCATCACAGCCTCGAGCGCCTTTCTCGGGTTCACCTCGACAACGACCACGTTTGCGCCAAGCCCCTTCGCACGCATGGAGACGCCCCTTCCGCACCAGCCGTATCCGACAACGACAACGGTCTTTCCGGCAAAGAGCACGTTTGTTGCATTCATGATCCCGTGGATCGTGCTCTGCCCGGTGCCGTACCGGTTGTCAAACATCATCTTGGTCTCGGCGTCGTTTACAGCGATCACCGGATAGCGAAGTGCACCGTCTGCTGCCATCGCTCGCAGCCGTATCACGCCGGTCGTGGTCTCCTCGCAGCCGCCGATGACGCCCGGAAGCAGTTCCGGATGATCGCTGTGCAGGAGTGCGATCGTGTCTGCGCCGTCATCGAGCGTGACATGCGGATCGATCTTGATCGCCTCCTCGAGGCACTCGTAATACTCCTTCTCGTTCTCCCCCCTGACCGCGAATACGTGCGTTCCGTCTGCTGCGAGCGATGCGGCAACGTCGTCCTGTGTGCTGAGCGGATTTGATGCCGTGAGCGCAATATTCGCACCACCTGCCTGAAGTGCTGTTATCAGGTTGGCAGTCTCAACGGTTACGTGCAGACATGCAACGACGTTTATCCCCTCAAGCGGGCGTTCTTTCTCGAATCGCTCCCTGATCTTATCAAGCACTGGCATGTGCCGCCGTGCCCATTCGATCCTCTGCGCACCCTCGTCCGCAAGTGCTATATCCTTTATGATGTGCGGTTTCATTTTAGTCTCCTGTGATTCTGGTATCAATAAGTCCGTCTCTATTATTCTTAAAGTTCAACACTCAAATATCCGGTAGCGTCCTATAAACCATGATCTCTACATACCCCGGACACTACCCTTATTTCATGGAATAGTGATGTTCCCGGATCGCTGGCTGAGTCTCGATATCATGCCGGTGTCGTCGCGCACTTCAAGGTCTATTTCAACGTTCTGGCATGTCGTCAGGTTCAACTTCACAGGTCTTACCTTCATCCCTGTCAGGTTGTTGTAGTCATATATTGATGTGGAATTATCCCACACAGCCCATCGATATTCTGTGATGAAGCCGTCCGGATCAAACGACTCTGACGCGTCCAGTATCAGATAATCCCGATAAGATACGTTATCTCCATCCACCAGACGCTCGGTCTCGAACTGCACCTCTGCAAGCGGCACAGGCGGCATAAAGGTTCGCTTGAAGATATTGATGAGCGAGGTGATCACCTCGATCGTGAGTGGATCGCTCTTACTCACAGGCAGTGGCGGGGTAAACGTCTCGAACCGGGTCGTGTAAGCGATATTGTAGCTGCTCGTGTTGGTCATACTGCCGGTACCGAGTAGCGTTATGTTCCCGGTGATATCGTCCATTATATAATTGCCAGATGGGGTGGCGATGACGTTGCCACCGGTCACATTCTTAACAGTTGCACTGTACACCATGTCAGGATATAACACGTACGGATACGCCACACGTGGGTTTTTCGGCAGGGGATATATATAATCGTCGCTATTATTTGTCCAGCCCGTAAAAGTAATATTCCCATCCTCACTGGTATTGATGACGGTCCCTGTAAAATTCAGGCATATCTCCTTGCTTCCTGCAGTAGGGACCATGACTCTCTTCTTGAAATTGTATCCTACGGGATATTCCCTATAATAATCGAGATTGCCAGACGCATCCTTAGCCCTATAGTTCATTGCGTGCATGCCATTCAGACTGATCGCGGTGATATGTGAGTCATCGGTGTTAAGGTTCATGATGGTTGCGTTGACCGAATGCCAGTGTGCTGCCACGCGGACCGGCGCAAACTCGGAGAGAAATATCGCAGTAAAGACGCTCACTGGAACTGCAAGCAGGAGGGTTACAGCAGTCATCACAAGCGTTCCGATGATAAAAATCCTGATGCCGTAGACCTGCTCGGAATAACTCCATTTTGTTCCTGTGATAAAGCCAATGCCCTCGCTCTCAAAGATAGGGAGCGCGGTCTTGAAGATGAATGCGATAAAAAATATGGTGATTGCTGCTGTTGCGAGAACGCAGGTTAGAAGGAGTAGGTGCGGTGCTTTCGATCGGAGTTTACCCTGGTTCATCTTTAAAAAATAATGATTGATTTGTGCCCCGGATAGGCACAAATCAGAGGGGTTCTCACGCAAACGTGGTCACTGCGAAGTATCCGCACTGGTCGAAGTAGGTTGTTGCACCAGGGGACATCGCGAAGGTGATGAACGCCTGCTCCATCGAGTTTGGCTCGCCGTTTGTGATGTAGTTCAGCGGGCGGGTCAGACCGTTAACGTAGTTGGTACCGTCGTCCTTCTTGAGTTCGTCCTTGATGTCGCCCTTCAGCGTGGATGTTGAATTACCGGTGGCGACAGATGGGGTTGTTACTACTGTACCATCAACGATTCCCAGTATCTCAACCTCTGCAAGACCGTTCTCTACCGCAAATCCGAAGTCAACGAAGCCTATGCGGTCTGTCGTACCTTTCACCTTTGCAAGCACGCCAGCATTTCCGGTCTCGGAGACCTGTGTGGTGTCAGCGTCATCTACTGCGGCATCGAGTGTGAGACTGAGATAATCCTCAAATGTGTCTTCTGTGCCTGATGCATCAGCACGCTGGACGATCGTTGTACCTGCAGGGACGGTGATAGCACCGCTGTCTATGGTCAGACTACCAGCAGCATCTACGACAAGATCATAGAGTGATGTCAATTCAGCCGTTGTTGTTCCGGTAGCAGAACCGGTAAAAGTACCACCCGGGTTAGCGATCACAACAACTGCACTGCCGCCGATCTGCTCTACCTTGAGGTTAGGGTACTTGTCCAGCTCATCAGACTCCACTGGTCTTGATGCCGCGCCGATGTCAACAATGTTCATTCCGGTTGATGATACGCCTGCGCCAGAGCCGCCGCCCTGTACGGTGATCTTCACGCCCCGATGTTCATCCATGTACGCTTCTGCGAGTAACTCTGATACCGGCTGCACGGTTGTGCTGCCCGCGATCAGGATTTCGGTCGAGGATGCTGATGTAAGCTCCCCGGTGTTCGATTCTTCGGATACATCCGATGAGAACGTTCCCATGATCGTTCCCACAGCCGCAGCACCTGTAATTGCCACGACGACGAGGACGAGCGTTGCCACGATAGGCGACACTGCACGAGTGTCCTCCCACATTCCTTTGAACAGGTCCTTGATTCTTGTTCCTATATTCATATTCCTTGTTCCTCCTTTGTGTTGGTTTTTCTGTTCTTGTGACAGAGTGAGCACTCACTCTATCATGTTAGAGCGACCCTTTTCCGGATCAAATCCCGGAACTCCCCCGGTTGTCTGCCAGCGCGCTCTGATGGTATGGTTGTAACTGCATCTATATGAACCTTGTACATGGGATATATTTATGCGCAAAATACTTATAGTTAACACTGGAATCTATATAGATAGAAAAACACGCACCAGCAGGTAAAAACGTGATGCAGCGGCGGCATTGTGCTGATAATACGGTATCATTCGTGCTCGGTTGAGTCTCATACGTGGGGATGAGAGTAAGGCTTATGAGCAGGGAATTTATTAATTATACCCATGGTAACAGAATCTGTTACTTCGGATGAACAAAGAAAAGGTCTATTTTCCGGAAACATGGATTTTACTGATTTCTGTTCGGATATAAATAATCAATTATATTTTATTTCTTAATACTTTATTCCCAGACTCAATTTCAATTTTTTATCGATCTCCGCCATTGTTTCATCAGGCAAATGCCCCAACTTTCTTGCAACGAGTCTCTCGGGTACGGTCATGATATATTCGCACCGCACTACAGATGTCTTTACCAACCCCGAAGACTCAAAATCTTTCGTTCCCTCAACAATCATATATTCCGTCTCTTTCAAATACTCTACAATTCGAGAAGTTATCCCCGCCATAATCAGATCCCAAAAACGCCTATCAATCGAATGGTCAGAGATTATCAACGCTGGGCGTGCCTTCTGCGATGCACCTTCTGAAGTTACGAATGGAAATGGAATGATGACAACATCGCCACGGTCATAATTCATAGACATCTTCCTCTTCGCTATCCCAGATATTCTTTAGCGCTTGCTGTTGCAACAACAAAGAACTCATATCTACCTGAGTCCTGGTCTTTTCTTCATGCACAAGCCTTAAAACCAGAATGTCATCCTCATCAGCCAACAATTTGAACCTCATGCCTGCCCTCAATCGCATCCTCTCAACGCTTCGCTTTGGGATCGATAGATATCCTTTTTCTGTGATTTCTACATACGATGCCATTTTTATCTTTCCGCCTATACATTCGGTTTTGTTTTTATGAGGCTTATTCTCATGCAATACACTTCTCCCCGATGTAATCATAATATCTGTGTTTAAATGAATCGAAATCCTTTATTGTCTGCCGCGCGACATCATACAGGAAGTTTCGGTCTTTGCAGTAGATCACCTTGCCTTTCAGAGCGTCTGTCCTCACATACAGCGGAAGTTGTTGGAAGATTTGTATATCGTAGATGTTATCAAAAAGACTGGAGATTACTTTAAACCTATATCGAGATGCGTAATCGTCGTCGTTGGTGTCATAATAGATTGCCAGATCGATGTCTGAGTCTTCAGTCATCATGCCTCGCACAGATGAACCATATTGGATAATAAATTTAACCTTCTCAAAATCATCCAGCGAGGTGATCTTTTCAATGGCTATCCTCAATTTGGAATCGAGTGAGTTCATAGTTTTTTCCGACACGATTTGATTGAGATGTAAGCACTATCTAAATATCCAGTGATATTTAAACTTTCCATACCCACTTCCGAGATCATCCGGCAAATCGTGACGTACATATTTACCACAGAGACGGAAGTCGCGGAGATTTTTGCAGAATCCGGAATCTGCGTTCTTTTGCATCTGTTCACGTCCCCGGCGAAACCGGGGGACCACCCGTCCGCAACAGTACGAACGCCAGCAAGAAGCCTGAAACCGCAACTATGATCGCGATCAATGTGAGCGAGGTATCCGCGATGGTGGATGCCATTTTACATACCGTCCCAACGACAGAACCTGCCCACTGCACACCTTCCCTGATCTGATGCGGTAGTCGGTCAGTTATGCCGAAGAGTTGCGGTGATGTATGCAGTACTGTTTGATTTGTCTGATTGCCATCCGACCTGTGCAGCAAAACCTGCTGCGATGTTTTAAACTGTGTCGAATTTGAAGGTTCGGCAGGTGTCGGTGTCGGTACCGCGGTCTCATTGACACCCTCCTTCCCTGACCCATTATCCGGCGTCACCCAGCCGCCTGATGACGGATCCCAGACCTGTGCCACCTCGACGCCAGACTCCCAGAACGAGGAGCGAACCACGCCTTCGTAGTAGTTCCGAGCTCTGAACCAGACCTCAGCGTACGGAAGATTCAGTTCATCGAACCGGTCAGGACGTATCAGGTAGGACGCTTCAAGGGATGTTCCCGGCGGGAGAAGAACGCCTTCTACTGCTATGCGGTGGGAATCATCGACCCTGCAGAGATCAAGATCCCATTCGGAAAGCGGTAATCCACCGCCCTCGATTCCCTCCTCAGCACTCTCCTCGATATAGCCCGCGCCAGCAGGCACGGTGTCGGTGAGGTTGATATATGCAGCGCGGTCACCATCGTTTCGCAGATTCAGGGTTACCTTGTATGTTCCGTAGCCTTCCGGTTCTGCGACCGTTTTGGTCAGATTGATGTGGGGTCCGTGAACCGTGATCGTAACGCCACTCGATTCCCATGAAAAATCCTTTCCATAGAAATCCGCCTCAACAGACGGCGCATCGAAGGTATACGTGCCCGGCTTTGTCGGGAAGAGCTTGTACCCTATAGAATATGGAGTCTCCTCAGATACGCATGCTGGCGATCCTTTTGTATAGGTCTTGGCGACCCTTAAGCCATCCGGGATCGAGGAATCCGTAATATTGAGATTGTGGACAGAATAGAAACCGACGTTGTAAACGCGGAGTTCCACGGTACTCCACTCACTCACGTTGTATATCAGAGCCTCTGGCATACATGCGACCAGCTCACGCAGACTGTACTTATTCGATCTCACGAGATTGCACGGGCTCATACCGATTTCGTCATAGCTGACCGATTTTACCACCCGGATCTCAGGGTCGGTGCAGGTGAGAGTCATGGAATTGTTTGTCTCATGCTGCCCGTCCTTGATGTCGAATCCTTTAGCATAAACCGATATACTGTAATTGATCTCGTAAGGCGAGGTTATTCCATCCCACGTTGGAGCAATAACCGTAAAATTGATCGATTCTTTAGCATCTTTCTCCATGCATCCTAAATTTTTGTATATGGTCTGATCATGAAACTCTAAGCCCTTGTAACCCTTCAATTCCAGTTCCCCGATCTCAACAGTTAATTTGACAGTCTCTATCCATGCATCTCCTGTATTCCTGACATCGATCGTGATCGTCTTCTCTTTTTCCGGAGCATACTGGTCAGAGGATACGTGAATCTCCTCGAAATCCTCGGATGTCGCATCGATGTTGATATCGAGTTCAGGCATTCCTCTGCAATAGAATTTAAGGTGTGCTGACGGGGTTTTATGCGAATCTGTGGTTATATCGGTCAGTTCCACTTTTATCTCGGAATCCCAGTCGAAACAACGATCATCTTCCTGCCGGTTAAGATTCAGGATTGCTCTCCTCACCGCTCCACCCTTCTCGATCGATATGGCTGATGCGTTCAGACTGACGTCAAAATCGTCAGCCCGCAGGATGTACACATCATCACTCTCATCACTCGCAACGAGTTCATAAGTCCTGCCCCATGCGATGCTTGCGCTGCCAGAGCTCACCCATTCCACATCGGCATCCAGATCGTCATTTAAGCACTCATTCGCGGCGGCGAGTGCTGTTGTTAGCAGCAGGAAAAAGAGGACGGTGAGAACGATCTTCCCTATCATTTTAATCTTCTGATATATGTAAGGAGTATGATCATTACACATACGCAACCGATGATGGCGATTCCGATAGCCATCAATGGAGGCGATTTCTCCTCCACAGAAAATTCCACTGGTATCCTGACAGACGCTCCGATGCCAAGACCTGTTGACGCACCCGGAAAACCTGTGATAAGAAGGCTTCCTGAATGATCCCCCACCTCAAAGTCAGATGGGATAGCCATGGTAACATTGATCAATCTGCTCTCCTTCGGATTCAATGCGAATTCGGACGCAGATAGTTCGGTTATATCCTCAAATGTCTCTGCCACAACAACGATCTTCTCGACCTCACTACCGGTGTTGATGACGTAGAGACTCTTTGCTGATCCGTCACCTGCATCCAGGACCCCGTAATCGATTATGTCAGGAGATGCTCCAACCCCTAATGCAGATGCAGTCTGTACGTGCGTCGCAATCACGAGAAGAGCGATTGCCGCCAGAATAACTGCTTTTTTATTCATTATTATTTCCTCCTGTGTAAAATAAAGAGGGGATCATATCCCCTCTGCCACGAATAGCACGGTTCCATCGTACTCGCCACCAGCCCACTCCGGAACCTCAAGCGATGCCGCGACATCCTCTGCGTATTCGAAGTCGGTTACATCGGCAGGTACCCCAACAGATAATCCGTCCACGGAACCGCCGTTTAATCTGAGCGCACCATCGTAGAAGCCGCTCTCATCTGCCCCGATCTCCGCTGTCACAACGACGTTATGCGTGCCTGAGTTCACGATCCTGATCTGCGATGTAGCCGAGTTCAGTCCGGCTCCAACCATTCCGAAGTCAAGCGCGGAAGTCTCAACCGTGATCGAGATCGCAGGAACGACGTTTGCCGAGAGTTCGGTTGTGCTCGTATCGCCAGCAGGCGTTCCTTCTCGAAGCACGCACTCATCCACGACCTCGCCCGAGTCGCTTATCGCCTTTAAGGAGACTTCCCCTCCATCGACGCTGATCATGCAGTAGTGCTTGGACGGATAGAAGGATTCGACGTCACCTGACCACGGTGTATCCTGCTGCGCATAAAACGGCGCACCAGCCCCGCCAGTAATGATCTGCCAGACCGGGTTTGTGAAATTCGGATTCGTTGATCCGTCGAGGTACACCGGTGTCTCATCGTCGATGCTCATCCTGTTGTAGTTGTGCTCGTCGCCAAATAATACTGCCACGACCTTGCCATTCTGGCTGATCGCCCCCCAGAGTTCATCCCTGCGCTCGATCACGTATGTCCGATCAAGCGGGTTTCCATAGTAATCCTCGTTTTCAGAGGATTCTCCTCCATTATACCACTGTGCATCATGCAGATGCCCCCCGTTCGGGAATGCCGGCTCGTGCGCGAACATAAAGATGTGTTCGATCGTTGAATCATCTCTCGCATCATCAAGTACGTCCTTGATCCACGCAAGCTGGTTG
Organism: Candidatus Methanogaster sp. UBA203; assembly: GCA_002503595.1. GTDB lineage: Archaea > Halobacteriota > Methanosarcinia > Methanosarcinales > Methanogasteraceae > Methanogaster_A. The sequence continues at coordinate 10,363 of DASC01000211.1, read as the reverse complement.
TCCATCACATAGCCCTCGAGGTTGCCTCCGAAGTCCTCAGGGTGGCTGCACCACCAGTAGTTCGTGTTAAATGCAATGACTCTCGTATTCCCGTAGTCAAAGTAGTAGACGTTCTCCGCGTAGCTCGGAGCGGTTGTGTTTTCAGGATCCGGGGAACCACCAGCCGGATTCACAAACTCCTCGGCAAAGATCGTCTCAGCACTCTTATTGGCGCCATCGTCCTGCTTATCGAACTCGATGCCATACTTGCTTCCATCATCGTAGACATCCAGCAGAGCCTCGTGGTTGCCCATAACCTCGTATATCGGGATATAGCATCCGACCTGCTCTGTGGCGTCCTTCCATGCCTCAAGCTGTCTATGATAGTCGTCCATGCTCGTGGTATACCCATTGACGAGATCTCCGCTGAAGACGACGAAGTCTGCGCCGTTCTGGTACGCGTCGATCGTGAACCTGCCGAGCTTGTGATAGTTAACACCGGCAAAGCTCCTCTCGCCGCCACCAACGCCGGCTCTCGAATCCGACATTATCGCAAACTCAAACTTCGGGCTTGCCGGTTCGGTTGTGAAGTGGTATGTAGCATAGTTCACACCATCGACAAGCACATCGTACTCATATCCCGTACCCCGAGAGAGTCCTGTGATTGCTATCTTGTGGCTGGTACCAGACGCCCCATCGGTGTAAGACCCGCCGTCGATCTCAACCGCGGCGGTCGTGGGTACATCGGTCTTCCATGAGATCACCGCACCGCCTGTTGTCACAAGATCCACAAACGGACCTTCGATTATGCACGGCACGAGATTATAATCCCCATCGACCCTGAACCTGCCATCATAAAATACTGATGACGCCACTTCCGGGTTGTAGAGTTCGATTCTGTAGCAGATCACACCTCCATCTTCTCCGAAGTTGCAGATGTCATAACGCGCGCCCTCAAACTTCCCGATGTTGATCGTGGCGCTGTGGGATGCGCTCTCTCCAGTCAGATCTTCTGTAGTTGATCTTCGATACTGCGGCACCTGTATCTCCTGCTCTGGCACGTAAAGCCCGTAGTATACCTTCGCCCCCGGTGTTGCAAGCAACGTATCGAACTGCAGCGTTGCTTCCTTCGCACCGGCGTCGACCGTCACATCGACTTCATCCACCAGAAGATAATCAGGCGTAGCGTCCTTCTGCGGCAGTGCCGGGTACATGGGATCATGCCCCAGATTGCCGGCTTGAGTGCATACTGGTGATACAAGTACTGCCATCACCAGAATGGCGATCAAGCCATTTTTCATATATGTTCTGTTCATGGTTGTCATTCCTCCACGGTTTATGCTGGTGATCGATCGCCTGATCAGGAGTCTGCAGCAGGGAGACAGCGACTCGATCACCATGTTACACGCGTGGGGATGGCTTGCTATATAAAATTTGCACAAATGATGTATTTAGGAGTGATTCACCTATAGTTAGCACCAGAATCTATATAGTTATCAAGCAATCTCCAGCAGCCACTTCCGCAAGGGTCTGAACCGATCCACAAACTTGTCACTACAGATGAAAAGTTGGTTGAAATGTTTTCACTGGTACTGAACAACAGCAGCCCCCACTGGGATATTAATCACTCACGCCTGCACCCGGCGTCTGTGTCTGTACACGACATACACGGTCAGAAAGAGCGCAACAAAGACGAATGGCATGACCGAATCGAATATTATGGACGGCGCGTACCAACAGGATGTGCAGAACGTATACAGCGACAGTATCGTTGCAACGAGCATACTGATGATCGTTTTCATGACTAAAACCTCATCCTGATTCTTGATAAACCTTGCACATAGGAACTATATAGATACCTGGAAATCATACCTGCCTGAGTATCTTATACCCAAAGACGGCGATCGTGACCACAACAGAGGGTATGAATTCCTGTAAAAGGTGATTAAATCACGAATGCACACGTTTAGACGACTTCCAACGATCCGGATGACTATGGTATTCCGTTCTCATCACATAACGAACAGCGTGGCGAAGGTATTGCCCTAAGTATTGGTTTATCCGAACTTTAACGACATCAAATAAGCGTAAATAAACGTAAATGCCAGAATATGTATAATTGATTCACAAATATATCAAGCACTTAATCCGCATCCATTTTTCACAATCATCATAAAACAGATTAAACATGTTGTATGTGTTTATCTTTTAGCCACAGATTAACGCGGATTACACGGATTTCATCAATCTACTCATTCCCATGTTCCCTCATACTGCATGTTATGATAAACTATCATAGAATAGGACACTACTATAAATTCGGCGGGAGCAGAAATAAAAAATATTACAAAGATATCATCGATGAAGTAATTATACATAACATGTCTCGTACTGCACAGGAGACCAGAGAGATATGACCGTCGCAACAAACCGTGGACATATAGAAGCCCAGTGCTTCTGCGTTGTCAAAAGCCATATAAATCAGAAGCTTTACTAAACATAACGATGGCTACGAAAAAATGTTGTTACATGGATAGGGACTGTACATCGGAGTGCGTGGCGTACCTCGATGTCAGCGAATTGCGTGAAATGGCGAAAAGTATGGGTTTGAATGATGTGCATTGTATCCGTGTTTTCATGGAACTTAGCCGCATGATGACTGCAATGGACACGATGGGGTTCGAAGATTTTGAGGGCGACGACGACGAATTTTAAAGATAACTTTGCACCTTTCGTTAAACTGGAGAACGAGAACACAAGGGCGCAAAGATTGAAAAAACCACCCCTTCGGCATATTTTGGAAACTACAGAATCCGGAAACTTTTCATCTGTGTTCGGTTAGATGGAAAGGCTAAACACGTACAACATGGCACAATCGAAAATTCCA
>DASC01000211.1:0-7400 GCA_002503595.1 Candidatus Methanogaster sp. UBA203 | reverse complement strand
ACTGGATTTTTAGACAGTGCCGTACAACATATTCAATATCCAAACGGAGATTTGAAAAGGTGCAATATTTTTACCATACGGGAACGATTACATCAACCAGTCAAAAACACTTCGGCTAACAAAGCCATTATCAAAGGAGATCGGTACCATGGATAACGAAACAAGTCGGGCTGACCATAAGAACCTGCTCCACCGGTACCTGCCGATCCTGACATGGCTGCCAAAGTACAAGCCCTCATGGCTGCGCCACGATCTCATTGCCGGGCTGACCATCTGGGCGGTGCTCGTGCCGGAGGCGATGGCTTATGCAGGGATTGCAGGAGTACCTCCGATAATGGGGTTGTACACAATCCCTATACCGCTGTTCCTGTATACCATCTTCGGCACGTCACGCACGCTTGTTGTGGGACCGGATTCGGCGGCGTGCCTGATTTCCGCAAGCGCGGTTGGCGCATTGGCTGCCTGTGGTGCGGCTGAGTATCTGGCGCTAACAACGGCGATGGCGATAGCGGTGGGGCTGTTCCTTATAGTGTTTGGAACGCTGCGGATGGGGTGGATAGCCGACTTTATCTCGATCCCGGTGATGGCAGGCTTTCTCGAGGGAGTAGTCCTCGTCACAATCATCGGTCAGGTACCCAAGCTGTTTGGCGTCGACTGTGATGGTGGCAACTTCGTTCAAAGGCTTTTGGAGATTGTCCAGGGGTTGCCCGATACCAACCTGACAACACTAACACTCGGTGTTGGCAGCATCGTGTTGATCGTTGCCATCGGTCGGTATGTCTCGAAATTGCCGGCTGCACTCACGACCATTGTAATCTCCATTGTGGCGGTTTCAGCACTTAACCTGACAACTAAAGGCGTTGACGTGGTCGGCACACTCAGCACCGGCTTGCCGCCCATAAGTTTGCCAGACGTAAGCCTGACAGATTATATGGCTGTTATCCCTGGCGCTCTGGCGATAATTCTGCTCGGCTACATAGAGACGCTTGGCGCAGCTGCTGGCGCTGCCTCGAAGGAGGGTGGAAGAATTAATCCCGATCAGGAGTTGGTTGCCCTTGGCACTGCTAACCTGGGCGCGGGCTTAAGCTCGGGATTTGTTGTGGCGGGCAGTCTCTCGAAAACATCGGTTGCTATGGGCGCGGGCGGGAAGACACAGATCAGCCATGTCGTAAGCGGCATCCTCGCGATCCTGGCGCTCCTTGTACTGATGCCGCTATTTACCAACCTGCCCGAAGCGACACTGGCAGCCATCGTGATAGTGCTGATGGTCGGTTTTGACCAGACTGCCAAACTCAAGAAAGCGATGAAATTCAGTCGCACAGAGTTTGCGCTGGGCATGGTCTGTTTCATTGGCGTGCTTACCATCGGCGTGTTGCAGGGCGTGGGTCTTGGAGTCGTCCTCTCACTTCTGGTGCTGATCAAGAAGGCATGTCGCCCGGGCACAGCCGTTTTGGGCAGAGTTCCTGGTGAGAGGACTTATTATCGGGATGTCCGCAGGCGACCGGATTCAGAAACGATTCCCGGACTGCTTATCTTCCGCTTTGATGCCAGACTCATCTTTTTTAATTGCAAATTCTTTGCAAGTGAGGTGAAACGCTGTATTGCAAAAGCCAGGGAACCGGTGAAAACGGTTCTGATTGACGCAGAAGCCATGAACGATATCGACATCACAGGCGCGGATTGCCTGATAAAGCTGAACACGGAACTGAACCGCAGAAATATTGTTATGTACATCACTCATGTGAGGGACCCACTACGAGACAAGATGCACCGGATGGGAGTCGTCGATGCGATTGGGTCAGGTCACATCTACGAAACCACTCGAGACGGCGTCGATGCTTTTGTCGCATCAAGGAAAACACTGCCTGTGATAGGGGATGCCATGACCCCATGATAGTCATATCTGCCTGATTATCTCGTAGCCAAAGACTGCGATTGTGATCACAACAGAGGTGAGCGAGAGCGCAAGCACCGCATTCGAGTAACTTGCAGAGAGGACGCACCATGACAGCCCGCCAAGAACGTGCGTGATACTCATCAAGAGGACGATGGAGACACCGATGTAGTATATCCCTGAATCCTCAAGATATTTCAGCACGATATAGCCGGCAGCGTAGTAAAAGAAGACCGTAAACACGAGATACGGGATTACGATGTTATGGTTGACCGCATAAACAAGGGTCGGACTGTGTTCGTAATCCTGAATCATCTCGATGCTACCCGCAAGATAGAATGTGAGCGCGTAGTCGATTACGACCGCAGCAGAGAGTATGAGCGGGATCGCCTTATAGTTGCGATAGATCGATTGCAAGTTCTGCGATATTTGCGGCATAATCCCCCGTCCGGCTGAGACTGTCAAAGATGATTTCCGGAGAGGAAGTGGCTGCGGCGGTAGTCATCGACTTTGATAGCAGTTCTTTTGCCGTATCATTCTTTGCCAGAACGTCATTTGCAAGAGAGGCATCCGACTTCGTGAGCGATTCGATGCTGTTTGCAACGAGATTCTGCGAAACCTTGACAGATTCCCTGATGCCGAGTGCAGCATCCGGGACGTCCGTATGGCTAAACGCATCCGCGATCTTGACCGCATGATCTCCAATCCGCTCGAGGTTTCCCGCTGCCAACCTGTAATAGAACGACTCGATGAGGCTCAGCTCATCAATTTTTAATATCCTGCCCAGGTTCAACCGGTTGATGAACTGCTTTGAAACCAGTAGATACATCCGATCTACCTCATCATCCCTTGAGATGATTTCTCTTAAGATTTCGTCATCTTTTATCTTCAGATAATTGATCAAACCGTCAAGCATCAGAAATACGAGTGATGACATCCGTTTAATGCCCTTTTCTATCGCAAATTCGCCGGCATCAAGGAGATCCTGGATCACGATCCTCGTATCGGTTTCTTCGACCACCTCGATCCCGATCAGATTCTGGCTTATGCTTTTTATCGTCTTGTTCGTCTCCTTCGAGATGTGATCAGCACGAAACTCGATGGATTGGTATCCCATCACATACGCACCTATAATGTCCCGCATGATCGCGTCCGCGCTCTTACCCTCAAGTTCCAATCGCTTCGCGGGAGGGTCAGAATCGTGTGCGGGTGGTGTGATCGCAATCGACCCATCATCCTGATATGAGATCCTGACCAGCGATCCGGCAACCAATCCCGAATCAACTGCCCACCTCTTCGGCAGTGTGACGATGTATGTCGACTTTCCTGTTACCTGCACCTTTCTTGTATCCATAGCAGCCCTCAGTTCAACTTCACCCTATCACCTGTTGCCATGTACACGACGCTTTCGCAGATATTTCCGACATGATCTCCGATCTGCTCAAGATACTGTGCCACAGACGTCAGATGTGATGCGTTCTCGATCTTTCCCGGATTCTCAACCATAAATGTAAGTAACACCCGCCTGAGCTGGTCAAACAATGCGTCGATCTCATCATCGCGCTTTGCGATATCGTAAGCTAAAGTGGAGTTCGACTCACCAAATGCACACAGTGCGTCGTCCAGCATCTCGCATGTTATATGAGCCATCAAGGGAATGTCGATCAGGGGCTTGACGTGTTCCTCATCATTATTTGCAGCTACAATCTTTGCGATATCCGCAGCAAGGTCACTTATCCGCTCGATATCGAGATTGACTTTGATCAGAGCCTCGATCATTCGCAGATCCCGAGCCACTGGCTGCTGGAGTGCTGGAAGCTGCATGCAGAGGACCTCAATCTCTGCAGAAAGATCATCAATCCTTGCATCGCCGGTTATCACAGCCTCTGCCTGTTCGACATTGTGATCCTGCAGTGCCTCAACCGAGTCCTTGATCGCTGCATTTGCCAGTTTGCTAAGTCTCAAAACCTTCTGTTGTACATTTACAAGTTCCGTGTGGTATTGTTTTTGAACCATCATATCCCACCTTATCACCCTATCCAAACCTGCCTGTGATATAATCCTCCGTACTCTTCTTTTCCGGATTTTCAAAGATCTGCTTCGTCTTCCCAAGCTCGATCATCTCGCCGATCAGGAAGAACGCTGTGTAATCCGACACTCTCGCTGCCTGCTGCATGTTGTGTGTCACGATAACGATCGTGTAGTCGCGTTTTAACTCGCCGATCAGGTCCTCGATTTTGGCAGTCGATATCGGATCAAGCGCACTGCACGGCTCATCAAAGAGTATCACTTCAGGCTTTACTGCAAGCGTTCGTGCGATGCAGAGCCGCTGCTGCTGCCCGCCACTCAGATCGAGTGCGGATATGTCGAGTTTACCCTCCACCTCGTCCCAGAGCGCAGCAGCCATAAGACTCGTCTCCATGACTTCGTCCAGTTTATGCTTACCGCTTATGCCATGAACGCGGGGACCATAAGCGATGTTGTCATAGATCGACATCGGAAAAGGATTTGGCTTCTGGAAGACCATCCCGATGTTCTTCCGTATCGCTACCACGTCCGCATCACGGTCGTAGATGTTCCTGCCACCGAAGAGCAGTTCGCCAGTGATGCGGCAGTCCTTTATCAGGTCGTTCATCCGGTTGATGCATCTGATGAATGTGGATTTACAGCGTCCGGACGGACCGATCACGGCGGTGACTTTGTTCTCTGGTACGGCAATCGTTACGTTCTTTAACGCCTGTACATCGCCGTACCAGAGGTTTAAGTCACGGCTTTCGATTTCGATATCCTCGTTCATCTATTCCGGAATCAAGCGACCAGTTCATGCTCACCGCTCGGAAGCACCCGGTAGATCCGCAAAGCCTCGTCATCAATCTCTATCAGGTTGTAGCACTGGGTCGTCCTCGCCTTGATCTTGTTTGAACATGCGGTTCCTGCATTCACCACAAACATCTCATTCAGCCTCCAGACCCAGGGCACATGCCTGTGTCCGCAGAGCACGAGATTAACACCGCAACTGTCGAGCAGTTCAAGCACATCGCCTGAATCCACAGGAATCTGCTCCTCCCGCCCAGTCATCGGAACCGGGATCAGGTGATGGTGGAGTGCGAAGACCTTGAAATCGTCCGTCTCAAAACTCTTCGCAATCCAGTCATACAGATCCCTGCCAACATGCCCGTCATCGATGTCGGGCTGGGACGAATCCACCCCGACAACCGTGACGCCACCAAGGGAATGGCACGAGGTGCGTGCTCCGAAGAAATCTTCGAAGAACAGGTACCCGACGTTTCTCGAATCGTGGTTCCCGGGGACGATCACCTTATTTTTGCAATCGATCCACCCGATCACCTCTTTTGCACCCTCAAACTCGGGATGGGCTCCGTTCTGGGTCAGATCCCCTGTGACGACCACGATATCCGGAGCGATCTCATTGATGCTATCTACCACTTTTCCTGCAACATCAGCGAGAAAGTGGGCGTCTGATACGTGGATATCCGAAAGATGCGCGATCCGTATCACGTAAGTCACCCCGAGACCGGTATGAAGTGCACCTCAGAAACGATCCTCTGCCCATCTTCCGAGAGCACAAAGCCGAGGAACGCCTGCTCATCAGCGTCTGGCTCCCCTTTTGTGATCATCCAGAGCGTTCTTGATATCGCATAATCGCCGCTTCGGATATTCTCGACTGTGGGATCGGTGCCATCGAGTCCAACCGCCCGGATATCGGAGTTGACATATCCAAGAGACAGAAATCCGATGGCATGTTTATTTCCTGCAACGGTCGTCCGCACCTTACCATTTGAGTCCTGGATGATCGCATGGTCAGTGATCTCCTCTTTGGTGGGCGCAAGAACTGCCTGCTCGAAGCAATCCCTTGTCCCTGACCCCTCCTCTCTGGAGACCACCATGATCTCTGCGTCATCGCCGCCGACCTCCAACCAGTTCGTGATCTCGCCTGTGTATATGCTCTGGAGTTGTTCCATCGTGAGGTCGCTGATCTCGTTATCCGGATGGACGACGATTGCAACACCGTCCTTTGCGATGGCATGTGTCACAAGATCCGGGTAGCTCGTCCTCTCAGAGTCCTTCAGGTCACGGGACGCGGTGCCGATGTTCACTGTGCCGTCCGCAACCGCCTTTACGCCGAGCGAGGATCCGCCGCCAGACGGATGAATCTTGTCGCCCGGGTTATTCTCCATGAATACGCGTGCGCACTCATCTGCTATCGGAAGAACCGTTGTCGATCCCGCGACCTGCAGTTTCATTGCGTGTTCCTGTGTGCCGGCATCTTTGTTCCCGATACAACCTGATCCAAGCAGTGATGCCGTGATTACTGCGATCAGGAGCGTTGCCACGACCGTGCGTGACAAAAATCTTCGTGATGTGTGTGGTTTTTCCATTGGTATATCACCGCGGTAATGTGCGCAACCGCCATATATATAGTTTTTCCCAAGAAATATGTAGATTTTATATAGTCTACATAGTCTGTACGTATGATGTGGATTTCGTTAATGAGATGTGTCTGACTGTGCATTTGAGATGCAGCCGTAGAGTGTGCTGGTGCGATCGAGTCCGGCAAATTATTATCTGTGAGACCCCAAAATCTCATCATGGAAAGTAACCACGCGGACTTGCAAAAGACCCGGGCAAGTGCATCCGGAAAGGTGGCAGATATCCATACTGCTGCAAAGATCATACGAGACCGCGGCGTCGTGATCTATCCGACCGAGACCGTGTACGGCATCGGCGTAGACGCGCTATCAGGGACTGCGGTTAGAAAGGTGTTTGCAATAAAGAAGCGACCCTCCCCGGTATCGCTTGCGGTATCAGGTTACGGGATGATCGAGGATGTTTCAGTCTGCGATTCAGATACGATGGAACTGATCCGAAAACTCCTGCCGGGTCCGATCACTGTGATCCTTGAGAAAAAGCCGGCGGTTCCTGACATCCTGACCGCGGGCTCTGACCGGGTCGGGATCAGGTATCCGGATCACGAGATAACGATCAGACTGATCGATCTTTCAGGAACTCCGGTCACATCCACAAGCGCCAACCTGCCAGGAGAGCCGCCAGCGCGTGAGGTCTGCGAGATCAGTGAGGATGTGCTGGACGGTGCTGACTGTGTCATCGATGGCGGCAGATGCGAATATGGAGTCGCTTCAACCGTTGTCGATCTCGTGGAGATGCAGATTCTTCGGAAGGGTGCGGGGTATGAGCAGGCAGCGAGATACCTGCGATAGCTGTTGCCTGCTCAAATACCGTGACGGTCTGCCTGATTATCGTTTCTTATATCTGAATCCGGCATAGATCAGTCCAAGCACCAGAAGCACAGCAACAAGCCCGATCAGCTCCATTCCTGAGAATGTGATATCGGTCTTCATCTCGGTCTTCTCGATAACCTGTCCGATCGCTTCTTCCGGTTCCTCGATTACCGGGATATCCTTGACACCACCAGGAATCACAGGTGATTTTTTTTCATAACCCGTACGTGTTTAGCCGATCAGCC
>DASC01000125.1:589-9877 GCA_002503595.1 Candidatus Methanogaster sp. UBA203 | reverse complement strand
ATCTGTGCAGGTTTCGTGGCACTATATGGATATCAGTATGATATCGGGTGTATGCTGTAGAGTTCCTTCCGCCTCGCTTCGAGATTCTCGATATCACGTCCTGCATACTCCGCAGCGGTTATGACCCTCTTCCCGGCATCATCTGCTGCCTCATACACCGGTGCGATCCGCTCCCTGTACCTCAAATCGCGCATAAAATGATGATCAGGAATGATCGTGTGCGCTGGCGTCTCGGTGATGATCCGTATCATGTTTTCGATGCTTGATTCAAGGCTTTTCTTCGAGTATCTGAACCCGAGCATGTACGTCATCGGTCCATCCAGTATGACAACATCCGGCTGCTCATCGATCACGAACCGTATCTGGTCAGGCATCGCCGGACCCTCGACATCGCTTGTATGGATGAACTTCTCGCCGCCGCATTCGATTGATGTCTGCACCACATAGCCAAGTCTCGGGTTCGTTCCGTGGCACACAGCATCTGAAAACCGGATCAGGGTCTTGCCATGCCTGAATTCGCTTCCATCCGCAGTTTTTATGGATTTTGGGATGTCTTTTAACTTTTTCAGGAAATACGATGCCCTTCTGGTCTGGCTTTTATTTATCTTCTCTTCAGGATGTTTTATGTACAGAATTTTATCTCCGTACAGCATGGGCTCTTCCGGGTTGTGATGGTCGTAATGATAGTGCGAGACCACGAGGACGTCTGCACGCGCTGCATGATCCTTGATATCCTGCCACAGTTCCAGTTCTCTCTTGATCTCCAGCGGATGCGGAGGCAGCCGGTGTCTGCTCGGACCGAGCGCAACACCGGGGTCGATCAGGATCGAGACGTCGTCGGTCTCTACAAAGGTCGCCATCGATCTGGCACCGAAGCTGTCGAAAGCAAGTGGTGTTACCTCCATGCGCTCACCTATTTCACAGTCCCATCATCCATCAACATACCCTTTCCCGCGCAGGAATTTCCCGCGCCCTCGCTTGCCCGCGATCTCGCCATCGTATACGATCTCACCCCGAGACAGCACCAGTTCCGGAAATATCCCTTCTCGCCCCTCAAATGGCGTCCATCCGGCTTTGCTGTGGAGTTGATCGACAGTTATCTCCCGGACGTTACTCGTATCAACGAGAACAAGGTCTGCATCGTATCCTTCCCTGATCATCCCCTTGTCATCAAGTCCGAATATCTGCGCAGGCTTTGCACTCATCGCCTCGATCACCCGCGCAAGCGGGATCAGGTTCTGCTTTACGGCATGGAGCATGAGCGGCAGCATCGTCTCGACGCCGGGAACGCCTGCTGGCGCATCCCAGATACCTGCACGCTTCTCTTCCTCGGTATGTGGCGCATGATCAGACGCTATGATATCGATGGTGCCGTCGTTTAAGCCGTTCCAGAGATGCTGCATGCACCGCTTCCGAAGCGGCGGGTTCATCTTCCCGAACGTGCCGAGACGCGCCCAGTCCTTATGCTCGAGGAAGAGGTGATGCGGTGCTACCTCGCAGGTGAACGGGACTTCCTTTTTTCCGTATTTCATGCGCCTGATCACGCCGATCCCTTCCCTCGTGCTCAGGTGGCAGATATGTATGCGCACCGGGATCGGGAGCTTTTCCTGCATCTCAAGCACCTGCTCGACAGCGATCGCCTCGCAGATGTTCGGGCGTGCGCGTGAATATATCTCGGGGCGGCGTATCCTGCGCAACTCCTCGGCGAAATGGCTGCACAGTTCTCCGTTTTCCGCGTGGATCGATGCTACCCCCCCAAGTGCCCCAATCGACTTCAACAGATCTGTTAGTTCGCTTTCGCTTACCGATAGATCCCCATCCGCCATGAAAATCTCCCCAAATGCGGTCACGCCGAGACTCCACAGTTCCGGAAGGTTTGCGGAAGGAACCCCGCCGCCGTTGATCCCGAAATCGATGATCGACTTTCGTTCGGCAGATTTCAGTTTGAGGTTAAACGATTTCTTATCCAGTGTCGGAGGCACCGTGTTCGGTTGGTCGATGACCGTGGTCACGCCACCGGCAGCAGCGGCACACGAGCCAGTGTACCAGTCCTCCTTGTGCGTAAGTCCGGGATCCCGGAAGTGGACATGTGCATCGATCACACCCGGAAGCGTCAGCGCTCCGTGAGCATCGATCACCTCTGCACTGCTGGATACGCCCCCTCCGACCTTTGCGACCTTTGCGATCTTCCCGTCCCCTATCGCGATATTGACGTGCTGGAAGTTGCCATCCAGCAGCACCTTCGCATCCTTGATGATCATATCTGGCATGGCATCTACCTTTCATGCCCCTGTCAAAGAATATATCGGTTGATGAATTAACAGAGGACGGATGAAGAGAGCGGCGAAGATACAGGACTTCCACACCAAGCAGGTGCCGGGGTTCGACAAGATCAGAGCAGAGTATCTGATGATGTGCCGGTGTCCGGGCTGTGATGATATGGTTAATTGGAAGCGAACCCGACTGGAAATTTACCCCCGAAATACACAATCACATCATGAGGCATGGGATTAAGCGATTCGAGGTTGAGGTGGTTTTCAACCATAAGATTATACCGCTAAGGTACGTGACAATGAAGAAACCCGATATATTGTGCTTGGCGAGTCGTTTGGAAGGATATTAATGGTCATTGTTGCGCCATTACGTGGTAACAGAGTTCGCGTAATTACTGCTTATGAACCATCCGATAGGCACAAAAGGATTTGTAGGGAAAAACGCGAGGAGGTAACAATCATGCGGCATTATCGCACAAAAAACGTGGAAGACCTGATAAGGCAGATCGAATCAGATGATGAACTGACAAAGGAATTCGAGGATGCTGAACTGGTGGAGAGTCGTGTGGTCTCTGTGCATGTTGCGACACCGGGACGCGGGACGCGGGCGGTTCGCAAAACGAGACATAAGATACCGGTTTGAGTGGTTGGGCTGGTCAGTTTTGGTTATGCGTATTCTTCGTCAAGCTTGCGCATAAGATCATAGCGGAGTATCTGAAAGCTGTGACGGCGTTGAGACTGCTGAAACGCTAAACTAAGTTACGAACCGTCAGTCGGGGGATGTCGAGAACGAAGTCTACCTAAAATGATTCTTTTGCAGATTATCGGTGTCAAACCATTTTTCACACACACCTTTGTATTGAACGGAGCGTTCTAATAACTCCTTTCAAGTGCATAATAGATTTATAATATGTATATAATATGTACCTAAAGTACCTAAAGTACCTAAAGTACCTAAAGTACCTAAAGTACCTAAAGTACTTAAAAACGTTTTGAAGGAATTAGAGTCTATATCTACCCGAAGGGTTAATAATACATGTAATACAAATTTCAGAGTAATGAAAACTATTGCAAAATCGCAATACCTGCCGACGCGAACGTTGATTAGGGCTTGGATCATGCAGCGTCTGGCAGCAGAACGATTAAATAGAAGAATACCGCGGTCGGTGGCGATCTTGGCCGGTACGACACCATCCGCGGGCGCGCAACACCCTCGAAATGGAGCGTGCGCAGATGACTATTGAAACCGCTCCTAAAAGAACTTTTTCCATCCAGCACATGCCGAACGGCAGGACGCGGGTATCCTGCAGTTTCATCGGTACGGGAGAATCGGATATCCTGCTTGAGATTGTGGGAGATGAAGATAATCCAAAAACAGGACGTCGATGGTACGATCCTGTCAAAGAGTCCGTTGAATATATTGGCAGAAATTGGGGTCCAATCGTGTTCATTTTGGGTATATTCTTCAAAACGTTAATGCAAGCTTGATTCCTGCATGTCATCGGCCTTTCATGCCCCTGCCAAAGAATATATTGGTTGATGGACGAAGTGTGCACTCATGAACACATCCGATGAACACAAGTCACATACGAAGCGTGGATACACAATTGAGGTTGCAACGATCAGTTCGTCGCGATATCGCGATCACGAGGGCGCACGAAACCCATCTGAGGCAGACGATGCATCCGGAGCGATCATCATCGATGCGCTCCAGGACCTGGGGCATACCGCGAGGTATTCGCTGCTGCCTGACGATATCGGCATGATCCGGGAATGGCTGGATGGGGCGGTTGCGGGTCACGATACGGACGCTATCATCACGACAGGCGGAACAGGGCTTGCACCCAGCGATGTCACGATCGAGGCGGCAGGTCCGCTCCTTGAGAAGGATATTCCCGGATTCGGGGAGATCTTCCGTTCGAAGAGCATGGATGAGATCGGATACGCCGCGATGCTGACGAGAGCCATTGCAGGGATCGTTCAGGGGCGAGCGGTCTTTTGCATGCCGGGATCACCAAATGCGGTCAGACTCGGAATCGGTATTATCGCATCAGAGCTCGGGCATGTGGTTGAACATGCGCGTGGACGGGTGTGAACACCCCCGCACGATGCACGATCTCATACAAATACCCCTGCCAGATAGTACATGCTCAATATCGTATGGAGTCTTTAAATTAATCCAACGGTACAAACAACCTGTGATCTATGTTCATCTGTATCAATCAGTGGCTAATATTGTTTTTAGCCACTGATTAACGCTGATTACACTGATTTTATCAATCTAATGACTTACTCAAGTATTGTGTGGATATCTACATATAAAACCACGANNGGTTCCTACCACAGGGTACCCGAGCATGTTCGCCAGATAATACACCCCGAAGCAGATGAGAAAGACTCCGCATCCGACAAGCATCCGCTTATAGGTGCGGTCAGACATCGCCCGCCTTCCTCTGCTTGACGATACCGAAACGAGGGTATACCATGCCAGATCAGCGATCCAGTGCCCGATAACGAAGAGCACGGCGGCAGCAACGCCGATCGCAAGCCCGTCCATCACCATGGCGTTTCCGATGGTGAGCCACCAGATCAGGAAGTATGGGTTTGAAACCGATGTCAGAGTGCCTGCCGCGACGGCGCCCCCTGCACCACTTCCGCCCACATCAAATGTTGCACCCTTCGATGAGTTGAGGGTTACCAGCCCAAAAACTACAAGAGCCCCGCCTCCTGCTATCGATACGATCCGGAAGACCGTATCGGTTGCTATCGAGAACCCGAGAAAGAGCAGGACGCAGACCGCGACCTCTACAAGCGCATGTCCGAGCACGATCTCGGGACCTGCAGTCCAGCCGCGCCGGAGCGACGCATTAACCGTTGCAAAGAGCATGGGTCCCGGCACGGCAGCGCCTGTGAGTCCGATCAGGAACCCGAATGCGAGGAACTCGATTATCATGAACCGCGCATTTCTGCTGCGTGCCGGATCCGCTTATCGATCAGTGCCGCAGTCCCGATATCAGATCTCGCAATCAGATCGCCATGTATTCCGGTAAGCCCGTGAGATGCGATCTTCTCTGCCTCCGCTATCGTCTGTGCAGCCCCGACAACGGCAATCGCGCGTGATCCTGTGGTGTACACGACACCGTCCTGCTCGTACACGCTCGAATAGAAGAACGTGGCATCTCCGATATCACCTATCTCGACAACAGAGTCTTTTACAGGATTTTCAGGATAACCTTCCGGAACCGCATACTTGCAGACGGTTGCAAGCCGCTTAAATTCGACATCCAGATCAGAGAGCGTCTCATTTGCAACCGCTGAGAGGATGTCCACGAAATCGGTGCGGAGCAGCGGGAGGATGTTCATCACCTCAGGATCGCCGAACCGTGCGTTAAACTCAATTACCTTAATCCCTTTCGCTGTTATCATGAACTGGCCGTACAATATGCCTTTGTACGCGCCGACATCCTCTTTGATGCCCTTTACGGTATCACGCATGATCGCCTTTGCTTCCTCGTAATCTTCTTCGCGCATAAACGGCAGGAGATCCCCCGCATCCGAGTAAGAACCCATGCCGCCGGTATTCGGTCCCTTATCTCCGTCATAAGCGCGTTTGTGATCCTGCACAGCAGGCGCAAACGCAAGCGTCGTACCATCCGAGAATGCCTGCACCGTAAACTCTTCGCCCAACAGATTTTCCTCGATGACGACAGATCCGGTACTCAAGAGTTCGGATGCGTACGCTTTCGCGCCCTCGATCTCGAAGTGATCGCCCATCACCTTGACGCCCTTTCCCCCGGTAAGACCGGTTGGCTTTACAGCGACATCGCCGAGTTTCTCGATGAAAGCGTGTGCACCCTCGAAATCCCCCTCTTCGAAGACCTCAAACGCCGGACACCCTCTAATCCCGTGTCTCCGCATAAACATCCGGGCCCATGCCTTGTCAAGTTCGATCTGCGCCGGAGCAAGCCGCGGTCCGAGACACGGGATGCCTTCGCTTTCGAGCGCATCGGCAAGCCCGAGCGCAAGCGGCGCTTCAGGACCGATCACTGCAACATCGATTCTTCTCGATCTCGCGTACGGGATGACTGCGTCCACGCTCTCGTCTGCGATGAGGAAGTCCTTGCACAATCTCGCGGTTCCCGGATTCTTTCTGCTCATCACCGCATAGAGATCCGGATCTTGTCTGCTGCGTGCGATCGCCTCTGCGATCACATGCTCTCTGCCGCCACTGCCTATGAGTAGTATCTTCATGAGTGGGACTATGCGAAGACGGATTATTAAAGAGTTTTGGCAGGCGGGGCGTGGCTTTTTAATTTCTTCTGGGTGGATGGGTTATGACAAAGAAGATTAACCACAGAGGACGCGGTCTGCGAAGCAGCGCCGAAGGCCGGACACAGAGAGTTGCTGTTTTCTCTTGCGCCCTCTGTACTCTCTGTGGTTTTCCAAAACCCATTCCAGAAGATAATAAAGAGTCGCGGCGGGGCGTCAGATTGCGTGATGCTTGAGTCAGCATGTACCGCGTTCCAACCGACCGGATATGGGAAGGTGTTAATTTGTCTGGTGCTTTGGTTCTGACTCGTCTGTTTTCAGATATTCGAAGCTTGTTGTAGTAGATAGGAGAACTTGGGAATCAGTAACAACTTCGAAATAACGTCACGGACCTCTGAATGGAAATTCCGATGCATCAAGGAGGATGCTCATACATTGGATTTCTGACGTTTTTTATCTGCTATTTTTCGAATGATGAGCAAGTCCTAATTTGTTCAGCCAGTTATTTTTTTAACACTTATTATAGAAATTGAATAAATATAACTTTTTTAATATTAAGTACGTACCTATTCTTCAATAAACCTCTCTAACTCCTTCCCATCTATTTGAAGCTCCCTTCCAAGTTGCTTTGGGGTTAAACCGGTCTGCTTAATTGCCTCTTCAACATATTTTTCATGCATCATACTTTGCCCCCAGCATCTGTAGAAATGATCTTTAAGGATTGCAGCAAGACCTTCGGATGGGATTCTGTAGCCTTTTTTAGTAGCTTCTTTTTCGCCCATGCTTTCAGGAATCCCAATCACAACAGATCTATCATCCACAATCATATAGCGAATGTCACTTTCAATAGCACAGATATTGTATCGGACCTCGGCACCCGCTCTTGAATAAAGATACCCTATATGTAGTCTATCAGGGAATTTGGGTAAGAGATATTTTATTTTTATATCATTTTTTGTTAATTTCTCAACATTATTTAGGATATCTCTTACTCTTTTCTTATCATCTCCTGTTGGAAGTCTACCCGTAATAAACCCTACAATTTCAACCCTTGTATCCATCATGGAATCAGTGACTGTGAGAAAGTACTCTTGTCTTGTAAGTATCTTTGTTGTCTTCCCTACTTCTAACAAAAGGTTTTTTCTACCTTTCCCTTCCTTTATACTGTAAAGGAGTAGTATAATAGTAGCAACAAGCAGTACTGATTCAAGTAGGAGGAGGATCGTTTCAACAGTCATATTTCGTCGCTGCTTCGCAGATCGTATATTCCGAGATCGTATATTCCGCATTCGGTTTGGCTGCGCCTATGCTTAGTATGTGACCGGTCAAGAGCAATGCCGTATGTCGCGCATGACGGAACTCTCCTTGTTCCATGCATGGTAAATCAGAACTCACATTACATAAACCCTCTCGTGAGCGGTAGGGTTGTTAACACCACAAGTCGTGACACCTCTGAGGCATGGAAACTTTCATAGCTTCCTGACAGAGAGATACCTCTGGAAATGGACAGAAACGACATCCCGCGAAGAGTATGTATGATCAGCAGTACGTCTCCGAGTGGCACGAAGACCTGCAATCCACATGTATGGCTGGCGCATTCATGCCGGACTGTCTGGAAGGGATTAGCTGAATCTACCTGATAGGATAACGTTTACCGCCGAGCGAGAGCGCACTTTCACTCCCGCGACTTCCCACCAGCACAATCAAACAATGCACCTCACAATCGCCCGATCAAACACGGATCGCAGATTCTCACCGGGTTTGAGCCCCATCAACTATTCGAGCAGCTCCTGTGCAACATCAGGCTCAGGGATGATCGTGCAGTCCACGCAACTCCAGACCACTCCGCCGGTTGAACTTTCAACGTACCTGCCGCCGATCTGCTCGTTATTGCACGGATAGAACGGACAGAAGCAGAACGTACAGTCCTGCCCCTCTAAATGGCATGGATGGTATTCATATACTCTCTGCCGCCACTGCCTATGAGTAGTATCTTCATGAGTGGGACTATGCGAAGACTGGTTACTAAAGAGTTTTGGCAGGCAGGAGCGGAATTCGTGACAATCCCTTACAGGAGATCGAGGATTCCCACGCCGCCGAGCACGATGCTCGTAACGATGATCCCTGCAAGCATGACGCCTCCGAGGATGGCAAGAAACGCGTGTCTGAACTGTATCCCGAATACGAATGCTGCCGCGCACCCGGTCCATGCGCCTGTGACCGGCAGGGGGATCGCCACGAAGAAGAGAAGCGCGATGGTACCGTATCTCTCGAACTTTCCGTTGTGCCGGTGGTACGTGCGCGTAAATAGCCAGTTGAAGAAGACGTCCCAGAAGACCCACCGCCGCAGGTAATTTGATACCGATTCGAGAAAGAGTAAAAGTGGTACGACCGGCAGCATATTCCCGATCACTGCAAGGATGTATGCAGTTAATGGATCCATGCCATAGACCCCGATGGCTACCGGGATTGCGACCCTGAGTTCCCCGACCGGCATCGCCGCCATGAGCATGGTCGCAACCGATGGCGGTACCGATTCGAAGAGTCCGGTGATGGCATCGATCATGTTCGGAATATTGGCGGGCAGATGTATTTACTTTTGCCGGTCAGTTGGTGAGACTTTTTATTACCTTCTGAAATGGATTCGGAAAACCACCGAGAGCACAGAGGTCACGGAGAAAACAGCAACTCTCTGTGCCCGGCCTTCGGCGCTGCTTCGCAGACCGCGTCCTCTGTGGTTAATCTT
>DASC01000125.1:0-584 GCA_002503595.1 Candidatus Methanogaster sp. UBA203 | reverse complement strand
CAGTTGGTAGCCCAGGCGTGCGTCAAGATTATTATGCCCAAAAACCATACACCACCAATGCGAATCGCATCAACCCTTGAACTGCAGGATAAGCCGGGGCAGCTTCTGGCAGCACTGACACCACTGTCGGCTCTCGGCGGCAACATCATAAGCATCGTGCACCATCGCGACCAGAGGACATCGAGGGGCAAGATTCCGGTACAGATTGTATTCGAGATCGATGAAACCAAGCGGCGGTTGCTGATCGATGAACTCGAGAAGAGCGGCATTGCTGTTGCCAGTATCGATGAGAATCCGCTGATCGAACGTGAGTCCGTGATACTGATCGGACATATCATACACACCGACATCAAAGACACGATCGACTGCATCGACCGCACCGGGTTTGCAGAGGTTACCGACATCTCCATTGCGATGCCGGAGATCGAAGGCGAATCATCCGCATACATGCTCATCGAGGCGGTAGGAAAGTCTGAACTTGCTTCAGCGGTAGATCTCTTAAAGGAGATTGCAGACCAGAAGGATCTGCTGGTGATCGAGCCTGTGCGGAACTAAAAGGGCACAATCAGAAAATACGAGTGTTA
>DASC01000092.1:4492-4680 GCA_002503595.1 Candidatus Methanogaster sp. UBA203 | reverse complement strand
GAATTTAACCGCAGAGGGCGCGAGAGTTTGCGGAGAAGGATAAAAAAAGCTCTGCGTCCTCCGCGTGCTCTGCGGTTATTTTTCTTGCCAGAAAACATAGAATCGCAATCAGGGGATCAATCAATACACCTGAGTAGTTACGGCTAATGTTGTTTTTAGCCACTGATTAACGCTGATTACACTGATTT
>DASC01000092.1:0-4477 GCA_002503595.1 Candidatus Methanogaster sp. UBA203 | reverse complement strand
TTTCATCAATCTAATCACTTCCATTCAGTGCTGATTTACCACAACCTGGCTGAGCATGTTCGAATTTTGGATACACTTCTCATTTAAACACCTCCCCGGTCTCCTTATACCACAAAACAAGATCCAGATGGCTCATAAGGATTCCAACCCCCTCTGAAAGTTCCTTCATCCCTTCCTCTATCTCAAGATATCTCCGCCGCGATAAGGATGCCGGAACTTCCTCGATTACCCCAAGCGATCTCAGATTCTTCAGTATATGCCTGTCAAGAATCGCAAGATCAGCGCCAGGTCCAACGTTCCTCAGAAAATGGCTTGCCTCTTTGTAGCCGATTCCTTTCACATTCCGGACGAGCCACTCCCTTGCGTCACAGGCATCGCTGAACCGGCTGATCCGGGACTTGATAGAGAGTTTACCATCGATTATGAACATGTTCCGCGCTTTTATGACATATCCCGCCTTCTTATACTTGAACCGCACTCCGGTCAATTCCCTGAGAACCTGATCCTCGGTTCCGGTAAGCAGCAGACCCTTATCAAGAAGACGCTCCACAGCAGCCCAAGCGGATTTTGCCTTTGATTGCGGGGTTAATATGCAGAAGACGAGTTCAGCGAAGATGCTTTCCTCACCCTGGGTTTTCAGGACCGAATCAAACTCCTGAAGTCTCGAGTGTATCTCATCCTGTATCGAGGTCAGGATCGCTCGTATCTCATCTTCAAAATCAGGTTCCAACACCGATCCGCATCTCCACAGATTCGACCGCCCAGTCTTTCACAAGATCTCCGGCTGCCGCGGTATCGACAATCGATATCTCCTTTGCACGAACCTCTTCTGCGATGAAGCTCTCCATGCTCTGCAAGAGACCTGCGATCCGTTCATCCGATAGCTCGACCGCGACCCGGATCCAGTCATTCACCTCAAGATCGAGTTCCTTTCGCATATCCTGAATGCGGCGGATCACCTCTGCCGCGTACCCTTCTGCCTCGATCTCCGGCGTCAGCGAGACATCGACATACGCGATGCCGTGAGCAAATTCCGAAGCGAAAGCGAACGCAGGGACGGTTCTTTCGAAACTGACCATCTCGTCTGTGATCGGTGTCCCATCGAGATCGTAGCTTCCGGTCGCCTCGATCGCATCCTTAATCGCGCTCGCATCAGCTCCACCGATCGCAGCTGCAACCTTTCCCGAATCCTTCTTAAACGCGGGACCGAGTTTTGCCATATCAGGGATCGCTTCAACGCCGAGTTCAGCCCATTCCTCGCCAACGCCGAGCAGGACGATCTCCTTTGCGTTTGCCTGCTCTGAGAGCACAAGCGAGAGCGATCCGACGGCATGCACCGCTTCTTCGCTTGCTGGCGCGATCACGACCCGGCTGACGGGCCATCTGAGTTTTCTCTTTCCTGCTTGTCTTGCGTTTGCAACCGCTTCCACGACCCTTCTTATCTCTGCCATATCCTCCTCAAGCTGCGGATCGATCAGACTGTGGTCAGGGGTGGGCCAGTCGCATGCATGAACCGATTCCCCTCCTTCAAGGTTCTGATAGATCGCTTCTGCAAGGTACGGCATTACCGGGGAAATCAGACGCGTGACCGTCGTTACTACATCGTAAAGCACCCGGTAGACCGCGAGTTTGTCAGGATCTTCCGCCTCGGTCCATGTGCGCGGCCTGATCAACTGAATGTACCATCTCGAGAGATCGTCGAGCACGAACTCGATGATTGCACGTGTCGCGATGTGGAGCTTGTATTCATCTATCGCAGACGTGACATCGCGTACAAGCGAGTTTGCTCTCGATAAAATCCAGCGATCCTCAGGTCTCATCGCATCGCGCACCGATTCGAGCGAGACCGCATCTGCCGCGGGATCGAAGTGGTCGAGGATCATGTATGGCAGCGGGAACCTGTAGACGTTCCAGAGGATGTTTACGAAGCGGTGCACGGTCTCGACCTCGCTTAAGTTGAACTTCAGGTCGTCCCATGGCGCGTTCGTGGATAGCACGTACATGCGCAGCGTATCAGCCCCGACTTTCTCGATCACGGTCTCAGGAGCGACCACATTGCCGAGACTCTTCGACATCTTGCTGCCTGCCTCATCCAGCGTGAACCCATGCACGAGCACGCTTCTGTACGGAATCCGCGAAAACGCGACCATTCCTGCTCCGAGTTGCGAATAGAACCACCCGCGGGTCTGGTCATGCCCTTCCACGATGAAGTCGGGAGGCCACATTTCATCGAACGCACCGGTAACGCCTCCGGTGTCGACGCCCGGGACGGAGATTTTTTCACGGGCGTTATCGCGTGGATACCCGAGCGTCGCCCACGATGCAACTGCTGAATCGAACCAGACATCGAAGACATCTTCCACCCTCTGCATCGTTCCGCCGCACCGGCACTCGAATGTGACCCGGTCGACCCAGGGTCTGTGCAGGTCTGGTGGCACGGAAGATGCCGACGCACGCTCTATGAGTTCATCGCGGGTCCCGATCACCTCGTACGCTCCGCACGAGTCGCAGACCCAGATCGGGATCGGCACGCCCCAGTACCGCTGCCTCGATATGCACCAGTCCCGCGCTCCGGATACCCAGTCATGAAACCTCGCGGATCCAGCCCAGTCAGGATACCAGCTCACCTTTGCGATCTCATCGAGCATCGCATCCTTAAGCTCTGAAATCTTTAAAAACCACTGCTCGGTTGCAAGATAGATGATCGGGGTCTTGCACCGCCAGCAGTGCCCGTACCTGTGCACGATCTGCCCGCTTGCAAGCAAGAGCGCACGCGCATCGAGATCGTCGATGACGGTCTGGTCTGCGTCCTTAACATAGACGCCGGTGTACGGCTCTACGTCTGCCGTGTACCTCCCGTCAGGTCCCACCGGGCAGAAAGCGGGAAGTCCGTACTTTGATCCGAGTTCAAAGTCTTCCACACCGTGACCCGGCGCGATATGCACGCATCCGGTGTTCTCGGTGGTCACAAACTCTGCCGGAAAGACGCTGTGTGCAAATTCGTTCTGTTTTGAGATGATATCTGAAAGCGGATGTTTATATCGCATCCCGACCAGATCGCTTCCGTGACAGACGTCAAGAAGTTCGTAATCCTGATACCTGCCTTCCCGGAGCACCGGGTCGACCAGATCGGAAGCAAGGATCAGTATCTCGCTTTTACCATCCCTGTACGCCCGTACCTTCGAGTACTCGAAGTCGGGATGCACAGCAACCGCGATATTCGCAGGAATCGTCCATGGGGTCGTTGTCCAGATGACGATGAACGTATTCTCCTCATCCAGCACCGGGAATTTGACATAGATCGACGAATCGGTCCGATCCCCGTACTCGACCTCGGAATCGGCAATCGCTGTCTCGCATCGCGGGCACCAGTTCACCACCCGAAGACCTTTTTCGAGCAGATCCTTCTCGTGCGCTTTCTTCAGCGTCCACCAGACCGATTCGATGTATTTTTGCGAAAGCGTCATGTACGGGTCGTCCCAGTCGAGCCAAACGCCAAGACGCTTGAACTGCCCCGTCATATCCTTCATATTCTGTATTGCGAACTCCTTGCATGTAGTTATGAATGAATCAATCCCGTACGTTTCAATATCCTTTTTTGTTTTGAACCCGAGTTTTTCTTCGACTTTTACTTCGATCGGGAGTCCGTGCATATCCCATCCGGCGCGATCGATGACGTGATACCCGCACATAGATCTGTACCGCAGGATCGCATCCTTGATGATCTTGTTCCATGCGGTTCCGAGATGGATGTGTCCTGTGGTGTATGGGGGACCATCCACAAAGAAGAATGGCTTTTCGTCCTTTCGAAGGTCCCGGACACGCGCGTAAGTGTCGTTATCATCCCAGAATTGCTGTATCGATTCTTCTATGGTTTTTGCATCGTATCTTGCGGTAATCGTTTCCATGTGTGATCTCCTGTGATCTGATCTCGGTTTGGGAATTATGAAGGTTTCTGTGGGCGGGGCTTTTGGACTGAATCCGACAATGTCGCTTTTTCAAGTGGAATCACCATCCTCTGATTCTACCGCAAAGTACGCAGGGTCACGCAGAGGACTTACGCAGTCTCGAAACTCTGCACCCTCTGCGATCGGCCTTCGGCGCTGCTTCGCAGACCGCGGTGATAAATCGGGTCTTTGGTATCTCGCGTTGCGGTGGAGTCTTTTTAATTTCTTCTGGTCGGTTGAAAAACGTGACGCCAATCCTGCAAACACTGGTACGATTGGACTTCCGGAATCAGTGAAATCAGTGTTAATCTGTGGCTAAAAGTTTTATTTGCCACTGATTAACACGGATTACGCAGATTAACGGTTTAAATTATTTTTTAGATCGATAGTTCCACATTCCGGCAGTTGTGCTTACATATGACAATCCGACGTTCCCAGAAAATAATAAAAAGTCTCGTGCGGTGACCAAAACCCCGGAGACTTTTGATATTTTCGAAATAAAGTTTCGGAAAACCACAGAGGACACAGAG
>DASC01000082.1:5324-7103 GCA_002503595.1 Candidatus Methanogaster sp. UBA203 | reverse complement strand
CCCTCCGCGTCCCTCCGCGTACTCTGCGGTTAAATGCCCTGGTTGGATCAAGTTGTGTTACGGGTCAAGCAGTGCCGATATAACGAAGTCGCACGATCATGTTTTATGAACCTGAGTAGTTACCAAATTTTCAAGTTCCCTTGCAGATACTTTCCTATCATCATCCCCCGCATATACGCCCTGCCATAAGCGAAATATGGGGATTCGTTACCCTGGAATATAACACGGACACAGTCCTTGCCGTCCAATATAGCCCTGCTGATCTCCAGATATATCCCCGGCTCAATATTATCGGACACTACCTTTGAAACATCCCGTATCGTCTGCTCGCCAATATCCTGCCCTAGAACAGAACCATCGTTCTTGATCCCGAAATATATCTCGCCCCTCTGGTGCTTATTAAGAATAGCAGCAATTGAAATGATCGCTTCCTTTAATTTCGAGGTGGATTTCTTTAGCTCCAGTGTTTCGGTTTCTTTAAACGTCCTGTCCGTCATTTTTTCTTTCGTCCCTTTTTACCATACCTGAATATATGCACCCCTTCCACTTTGTCCTCAGGTAGCAAATCCGCTATCTGCGCCTTCGCATCTTTCTCGCTTTTCCCGGACGCTATTACAACATTCTCAAAGATAGCAAACCATGCCGGTGCAACCCCGATATCAGAGAGCCGTTTTGATATCTTTCTTGCGTATGACTTGCCTATCTCCCTGTGATAGACATTCATAAGTTTGGGTTTCTCACTCAGGATATCATCTATCTCTTCCCAGTATCGCTCCCTGTTCGATTCGCTCCTGGTGTAAAACTTCAGCAATTCGCAATCAGAATCTTCTTTTTCGTGGACCGGTGCATCCAGGGACGTAATGACTCCGAACCTCCTTTTTGACTGCTGGTATTCAGCCTGGATACTGCGCCTCATGTTACCGCCTATGTGAATATTGTATGCGCCCATGAACCCGCAGTAAATGATCCTGCCTTTGAAGGGGAGAAGAGTGGTTTCAACAAACATGGGCATAAGCGGAGGCATTATATCCTCAATTTCATCGTATAACCCAAGAACACCGTACACCTTTTGTTCCCCCTCGGTTATCATGAAAACAGAATATTTCTTCAGATGAGCCACAATCAAAAACTTGCCCTTTACAAAATTCTTCCAGCTCTTGATTATACCAAGCTCTTCATCGTTGAAATTAAACGGGTTTTCAGAAACAAAGGAGTCAATAAGCCCCAGGTCATTGCACACTTTCTCGTGGAGTTCGTTAACACCTCCAGGGCTTTCATACATTAAATCCGGCTCATCCAGGTCTTTGATGACCGGATACTTCCGGTTCACGTAGAACAAAAGCGACCAGTACAACCTGTGAAACAGGTCTGCCTCTTCTTTTCCAAGTTTCATGATGTCACCTCATGGACTTTCATTATTTATTATTCGTCGATCTTATAAATAAGTGCCCTTGTTCTCTGTTATTCATGCTCACACCTGATCGGCTCGCCTGCCCCTTCATTTGCCGACCACCTCCCAGTGCCCACCCCTCGCCGGACCGATGCGCCTGATTAACCCCTTTTTTTAGTTTGGCGATGTTGTCTTCGATTTTTCTTTGGGAGATACCCACCAATCCGGATAATTCCTTTGCGGAAATGGTTGGCTCTTTCAGAATAGAATCGATGATCTTCTGCTGGTTTGCAGTTATTTTTTCTCCGACCTTTTCTCCGACCTTAAGCGTAGTTGGAAAAATATCCTCTCTCTTCGGTCTGAAGAATATCGCTCTGAAAAAACCATCC
>DASC01000082.1:0-5276 GCA_002503595.1 Candidatus Methanogaster sp. UBA203 | reverse complement strand
ATGTTCACACCTTGTAATATACGCTTGTAATCTCTCGCGCTTGCTCAAATATAGGTTGTGGTTGCTTTTATGCACAAATACACTTAAGAGACGAAAGCACACAACTGCACAGACTGACACCTCTACAAAAGGAATATATGGAACAACGGCGCATCTCCAGAGTGTGCGTGGCATTACATGGATGCCACCATACAAACGCTCTAACAAAGATGGCTGAAGGAGGTACAAGTCATGGCTGAATATCGATGTACAAACTGTGGATATACAACCGACGCTGATGCTGCGCCGGAAGAGTGTCCTGTCTGCAAGCACAAGGACTCGTTTGAGAAGATCAAGGATTGATCAAGCATGCTCGAAATAGAAAACCTGAACCTCGAGGTCGATGGACGACCTGTACTCAAAGGTCTCGACCTCATAATCGAGAAGGGCGAGTGTCACGTCCTGTTAGGTCCCAACGGATCCGGAAAGACGTCGCTTCTGCTTGGTATACTCGGGTTTCCGAGATACCGGGTGACCGGCGGCAAGATCGTCTTCAATGGCGCGGATATCACCAACCTGACGACTGCTGAGCGCGTGAAACTCGGGATGGGAATCGCATTCCAGAACCCGCCGGTTATACGCGGTATCAGGCTCGGGGAGATGGTGAACCTCTGCCGTGGCGATAAATCCGGTGAGATCACTGATGAGACACGTGTTCTTGCGAAAGAACTGCATTTCACAGAGGAATTCCTTGAGCGGGATGTGAACGCGGGTTTCTCGGGAGGCGAGATCAAACGGTCCGAGATACTGCAACTGATGGCGCAGGATCCGAATTTTGTGATGCTGGATGAGCCCGATTCTGGCGTTGACATCGAGAACATGGAGTTAATCGGCGGGATGATCGGCAAACTCCTGCACAGGCGGGAGCGTCCGAGCAGAAGGATCGCATCAGGGCTTATTATCACGCATCTTGCAACGATCACCGACTATGTGGATGTGGATTGGGCGCATGTGATGCTCGGCGGCAGGATCGGGTGCTCGGGAAATCCGGATCAGATCATCAGGCAGATATCAGAAGGAGGCTACGAGAAATGCATAAGAGAGTGCCAGATGTCGTGAATGTCGTGAATCCGGAAGATTACACGATGGATGCAGAGGAACACGTTCCGGAAGACCGATCCGAGATAGAAGGCGAATACAAAAAGTCTCTTCTCGAAGTCGGGTATGATCCGGACGGCGAAGAGCGATCAGGGTCGTTCCTGCAACTTGATCACTCTGTTATCTGCTCAACTACCGTGCAGGAAGGGATCGAGGTTATAGACAGTAGCGAGGCGCTTGAGAAGTACTCCTGGCTATCAGATTACTTCTGGCGTGCGGTCGCAGCTGACAAGGACATCTACACAAAGGCGGTTGCAGAGAAGCAGACAGGCGGCTACTTTGTGAGAGCTGCCCCGGGCGTTAAATCGATCTTTCCGTTGCAGACATGTCTTTTCATCGGAAAGGAGCGGCTTTCGCAGAACGTGCACAACATCGTGATCGTCGAAGAAGGCGCAGAACTCCACATCATCACAGGCTGCTCGACTGCGCAGGATGTGCGCTCTGCCATGCATCTCGGCGTATCCGAGTTCTATGTGAAGAAAGGCGCAACGCTCACATACACGATGATTCACAACTGGGCGCCCGAAGTGGTGGTACGGCCGAGAAGCGGCATCATCGTTGGTGAGGGCGGGACATACATCAACAACTACATCCTGATGAAGCCGGTCAAGGACGTGCAGATGTATCCGGTCACATACTGCGGCAGGAATGCAAGAACGATGGCGCAGACCGTTATCCACGCTTCAAAGGATTCAAAGGTCGATATTGGTTCAAAAGTTGTGCTGGAGGGCGAGAACAGCCGTGCAGAACTGATATCCAGGTCGATTGCAACAGATCAAGCTAATGTCACTGCAAGGGGTGCGATCGTGGGCTCAGCAGCAGGAGTTAAAGGGCATCTCGAGTGCATCGGGCTCATGCTCTCCAATACGGCACGGATACACTCGGTTCCTGAACTTGAGGCGACTGTAGAGGACGCCGAACTCTCGCACGAGGCAGCGGTCGGGCGGATATCGGAAGAGGAGATCGCATACCTGACAGCGAGGGGTCTCTCGGAAGACGAGGCTGCTGGTGCGATTGTTCGCGGATTCCTGAACGTGGATATCAAGGGACTGCCGCCAGCGCTTGGCGCTGAGGTCCGGCAGATGATCCGGATGAGCGCGGACGCTCTATGAGTTGATAGTGGACAAGAAAATGAACCGAAAAGCACTGCATCTGATCAGCTACGGGCTCTACGTGGTCACATCGACAGATGGCGAAGCTATCAACGGTCAGATCGTAAATACGGTGATGCAGGTGGCATCCAGACCGCCCACGGTTGCGGTTTCCATAAATAAGGAGAACCTGACCTGCAAATACATACGAAAGAGTCGTGTCTTTGCGGCATCCGTTCTCGGGACGGATGCGCCGATGGAGTTCATTGGCAGGTTCGGTTTCAGATCAGGCAGGGATATCGATAAGTTTGAGAGGGTCCGGTATCGAACCGGCACCACTGGTGCACCGGTCGTGCTCGATCATGCTCTTGCTTATATCGAGGTTGCGGTTGCGCAGGAGGTGGATGTGGGCACGCACGTCCTCTTCATTGGTGAGGTTGTTGATGCGGATATTCTCGAAGAGGGCGAGCCGATGACTTATGCGTACTACCATCAGGTAATGGGTGGAAAGACACCTGCTAAAGCTACGGTTTATGTTGGAGAGGAAGATTGACTGGAGAAATGATATCATGAACAAAGTAGAGATAAAAGACGGCGTGTACTGGGTTGGAGCGATCGACTGGAACCTGCGGGATTTTCATGGATATGCCACACCAGGAGGTACGACGTATAACGCATACATCGTCAAAGACTCAAAAACTGCGCTTGTCGATACCGTGAAAGCCGGATTCTTTGATGAACTGCGCAGTCGTGTAGAATCGATAACAGACCCAGGCACCATCGATTATGTGATCGTGAACCATGTCGAGCCGGATCACACCGGATCACTTCCCCGCGTGATGGAGGTCGCCTGCGATGCGACCGTGATCGCAACTGAGAAAGGGGCGGAAGAACTGCCGATGTATTATGACTGCGACGATTGGGAGATAAAGACTGTTAAGACCGGAGATACTATCTCACTCGGGGAAAAGACGCTCTCGTTCGTTGAAACCCCGATGCTCCACTGGCCCGACAACATGGTCACGTACATCCCTGAGGATCACCTCCTCCTGTCAAACGACGCGTTCGGGCAGCACACCGCAAGCAGCGAGCGGTACGCAGACGAGGTTCCGGAGATACTTGGCGAGGCTGCCACATACTATGCCAATATTCTGATGCCATTCTCGCCGCTTATCACAAAGACCCTGCAGAAGATCGGTGAGATGGGAATCGAGATCGATATGATTGCGCCGAGCCACGGCATGATCTGGCGCGATTCCGGTGTCGGTGACATTCTTGACGCGTATCGCGGCTGGAGTTCAGCCGAGTCAAACGATACCGCGATCGTGGTCTACGATACTATGTGGGGCAGCACCGAGAAGATGGCTGCTGCGATCGCACAGGGCATAATCGATGCCGGGTTCGAGGTCAAGGTGTACCACCTCGGGAAATCGGAATGGAGCAAGATTGTACGAGAGATTCTGGAGGCTAAGATCATACTTGTTGGCTCTCCCACCATCAACAACGGGATGTTTCCGAGCGTCGGGGGATTCCTGACGTATCTCAGAGGACTTCGACCAAAGGGGAAGGTCGGTTCCGCTTTCGGATCGTACGGCTGGGCAGGAGGCGCGGTCAAAACGATTACGGGCGAGCTTGAGAAGACCGGTGTTACGGTTGTCGATTCCATATCGGTCAAGTTTGTGCCGGGGGCAGACGATCTTGCTGCGTGCGCAGAGCTTGCCGGGAAGGTTGTGGATGCGGCAGAGATGCGAGAACGATGATTTCGACGATCATCCGCAACTGTCCTTTAACTTCTCCATGATGACAGCCGGACAGACCCTCTGCACGCCCTCCAGTCTCCCGATCTTCTCCGCAATGAACTTTCCGAGTTCCCTCCCGTCCTTGAGCCAGATCTCGGTCATGATCATGTGATCCCCGGTCGACGTTGCAACGAATTTCACTTCAGGAAACTCTGTCATTTTGATTGCAACATCGAGAAAGTGGGTGGGCTCAACATCGAGACCGACAAACGAGACCGAGTGGTATCCGAGTTTCGCTGGATCAACAACTACGGTGTAGCGCTTTATAACGTCCTCATCCTCAAGTGCCTTGACGTGCTTTCGTATCGTGGATTCGCTGACGCCGAGTTTTTCCGCAATCTCAGTGAGCGGTGTGCGAGCATTCTCACGAAGTATTCCCAGTATCAACCTGTCTTTTTCGTCAATCATTATCTATGCCACCATACCGATTTTCGTATTTCTCTTAAACATTATGGGCGATTTCCGCACCACAACGTTATATATTTCGCAATACACATAACTACAACGGTAAACCATTAAAAGGTTTATAGATATAAATGGTAGCCCATGGCCAAAGAATGGAACGATAAAAAGGAATCGTATGAAGTGCCGGATGGCAGGGGGCTTGCTGGCAATTTCCTGTCCACGATTCTGGAAAAATCCAAAAAGGTGAGCGCTGGCGGTGGAATCTGCGTGGTCCGGAGTTTTGATCCGATCCGCTCTATTCCACTCTGGAAGAGATCGGTTTCGAGCACCTGACCGTGAAGATCTTGGACAACGAATACCGGGCGCATTTTTACCGGACAGAAGAGAAAGAGGCCGCCACCGCGATGGAAACGCCACTGCACCCGGCAGCTCTCGCCAATCTCGGTAAAATCGAGAAGACGCTTGGCAGGACCGCGTCGCAGTTCTGGCAACTTGTCTGGAGGAAGGAAGATCCTGCCATAGGCCCGAAGACCAAATATCTGCTCTCGCTTGCGAATGCTGTTGGCGCAGGGCGTCTTCGTCAGGCAACGCGGGAACTGGTGAAGGCATACTCTGCCGGAGTCACAGTCCCGGAACTGGATGAACTCTTCATGCTCTTTGTCTGGAATCGGGGAATCGGCGACTTCGCATCAGAGATCGGACCTTCGCCGCTCTTTGCGTCGTATCAGTTGATAGGGAGGCTTGAGAGCGAAGGGAATGCCGGCATTATATGATCGCGGAACTCGTCAGGAAGTTTGGCGAGGCGAACCCCGATGTGAGCGTGCTTGAACAGAAAAGATAAGGT
>DASC01000083.1 GCA_002503595.1 Candidatus Methanogaster sp. UBA203 | reverse complement strand
GAAATTGCCGAAACTCATGTGATAAAGGGAATTTAATTTAAAGGAGGCTAAAAAGATGGGATTATTCGGCATATCAGGAGGTACATTCCAAGACACTATACAGCTGTTGAAAAACACTTTTACCGTTATTGCAAGGAATCCTGCGATTTTTAAGCCCACTGTTACACAAATTGTTGTTGGAATTGTTCTGTGGGTTCTGGTAATCGGTAGTTTTGTATCGTTCTACTTTGTAACAGGCGCCGCAATTGTTATAGCAATAATTATACTTATATTTTCAGTGTTGATGCTGATTTTATTCCCGTTTATCAAGATGTATTACCGCGCAGCTCAGTGTTGGATTGTGTACCACACATTCACAGGAAATAAGATCTCTTATAAAGAGGGGCTGGCAAGAGCAAGACAGAACAAAAAAGATATCTTTATCCTGGGATTACTGGATATCTTGCTGACCGCTCTATCCAGAAAATTGAAGGAAGGAACTGGGAGGGGTGGCTTATGGGCTATATTAAATATGCTTATGCGGATAGCAGGTGCAGCAGTTGAGGAAGGTTGGGATTTGGTTGGTCATTTCTTATTACCAGGCTCGATAATTCCAGAAAAAACTGTTGGAGAGGCTATATCTGACATAAAAAATATAAGAAATAATGTTCCCGGCACTCTTGTCGGTGTTTTTGGGATTGATTTTGTGGGTGATCTAGTAAGAGGGTATATTATGGGGATTGCCATTCTCTTAATCCTTGGGGTTGGGGGTGGACTATATCTTGCAACCCATTCTTTGGTGGCTATAGGTATTGGAGTCATTTTAGCACTGATATTACACTTTGTGGCTGGCATATTCATAGATATGGTTAAAACAGTCTATTTCACAATATTCTATACTGCTGTAACCATGCCAGAGGCGATTCCTGAAGAAGATAGGGAAGAAGTTACCCACTACCTGACGAGTGTCTCAGGAGAAGGAACTGGAACGCCAAAATCGGAACAGCAATTTATCGATCCAAAAGCAAGACAGTTGATACCTGTCGTTCAACAATATAAATCGCAGGGATACACAGACGATAAGATAGCCTCGCTTCTGATGGAAAAGGGATGGTCAGAGGAAATTGTAAGAAAAGCAATCGATATGACAGTATAGAGCAGATAATAGATATGTAACAGATATACGAGGTGAGAGGGATGTTTGGCAAAGGAAAGATTGATATCGCGGTCCCGAAGACCAACTTCAGCACTGGCGAAGTTATTTCCGGAATTGCGACTTTGAGTATGAAGAAAAGAGCAAAGGCAAGGGAGTTTACCATCTCTTTGATATGTGACCAAAAGATCACAGAGAGGAGAGGTACGAGGAGGTCAACAAGGACTGACCGTATCTATGAATTTGAGCAGCAGTTGGATGGAGAAAAGGAATATGAAGGTAGCGGAACCTATCCTTTTGAGATAAAAATTCCTGAAGATGTTCTGGATCAGCAGCCCCAAATGCCCCAACTGGAAGGTACGTTAGGAACTGCACTTGGTATAGTACAATCTCTTGCTGGAATGGGGGCAACGAAGAAAACCTCCTGGTATCTGTCAGCCAGACTTGACATTCCATGGGCAACGGATGTTAAAGAAAAGGTTCAGATAACCATTGGATAGCTTTCAAGTAAGGGATGTCCTATATCCAATTGTGGGACTGCCGCTTCATTGCGGGCCCGGACGCTCTGCCAATACCTACGTTTCAGTGGCGTGGCACAGCCCCAACAATTTCCCTGATCGCAGGCACATCGACATACCGCTCGACAAGTTCTGCGAACTTCCTGATCCCCTCTTCCCTGCCCACGATCTCAAACGACGCTCTCTGCACCGGGATTCCTTTTTTCATATAGAGGTATCCGAGTAGCGCGCTTCGCACGTTCTCATTCTCAAACAAGCCGTGCAGATATGTGCCGAAGATCAGCCCGGACTCGTCGATGCACCCGTCATCCCCGAAGACCGGGCGGGCGGATACGGTGTCGCCGGTATGGATCTCGTAACCAGAGACCGCTTCGCCGCGGATGCCCCCGATGATCGGACCGCCCGCGGTAACCTGTTTTGTGACCTGCCTGGTCTGCTTCTCGTACCGCTCGAATGTCGTTTCCACATCGAGAAGCCCCATTCCTGAGATCTCGGCAACGCTGCCCTCAAACCCGCGGTCGATGATCGTCCGCCCGAGCATCTGGTATCCGCCGCATATCCCGATGACCGGAACCGACCGCATCTTTGCCATATCGATGATCCGTTTGTCCATTCCGTGCTCCCGCATCTCCACAAGGTCGGCGGTCGTGTTCTTCGTTCCCGGGATGATGATCAGGTCAGGACTCCCGAGATCCGAATCGAGCGGGAGGTACCTGACATTTGCAAATGCTTCGAGCGGCTCAAAATCCGTGAAATTCGAGATACGGGGGAGGCGTATGACCGCGATATCTACCGGACGCTCCAGGGGTTTCTTATCCGCGATGGATACCGAATCCTCCGAAGGAATCGCGATATCCGCATAAGGCACAACCCCGAAGACTGGCAGTCCTGTTATCTCCTCGAGTTGCAGGATTCCGGGTTTCAGGATCTCGTAATCGCCACGAAACTTGTTGATGATAAATCCCCTGACAAGGGCTCTGATGTCATCCGGCAGCAGTTCAATCGTCCCGTACAGGCTCGCGAAGACGCCGCCGCGCTCGATGTCGCCCACCAGTATGATATCCGGTTTTATCGATCTGGCGCATCCGATGTTCACGATGTCCCTCTCGTACAGGTTGATCTCTGCCGCGCCTCCCGCGCCCTCGATCACGATCAGGTCGTAGATCTCGCCAAGCCGCGCAAGCGCACCGTCAACGACCCCTGAAATCTCTTCGATCGACTCGTAATAGTCGCCTGCCGCCCGATCGTACGCGGGTCTGCCAAGGATGATCACCTGCGAGAGCCGGTCACCCTTCGGCTTTAAGAGAACCGGGTTCATATCCACGGTCGGCTCAATTCCGGCAGCCCACGCCTGTATCGCCTGCGCAATCCCGATCTCGCCGCCATCCTTCGTGATCCATGAGTTAAGACTCATGTTCTGCGCTTTAAAGGGCGCGGTCGGCGCAGTCTTTGAGAATATGTGGCAGAATGCGGCGGCTAATACGCTCTTTCCAACATGGGACGCGGTTCCGAGGATCATCAGGTGTTTTGCCATCTGGTTGTAGTTATTTCGATGATGCCTCATAAAAATAGTCGTGTGCATCGGGCAATGTCATACAGGATGTCAGCAGGATGTCAGGGGCGCATGGGTCCGGGTGCCGAACTTGTGTATGTGGGTCGCAGAGTGATGAGATCGTTGGTCAAATAATATTGTCCCGAAACTCTTGTCCACGAATAACATTTTAACCAGCAGAGCGCAAATCTGATTGGTGAGAGGCATGACAAAGAAAAAGAAGACTCCTGAAGACGAGGTAAATGTGTTCACGCCGGATGTTGATAAAAATATCAAAAAAGGTAGTGCTGCAATCGCAAAGATCCTGAAAAGCGATCCGGAAGGGGGATACATCCGGGATCTGATCGAGTGCCATTTAAGCGATGTCGGCTACGATACACACGATGACCTCATAACGGCTCTCGCTCTGGCATTTGGCGAGGATATCGGGCAGACCATAACGTTTCCGCTGTTTGCCAATGATCCGCTTGTGCTTGCAGAGTACGAGCGGCTGAAGGTTCCTGAGCGGGTCATCACGTTCCTCCGCTATCTTGTCGCGCTCTATGGTGCGAAAGCAGAACATGCAGCGATGCGCCTGAGACATCCGGAGGGGCTTGAGCATACCAGATTTGGCATCAATTGCGATCCGGATGGCAGGGTATGCGACATTACAATGAAACTTGTCAATGTGAGCGGCGATTCAATCACCATCACAGACGAACCCGAGGGATATCTGTTCCTGGTCTACCAGCTGCTTGAGCAGTTGTCAAGTATCGAACCTTCGGATGCGGATTCCGGTACTGAGATCACCGATGCGTTTGAAAAGATAGAGGCGAAACTTAAGAACAGTATCAAGAACCGGATCAAGGAAGTGCATCAGTGAATATGCCGATAGATGAGTACCTGCTCTCGGGAAGCATCCTCTGCGGCGAAGCCTTTGATGCGGTCGAGGGCTACATCTGCATCAGGGATGGCGTGATCGCTGAGATCTGCGAGGAGCCGGGGCGTGTGGATGCGCTGGCGCACGGCATCATCCTGCCTGCTTTTGTGAATGCACACACACATCTCGGGGATTCCGTGCTCAAGGATCCTGAGATCACGGATATCGCCGGTCTGGTGCGCCCGCCGGATGGATTGAAGCACCGCGTGCTGAGGGCGACCAGTACGCACGATCTCGTGCGCGCGATGCAGGCGAGCATCTGCGACATGATCGTGACCGGCACCTGTGCATTTGCCGATTTCAGGGAAGGGGGGCTTCCCGGCGTGCTTGCGCTGATGCGTGCGATCGATGCAGCTTCAGCTTCCGGATGCGCTGGCGCTGTGGATGCCGTGATTCTTGGCAGACCCGGTGGGGGTAAAGGAGATGGTGCTGAGGGGGATGAAGGCGATGCCATGGACGAGATCGGTTCGATCCTTAAACTGGCTGGCGGCATCGGGATCAGCAGCACCAACGATTACGAGGAGGGCGTTGCGGCGGCGATAGCAGAGCGGACACGGAGGCATGGAGGAATCTTTGCGATCCACGCAGGGGAACTCGATTCCACCGACATCAAAGGTGCGCTCGAGTTAAACCCTGATCTCCTGGTACATCTCACACACGCGTCCCGTGATGACCTGCGCGGGGTTGCCGGAGAGAATATCCCTGTCGTGGTCTGCATCCGGTCAAATCTCGTGACACGGGTCGGCATTCCGCCTGTTAAGGAGATGCTTGCCGCGGGGTTGCTGGTTGCTGCCGGCACCGACAATGTGATGTTTAATTCGGTGGATCTCTTTTCTGAGATGAGGTTTCTCTCGTCGCTCTGCCAGATCGATGAAGGGCAGGTGCTCAGGATATGTACCCGTGCAGGTGCGCTTGCACTCGGTCTTAACTGCGGGGTCATCGAGTCAGGGATGGCTGCGAGGGTTACGGTGCTTGACAAGGATTCGTACAATCTAACGGGCGCAAAGAATATCCTCAGAAGCGTTGTCAGGCGTGCAAGGGCAGGGGATATCGTCTTCTGTTCTGGCGATGCTGGTGCTCGAATGCAATAAGCCGCGGCAAAGGAAGATCTTAGAGCGACAATGCGACATGCAGGCGACCCGGTCCTGCCCAGCGTTATTCAGACCATTGTCGGGGGTGCTCTTGCCACATACTTCTCGAAAACCCGCTCCACAGCAGGTTTACGAAACTTCTTTGCCACGTCCAAAACTTCGATACTCAGTATCTCGCCTTCCTGACTTATGTCGAAGATTACCCCGTCAGCAATCTCTTCGCTGTATCCAAACTCGCCTTCGTGAAGCTCTATATTCAGTATATCGATGTCTTTAAAGTATTTTATCATCATTTGTACGCCCCCAGATACCGCTTTCGGTTTCGACGGGTATGCGGTCACTATTTGGTAAATGGTCTTCGTGCTCCTCGAAAACGACTCTGACAGGATGATCTCCATGTACCTTCTGCGCGATTCGCCGCCCACACTTCCCGTCTATGACCGAATAAGGATGTGTTACTGTTTCTAACACCGTGGATCTGCTTAGATTTTTCATATTCATCTTGTACAGCGCATAAGTGGAATACGATGTTTTTCAAGCCAACGCCTTTCTGACCGATGCATCTTCATAGCAAGCATATTCCACCTTTTTCAATTTATTAAGAGATTTCTGCGCAGCCTTCAGGTCTTTTTCGATATTCTTGTCATAAATCTTTTCTTTCCGTTTTTTCATCTCTTCCGACTGGATCAGTGCCCACTTTTGCGCAATTCCGCCATAAGACGATTCAA
>DASC01000166.1 GCA_002503595.1 Candidatus Methanogaster sp. UBA203 | reverse complement strand
TGAACATCCAGTGATTTATCACCGCGGAGGGCGCAGAGTTTTAAGATCGTTTCAATCTTCGCTTTGGTTTTCTGATGCCTCTGCGTTCTCCGAGTGCTCTGCGGTAAAATTTAAGGATATAGCGATTTCACTGGATTTTCCGATTGTACCGGGGCGGGGTAAGAAGATGAACGAAAGCATCAAATTTGAGGTAGGAACCCCACTGAACATGACCATCTCTGTTTCTGAAGGGTACTGGAATTACATCACAACAGTAAAACACCCATATATGCGAAATAAAGAAGAGAACGTCGTCGAGACTTTGAAATATCCGGAAAGCATTCGCCGGAGCAGGACGGATGAAAACGTTTACCTGTTCTACCGCCAGATTATTTATGGTGGTAAACAATACCATCTATGCGTGGTCGTGAATCGCGCAGAAGGATTCGTGATCACTACATACATTACCCATCGAATAAAGGAGGGACAGGAAATATGGAGAAGATAAGTGTCGTATTCAACAGACTCACAAATACACTTGACGTCTGGTTCGACGATCCGGAGAAGGAGTGGGTATCGGAGGAGACTGGAGAGGATGTTATTTTGAAAAAGGACAGAAATGGAAGGGTAATAGGTTTTGAGAAGTTGAATGTGCTGATAGCTAAAGACACGCCGGTGCCGGTTGAAGTGCTGAGCATCTGATACTGCCTACCGCCACCATCGCGGGAACCACCACCCCTCGAAACCCTCGTCCTGACTTTTGCATCCAGTCGCCCGATCACAGAATCCGCAGTCCGGCTCCGCGGCTTCTTCGCAACCAAGTTCACCGGATACGATACTGCACCAGTATATGGGCGGCGGCAACTGATCTACCGATACCCGAAGATACAGTGCAAGATCATCGACGGCAATCCGATGGTGATCAAGTCGGAGCTCGGGGGTGTGGCCAGGATTCCGGGGCTTTGGGGCAGTCTGTTTGGCTGATACGGGCTGCCGACCATGCTGTCGCAACGCATCAGAAAACCCAGCAGGGATTGAAACTTATGCGCAGAGACGGATTGTTTACGACCCCCCAGTCGCAACGCATCAGAAAACCCAGCAGGGATTGAAACACCGGAATCCGTACCTTCGTGAAGGTTTCAGTCGCTGGTCGCAACGCATCAGAAAACCAGAGCGGGATTGAAACTGCATCTGCATCCGGCACCGCCAAGCATTATGTAGCATCACGACAGATTAAGCAGTGATGATGCGGAGAATCAGTAAAAGACAGGTTCGCCGGTACCGAACGCTCACAAACGTTGCGATCAAGTACGGTTTTGGATATCTGGTTGACCGTTTCAATCTCCACCCGGTGCGGTCAGTGAAGGACCGTGTCTCAGGGACGCACAAGGCGCATCCTGAACTCTCAGACCCGGAGCGGCTGAGACTGATGCTTGAGGAACTCGGACCGACTTACATCAAGTTCGGGCAGATCTTGAGCACACGATACGATATTCTCCCGAAAGAGTACATAAAAGAGCTCGAAAAGTTGCAGGACACGGTACCGCCATTCAGCCATGATGAGGCATGCCGCATCGTCGCAGAGGAGTTTGGCATACCGATCGATGAGATCTTTGCGACATTCTCCTGCGAGCCGTATGCATCGGCATCATTAGGGCAGGTGCATCTCGCCACACTCCCGGGCGGCGACAGGGTAGTTGTGAAGGTGCAGCGCCCTGGTATCAGGGAGGTCATCGACTCCGATCTCCGGATTCTCCGCGATCTCGCACACTTTGCGGATCAGCACATCAGGGAGGCGAGAGCCTTAAACCCGGTCGGCGTCATATCCGAGTTTGAGCGGATCCTACGCGCAGAACTCGATTACACGCTTGAGGCGCAGAGTGCAGACGAACTCCGGGAGAACTTCAGCGATGACCCCACTGTGAAGATCCCGATGGTCTACTGGGACTATACCAGATGGCAGGTGCTGACGATGGAGTTCATCGACGGCATCAAGGTATCCGATCTCGAAGCGATCGAGCGAGCGGGCCTGGATCACACGACCATCGCTCGCAATTTCGCGACCTCGTTTCTGAAACAGATATTCCTGCACGGGACGTTTCACGGGGATCCGCACCCTGGAAATGTGCTTGCGATGGGGGGCAATGTCGTTGCGTTTATTGATTTCGGGATAATCGGGCATCTCGATCAGGTGATCAGAGCGGATCTTGTGGACTTTTTCATCGCGCTTTCAGAGAATGATATCGATTCTGTGATCGATGTGCTTGCGCATATCGGTATCATCGACTACGATAAGATCGATCTCCCGCAATTCAGGTTTGAGATATCGAATATGATCACCAAATACTACGGGATGTCGCTTCGGTATGTGAATACCGGTGTTATGATGCGTGAAATGATCAGCATGATCCTGAGATACCGTGGAAACGTTCCATCAAACCTCCTGCTCCTCTCAAAGGCATTGATGATCGAAGAGGAGGTCTGTTCGCAACTCGATCCGGATTACAACCTTCAGGATCTGGCAAAGCCGTTCATACACAATCTGGTGATGGAACGGATGCACCCGAAGCGGATCATACGAGAATGGCTGCGGATGATACCCGGATTCGGGCGGCTCGTGCGCGGCTTGCCGCACAGGATAGACCAGATCTTCCTGCGGGCCGAGAAAGGGACGCTGCGCCTTGAGTTTGAGCACCACGGGCTCGATCATATAGTTTCGGAACTTGATGTCATGAGCAACCGCATCGCTTCAAGCATGATCATCTCTGCGCTCATAATCGCTTCCGCGCTCATCATACAGTCAGGCATGAAACCATTTGTCTGCGGGGTTCCTGTGCTCGGCATCATCGGATTCGTGATCGCGGGCATTCTCGGTATGGGGCTCGTGCTCTCCATAATGAGGTCGGGACGGTTCTGACGCGGGCAGGGTTTTAGGGACTGTTGTAGAGAAGAGGGGTGCTAAAGCGCGTGTCACCACGCGGTGCATAAAAGTTAAGTGGGGTGCAATCGTACGAGATTATTAACAAGAGTCGCAGGACGAAGCATGTTTACAGGTCGTACAAATAGTTTAATATTCGGGGAGGGTCGAGATGGCAACCATAGAAGTTTCTAAGGCGGATCTATTCTCGGTTCGTTCCGTATTCTCTGCGGAATCAAATCTTCTCGACCTTAAAATTAAAAAATATGAAAAACGGTTGGCTGCTTATGAGAAAAAATGCGGGATGAAAACTCGTGCATTCGTGAAACGGTTTGAAGATGGAGAACTGGGGGATGATGAGATCTGGTTCCACTGGTCATCGGATTTCGAGACGTTAAAGTTATTGGAAAATAAAAAACAAACCATTGATAGGATGTACGCTTCGTGTACCGTTTAGAAATAGAACGATTGTTAGCTGAATCGCCAATAGTCCGGTCCACGGATTTGAGAATTTAGGACGAAGACGATACGATCAAGATTTTTGGGCGGCTTCTTTTTGTTGATGGTTCACTTTTATATTTTTTTGAGTATCATGTATTGGGCGAACTTCGAAAATATAGGTTTCACTGGCAGACCAGAGAGGGTAATATGATTGCACGTTGGGATAATGCACCGCATTTTACCAATATAACGACGTTTCCGGATCACAAACACATACCAGTCGGTGTTGTACCATCAAAGCAGCGGAGACTACGTGATGTCCTCGAAGAGATTGAGCAGGAAACGATATAAATGGAGCCGCAAACACAACGTTGTGCACTGTATGCACATATCACAACCAGAACAGGCAATTCCCGAACTGGCAATCAATGAACCAAGCCATTCTCCTGAAAACTATAATAACCTTTTTTGGAAATAATAATGTGGTCGAGCACCTTGATCCCCAGAATCCTGCCAGCCTCTGTCAACTGCTCCTGGATCTTCAGATCGCTGTTGCTGGGTTCAAGCGCACCGGAAGGATGGTTGTGAGCAAAGATCACAGATGCGGCTCTGTCCGTGATCACGTCAGCAAAAACCTCACGCGGATGTACCTGACTCCGATCCAGCAGCCCCACGGTCACGGTTCTATTTTCAATTACTTCATTAGCACCGTTAAGAGAGATGCAAATAAAATATTCCTGCTGCTTGCTGGTTATTCGGTCAATCAATGGCAACACATCCTTAGCTTCCGTTATCTTGATAGTTTCCGTAACGATATGTCTTCTTGCCAGCTCAAAACCTGCTAAAATCTGCGATGCTTTCGCAAGCCCGATGCCTTCGATCTTCGTGAGTTCTTCCAGCGACAGATCGCCTTTCTTTCCCGATATCGCTTTAGCGACTTTGGAGGAGAGCGACATCACGTCCAGCCCCTTGCCACCGCTGCCCAGGATGGCTGCGATCAATTCAGCATCCGATAAGGCTTTCGCGCCTCTTTCTTTCAGCTTCTCCCTCGGACGGCTGAATTCAGGCAGGTCTTTGATCCGTTTCATCTCGGATATGTTTACGCAGTTTATCCATAAATCCTTACCCCGGTCTCTTCCACAAGGTCATTGAATAGTGATTTCCTGGATAGATCAACAAGATCGACAGGCTTTGGTAACTTTCTGAATAACTCGGCATATAATTTGAAGAATAACCTGGGTTCGATCCCCTTCACCCCGATGTCGATATCGTTGGATTCGATGTTGTCTCTCGCCGAGGAACCGAATAAGATGACAGATTCGACATCATATCTTTTAGCGCACCGTATGATCGTATCTTTATCTTCTTCTGTTATCATTCCTGCTGCCTCTTTCGTTTGTGCTTCAATTTCAAGTTCTATCCCAATAGTTCTTTCCAACCCATGTTAAAATCGCGTCGATATCCACTATATACAACTTGATATATTCCAGATCTTTTTTTGATAATCTTCAATTCTTTGATTAATTCAGTTTCAACGATCGCGGACATATGGTAAATGGCAAACTCATTCACGATATATTTTATACGCCCTTGCGATCGGCTCAATTCATTTGGTGCAGCGAAAACCACATACGTCACATTATCAGATGTTCTGATGTACCCGTGCTTCAAACGTTTGAATTAACCCCTCCAGAGTCTTGTGCTTCTTTTTATCTGGGGTCAGATCGTGATCTTGAGGCAATTTGTAAGCCCCATCCCGGACTTGATCGAGCAATCGCCTGAGTAGATCACGGAATTTAGACTCGGTCTGTTCAAGGTATCTGTACAGTGCTTGTAGCTGGTCGGGTTTGAACACAGATGTGGTGACGTGACCTACATCAAACTCGTTTCGAAGGATCATGATTGGGATGAAGTCACCCTCAATCTCATCATTGGAATATCCAAGTTTGCCCAATTCAGCGCGGACGTCATCTCGCGTATCACGTTG
Organism: Candidatus Methanogaster sp. UBA203; assembly: GCA_002503595.1. Lineage (GTDB taxonomy): Archaea > Halobacteriota > Methanosarcinia > Methanosarcinales > Methanogasteraceae > Methanogaster_A. Next base: position 1,647 of record DASC01000166.1, on the reverse strand, counting down.
TTGCACAAACAGAATCTCCAGCACCTTCGATAGATTCAGAACAGATTCCGCCATGAACTCCCATGGAGACTTTCCCGCGGCAACCAACCGACAAGACACATGGAAGTAAAATAAAGCAGCAGCGAGTCTGCGATTGGACGTCCCCGTTATGAGTTGGAGTCTCTCAAATGATGAAATAATCCGTTTTTCCTGCAGCCCTTGTGTTGTGGTTTCAAAAGAATGCAGCACCTCTTCAAATTCCCAATTAAAAGCGGTTTCACCGACCATCCCATATGTATGTTTCACAGTGGGTGGATCGGCAAATTCTACATTCAGCAGGATCGGAAAGACGTAATGCAAGCTGGTGAGCAGTTCATCGAGATCTCTTAAACTGTCGCATCGGGTTTGTACGAGCATTTTATTGCCGCGAAGCTCGAACTGGAAATTGGCATACTCAAGAATAACTTCAATTGGCTTGAGTGGGGGATCTGACTGAAGAGTTACTCTGCCAGTGTTTGCATCGTATAAGCATTCTGCCTTGTGACCTTTTATGGCAGTTCTACTTGGACCCGGCGCTGCACCAAACGGTTCAGGCGGTTCTATAAGAAGTCCGATCTCGACATCGTTTGGAAAGACCAATGTGCCACCATCCCTCGGATGGTAAACACGACTCTGCAGCTGATACGTCAACATGGTGCCATTTCACTTCACGTCACGATCTCCGCAACCCTGCCCGCATCCACAGCCCGCCTAACTTCCATCGCAAGCCTCCTGCCCGTGCTCATATTCCTGCGCCAGAGCGCATTCCCGTACGGATGCCCGACCGATACGTGCACGTTTGTGCCGCCACCGATTCGGGGGGCGACGTCGTAGATGTAGAAATTAAGATCCTTGTCCACACAGGTCTGGAGACAGAACGGACCGACGATCCCTGGCGAATAATGCTTCTTTGTTGCTTTCACGTACTTCTCTGCAAGCTCGAATGCATCCTCCAGGAGCGACTCCCTTAGCGTCGCCGAGTTGTGCCCGCAGACCGTATACTCTGGCACCATCTGGTGCTCTGCAAGCGTCATCTGCTGCGGCGCAGGCAGGCGCACATGCCCGTCAAGACTCGTCTCGAACCGCCAGTCGATGCCGATCAGTTCGGTCTTGCTCATCGTATCCTCAATCGGCGAATAGAAGAAATCGAGATTGAAGACCGGACCGATCACGTACCGCTCGATCCGTGCCATGGAAAGCGCATCCTCCGTGATCACGCCCTGCCGTATCAGGGACTTAGACTTCTCCTGATACTCGTTGTAATCAGACGCCGTGAAAAAGCCGCGTTCGAGTTTCTTTACAGCGTGCGGGAGTTTCACCATGACCAGTTCATCGATATCCTCCGGATCATCGATCCTTTCCGGGTATGGCAGACCCGCCTTCTCAAGTAGCCAGTAATAGTCCTCCTCACCGCCCCGCTCCTCGCTTCTGAGGAGATTGCGGCTTCCGACCATCGGGACTGCAAAATCGTTCTCGATTGCATCGATGCTGCAGTACGATGTAAAGGACCGGTTCGGCACGAAGAGGATGTTGTTCTCGCGCAGATGCCGCTGGTTTTCTGGCTGCAGGACCTCATCGAACCGCGAGTAGACCACAGCATCATCCACGATCCCGCGCAGGAGATTTCCG
>DASC01000004.1 GCA_002503595.1 Candidatus Methanogaster sp. UBA203 | reverse complement strand
TGGTTAGCGGGAGCTTTCTGTTATTGGCAGGATTTTTCTGGGAAACGCGATGGAATTTTGGTGGAATTCGATTATTTTGCTGACGGGTGGTGTGTCTTTGCGCTATTTGAGTGGATTAGGGATGGTTTCGGTGGATGTTCGCGAGGTGATTGTGGCTGGATGGTGGCGTGGCTGGGAATTGTGTTCGGAACTCGGTAGTTTCGGAAGTACTGCGCTCATGAGAGGGTTTATATGAGGGGATTCTGATTTACCACGCATGAAACGAGGAGGGGTTTGCTGATCGGTACGCGGTTTTGTTGCCGACTGCTCACGTACGATCTGCGAAGCGTCAGCGGAATGCGAAGCATTGCCATTGGCAGCAGCGGCAAAGCCAGCGCTGGTGTACCTGTAGCTAAACCGAACGCGAAATCACGGCAGTCTCTGTACTTAAGTACGGGCTTTGGTGACTTTGATGATAGTACGCTGAAGAAAAAATAATATCCAATTGTGATAATATGGTGAGTTGAATAATAATGAAAAAAGAGAAGTTCGTTTTAGACCCTGTAACTGAGGAGATGCACAAGAGAGCAAAGGAGCTTGGAATCAGGACTGTCTGGGAGCGATATAAGGAGAACCATGCCCGTTCGAAGGATGCTCCATTTCAGGCGACCTGTATGACCTGTCAGCAGGGACCATGTGTCGATGTGAAGCGAACCGGCGTCTGTGGAATGAACAGGGATGTCATCATCGCAAAGAATCTCGTCTCAGAGACCACGATCGGTGCATCAGCGCATGTAGGACATGCACGGAGAATCGCAAATATCCTGAAAGGCGTTGGGGATGGGACGGTCAGCGGATATCCGATCATCGATCATGGAAAGCTTGATAGCGTGTATAAAGGTCTTGGATTGGCTGGGGCTGATACCGATCGCGAGAAGGCTGCCAGGGTCGCAGATGCGATCATGGAGGACCTGTCGAAGCTGGACGGTATCCCGAAGATGCTGCTCTTCAAAGCATCGGAGGAGCGTATGAAGCTCTGGGCGGATAAAAGGATACTCATCGATGGTGGATGCCCTGAGATCATGGAGGCACAAGGCCGTATTGCAATGGGTATGGATCATGATATGGAAAACTTGCTTCTTGGCGCATGTCGATTAGGGCTTGTGGATGCATACTGCGGGATGTATCCTGCGACAATTGTTCAAGATATTCTCCTTGGCGTTCCGAAGGTTGGGCAGATAAAGACGAACCTTACCGTTATAGAGCGTGATAAGATCAATGTGGTGATTCACGGGCATATCCCCTTCTTACCAGACGTCGTTATACGAGCTGCTGAGGAGTATAATGACGATCCGGGTCATGAGCCAAAGGTCAATGTTGTTGGGATGTGTTGCACTGGTATGGAAGTTCTGATGCGAAGAGGCATTAACTTTGGGGGAGATATACTTCAGCAGGAGCTTGCGATAGCAACAGGTGCGATTGAGCTGGTAGTTGTGGAGATCCAGTGTACGCAGCCTGCAATCGTTGATGCAGCCGAGCACTTCCATACAAAGATCGTAACGACAGATCCGATGGCAAAGATGGAAGGGACGACCTATATCGAGTTTGAGCCCGAGCGGGCTACCGAGATCGGCAGGGAACTCATAAAGATGGCAGTTGATAACTATGCCATGCGGGATCATGCAAAGGTCTTCATTCCTGATTATGAGCCGCATGAGATGCTGTGTGGTTTTTCCACCGAGCAACTCATCGAAGCTCTTAACAAAGTGAAGCCAGGGGACTCGATAGGTGCTCTTGTTGACAATATAAAGAACGGGAACATCCGCGGAGTTGCGGCAGTCATCGGATGTGTCACCCCCCGGGATGATTATGGCTACAGGACAGTGGAACTGATCAGGGAACTCATCAAGAACAACGTCCTTGTGGTTCTTACAGGTTGCGTTGCAACGATAGCATCTTACTGGGACCTCTTGAAGCCCGACCCCGCGTATCCGGGTGTTGGCAAGAGCCTGGCGGCTGTTATGGGCGTGATAGCGAAGGCGAACGGACTTGAGGCGGTTCCCCCATGTCTCTTCATGGGTTCATGTGTCGATAACTCAAGAATTGAGGAAGTGCTAAATGCAGTTGCAGATTATCTTGGCGTGCGGATCGATCAGCTTCCGATAGCCGGCTCCGCACCGGAATATATCGCAGAGAAGGCGGTTCCAATAGGGTTCTGGACGGTATCTCTGGGAATCTTTACACATCTTGGAGATCAGCCGAATGTTGCAGCAAGCGAGCGTGTGGTCAAATGGCTGACCGACGACGTCGAGAAAATATTCGGTGGAAAGTTCTATGTCGAAGCTGATCCATATAAATCGGCTGAGAAGATAATCGAGGTAATTGAAGATAAACGCAAAGCTCTGGAGATATAATAGTTAAAATGGCTGTGGATGTGAAAACCGAGTCCAACGGATGCCCCACATCCATTGCGGGGTGGTGCGGTTGGGGCTGGTATCCAAGTCTCGTTTCTTTCACCCGCCTTCTCAACTCGTATACTCAGCATTGATCCGCACGTACTCTGCCGTCAGATCGCAGCCCCACGCAACAGCCTCGCCACCGCCAAGCCCAAGATCCACAGCGATCTCAATATCCTCTCCACTCATATCCACGACAGCACCACCAACGATCCTGCCGCGATCAACGACTGTCACGCCAGAGATCGCAAGCGAGATCCGGTCAGGATCAAGATCAGCACCTGAATACCCGGCAGCAGCGATCACCCGTCCCCAGTTCGGATCTTCCCCGTGGACCGCGGTTTTGACAAGCGGCGACCTGACGATTGCTTTCGCTGTCCGTTTTGCATCCTCTCCAGTCTTTGCGCCGGTAACCCTCGCCTCGATGAATCTCTCCGCGCCTTCCCCGTCCCGGACGATCATCTTCGCAAGTTCGGTGCAGACGTAATCGAGCCCCTCCTGAAAGTCCGGTTCACTCAGTCCCGGCTCATCCGGCGTTCCCGCAGCCATCTCCGCGGTCGCTATGAGAAGCACCATATCATTGGTGCTGGTATCGCCATCCACGACGATCATGTTGAAACTACGATCCACCGCACGTTTCAGGCACGAATTAAGCGTCTCGTAGGGTACAGCGGCATCGGTGTATATGAACGCAAGCATCGTCGCCATATCCGGGAAGATCATGCCAGAGCCCTTTGTGATACCGCCGATGCGGACGCCTGATACGAGTTCGACCGCAAACTCCTTCGGACAGGTGTCTGTTGTCATGATTGAGCGGGCTGCCGCCGTGCTACCCTCCGCCGTATCTGATAGTCCCGCGATCACGGAGTCGATGCGATCCTCGATCCACTTCATATCAAGCGGCACACCGATGACGCCTGTAGATGCAACACCTATCGAACCGGTCGGGACTCCGAACCTGCCTGCCGCAATCCCTGCCATGCTGGCGGCATCGGAAAACCCTCGCTCCCCGGTAAACGCATTTGCGGATCCGCTGTTTGCGATGATCGCTGATAGCTGCTGGCTTCTGAGATGCTCTCTGGTGACGACGAGCGGAGCCGCAATGATCTTGTTTCTTGTAAAAACCCCGGCAGATGCACCTCTTCCAGTGATCACGGCAAGCCCGTTCTTACCTTCCTTGATTCCATACGCACGCACGCCGCGGACAGCGCACACGCCGCCGGTTACCTGTTTCATCGGTTTACCATAGAACCGCGCTCCTTTTATATCCATGCATCACACCGATTACCATGGATAATCCGCTGAAACTCTGTAGCGCTATCTCTGCTGCAATCGATGATGCAATCGCGCCCGTAATCGGTACGGCAGACTCAGGAAGGGAACTCTACATCGGCGCTGACGGCACACCCACGAAGAAGATCGATGAGGTGGCAGAGAATGCCGCACTCGAGGTTATGAGGGATGACGGGCGGAGGATATTGCTCATCAGCGAGGAGTGCGGCGAGAAAGTGATTCATGGGAGAAGAGCAGAGATTGAGAGAACTGATATTAATGAGAGCGATATCGACTTTACGCTCGTTCTCGATCCGCTCGATGGGACATTCAATGCTGTGGCTGGTATTCCGTTTTATTCGGTCTCCATCGCAATCGGTGGATACGATCTCGCTGATATCTCATTCGGGTATGTCCGGAACCTCTATTCAGGCGATGTCTATCACGCAGAGGCGGGAAAGGGGGCATACCGCAATAAAAAACGCATCAGCGTATCAGGAAACGATGAACTGCAAAAATTCAGCGTAACTGCTTATGCATACCGGACAGACTCGACAAAGATCGCTGATCTCGGAAGAACCGTGCGGAGAATTCGGGTTCTCGGAAGCGCATCGCTGGAACTCTGTTATGTTGCGGCAGGCGTTCTTGATGCCTTTGTCGACTTTCGCAGGTACTTAAGGGTGATCGATATCGCTGCAGGAAAACTCATCGTCGAGGAGTCTGGTGGGTCTGTCACCGACACCGCGGGCGCTCGGCTTCGCGGCGAACTCTCGATCGGGTCGAGGGTGAGCATGATCGCATCGAACGGGCGGATTCACGGGCAGTTACTGGAACTGATCGCGGAATGATGGGCTGGTTTCAGGGGCGCGGTTTGTGGTCGGTGGATAAGGGCTGGGATGTGGTGGAGACTGCAGGAGCGGCGGTGGGGGCGAAGGCAGGGGCGGTGCTGCAGGCGGGGATTTGGACGATGATGGTTGATGCGAGGAGGATGATTGATGCGGGAGAAGTGGAAGGGAAGGGGTTTTATTATGTGGGGTGTGAACTACTACTGACAGAGCATAGGATGGACTCGATACAAATTTATAAATAAGAATGTGGTTATGATGTCTACCGTAATAAGTGAGATGAATAGAATTGAGTTGGTTAACCTTGAACGGCTGGCTTATATTTTGAAAGGGCTAAGTTTAGCAGAGTTTGAGACCCTGGAACTCCTATTGGATGAAGGGGCTTTTGGTAGCATTAGCCAGTCCCTCAGGGAACTGGAAGCAGGAGAGGGAATACCAATTGACGAGTGGTGAACGAAAACGATACCAAATCTTCATGTCCCCTTCTGCACTTATGAAGTACAAAAAGTTTGATCCGCGGTTGCAGAATAAAGTTAAGGAGGAGGCGAGGAAGCTCTCGGAAGAACCCTATCGATATGAGGAACTGAAGGGTCATTTGAACGGCATAAGGTCTTACCACTTCGGGTATGAAAACACAGAATATCGGATTGCCTATCGGATCGTCGAGGATAAAAATCGAATTGAGATCGTCCTGGTGAAAACCAGAAGGAATTTCTACCAGATATTGAGACGGGTTTTAAGATAACTGAGGGGGCGCGGGGTACATGAAACGACTGCGTATCATGCTCGACAGGATTCCCGCCGACCTCACGCTCGTGATCGCCCTGACGCTCGCGTGCATCCTCTTCGTGCTGACATCCGCGACTTAACGAGACACCGGTGCGGGTGGTATCTGGTCTGCTGCTCGTGCTCTTCCTGGTCATGCCGTATCTCGCGCTTCATCCGCCGGCATAGTGTTCCCGATACAAGACCCATGCGAATCTGTCAGGTTTCACACATATCAGCAGTCGTAAGCCGCATCCGTTGTGCACCACATCCCTCAACCGCTCCGAAACCGAAGCATCATCTACATAAAGATCATCGCAATGAAGACCACATAGACCATGATAAACAGTACGCCGACCCTCCTATCAAATACCCCGCGAGATCTCACGAAGATCACCATAGCCATCGCCAGGAAGACCATCAGGACGACGTTGTCCACGATGGCATCGACCCGTGGAATGGTGCAGAATCCCGCGCCGATGCCGAGAGCAAGCAGGATGTTTGCGATGTTGCTTCCAATAACATTCCCAAGAACCATCATACCCCACCGTTTCCGGGCGGCTGTGATCGATACTGCAAGTTCGGGAAGCGATGTGCCGAGTGCTACCAGTGTCAGTCCGATGACCGTTGTGGAGACTCCCAGCGCTGATGCGATATCGATGGCAGCGTCCACCAGGAAATTACATGCCACGAACAGGCCAAAACCCCCTGCGATGGTCTGCCCGAGAGACCGCACAAGATCCTTTCTGTTACCGCGAATCTCAGGAACCGGGTGTGTCGACCGGTGTCTGGTGTATCCGTCCCATATATACCACCCGTACACCATGACAAGCAGCACCCCTTCCATCCATGTAATCCTGCCGGCATATAAGAAGTAGCACGATACTATTGCAAGTATCAGGACATGGATCTTCACATCACGATAAATACTGCGATCGATGACGATGGGGCTTACTATACATGCCGCGCCAAGCACCAGCGCGACGTTGGTGATGTTGCTTCCGACTACGTTTCCGGCAGCAAGCTCGGGATTACCTGTGAAGGCAGAGTACACCGATACGACGATCTCAGGGAGCGAGGTTCCGATCGCCACCACTGTCACCCCGATCAGGAACTCTGAGACCCCAACTGCCTTTGCGAGTTTTGATGCGCCGCCAGTGAACCAGTCGCTCGAATACGCCAGGAAAACGGCGGACGATATGAGGATCAGCAGTTTTATCAGCATAAGACCGGATTGGTTTCATAGTACATAATCTTTATAATCACGAAAGTAGCAACATAACCATCATCCGGAGGAAAAACATTGGCAAGAAAAACGGTAAGAAAGACCGATCGCTGGAAGACAAAGAAATGGTATCAGGTCGTAGCTCCTGAGATGTTTGGCAGGTCGGTTATATGCGAGACGTTTGCAGATGCGCCAGAGAAGCTGATCGGGCGGGCGGTTAGTGTCACGGTCGGCGATATGGTCAAGGATTTCTCGAAACAGAACACCAAACTACACTTCAAGATCACTGATGTGAGCGGAGATACGGCAGGCACATCATTCACCGGGCATCAGATGACGAACGATTACATCGGATCGCTGATCAAGCGCCAGACGTCACGCATCGATGCAAATCTGGAAGTATATACGAAGGATGGGTACCGGATGCGGATAAAACCAACCTGTTTCACGACGCACCGTGCAAAAACAAGCCAGATCGAGGCGGTACGCAAGAGTGTGGAAGAACTTATCCACGATCGCGCAAGGAAACTTGATTTCGAGAAGTTAATCGAAGAGGTCGTGAACGGAAAGCTTTCCGCAAAGGTTTACCGCAGTATCAAAACTATATATCCGATGCGCAGGGTTGAAATTCTGAAAACCGAGATTACCGGCACTCCCGTAGGGAAGTGATAGATACGGCATCTCATGAACAGGTTTAATACCAACATCTACATAAATTTATTATCGTTGTGTACGGAATTTGATAAACACGGAGATTAAGCAAGGATGAATGTAAAGAAATTTCGAGGATCACGCACCTGTGGCGGAGGCACTCACAAGAACCGGCGAGGTGCAGGAAACCGGGGCGGACGCGGTAAGTGTGGTGCATGCAAACACCATGCGACGCGAGCACTGCTGCGCGGATACGTGTATGGAAAGCACGGGTTCACACGCCCCCAAAAAGTCATTGTCAGCACAAAAAGCATCAACGTGTGCGAACTCGATTCAAGGGTACCTGAACTGCTGCGCGCAGGGTTTGCCGAAGAGAAGGATGGCGCGGTGCATATCGATGTTAGCATACTCGGTATCAACAAAGTTCTTGGCACCGGCAGGGTGAACAGGGCACTGGCGGTATCCGCACCAGCGTTTTCGGTAAACGCGATCGCAAAGATCGAGAACGCAGGCGGAACAGTGATTCATAATTGATTAAGTGGTTAGTGGTGTTGCAATGAGTTTCAGAGAAGCTCTCGAACCGATCCTTGCCAGATTGCCAGCGGTCGCAAGCCCTGAGGGGCACGTGCATCTCAAGAAGAAGCTTGCATGGACTGCAGGCATTCTCGCCTTATATTTCGCGCTCTCGAACGTCCCGCTCTTTGGCATGTCACCTGATTCGACCGATATGTTCCACATGTACCGCGCGTTCTTTGCAGGGCAGGGCGGAACACTGATGCTTCTCGGGATCGGTCCGATCGTCACGGGTTCGATCATCCTGCAACTGCTTGTGGGTGCAAAGGTCATAAATCTCGATATGTCTGATCCGCATGATCAGGCATTATTCCAGGGCGCACAGAAGCTGCTCGTCTTCGTGATGATCCTATTCGAGGCGCTTCCGCAGGTGCTTGGCGGGTACATCCAGCCATCAGAAAGCGTTGCGGCTGCTTTTGGCGTCGAGCCGTCTGCAATCGTGGCTCTGCTCTTCCTCCAGATATGTGTCGGCGGCGTCCTGATCCTGTTTATGGACGAGATCGTCTCCAAGTGGGGTATCGGATCAGGTGTGGGGCTCTTCATCGTTGCTGGCGTCTCCCAGCAGATCGTGACAGGGCTGTTCAGCTGGATACCAGAAATGGGTGGAAATGTTCCGATCGGGCTGCTTCCACGGTGGGTGTATCTTGCACAGACCGGACTGCCAACAGACCTGATCCATATCCTGATCGACACAGGAATCCTTGCGCTGGTCACAACCATCACCATCTTCCTCTTTGTCGTCTTTGTGGAGAGTACCAGGATAGAGATTCCGCTTGCGCATAGCGCGGTTCGTGGTGCAAGAGGGAGATTTCCGATAAAACTCATATATGCAAGCGTGCTTCCGATGATCCTTGTGCGGGCGCTTCAGGCAAACATCCAGATGATCGGGATTATGCTCTCCAATAAAGGGATCACAATACTCGGGAAATTCAGCGGAACCACACCACTTGGCGGGATCATGTATTACCTCGCACCGATCCATAGCCCACATGACTGGATCCCGTCGCTCGTCGCGATGAAGTATTCATCACCGGAACTTGCAATGTCGTCACCGGAAATGTGGCAGATCATACTTCATGTACTCTGTGATGCCACGATGCTGATCGTTGGCGGCATCATCTTTGCTCTCTTCTGGATCGAGACTACAGGCATGGGTGCAAAGAACGTGGCGCAGAACGTGTTCCAGTCCGGAATGCAGATTCCCGGGTTCAGACGGAGCCCGCAGAGCATCGAGCGGGTCATGGAACGGTACGTGCCAAAGGTGACGATCATCGGCGGGGCATTGATCGGCGCGCTCACGCTCGTAGCATCGATGCTGGGAACGGTCGGCGGCGCAGGCGGCACCGGACTTCTGCTCACAGTGAGCATCGTCTACCGATTGTACGAGGATCTCGCATCCGAGCAGATGATGGAGATGCATCCGATGATGCGGCAGTTCTTCGGTGGCACATGACAAACATCATACTCCTTGGACCTCCCGGGTCTGGAAAAGGCACGCAGGCAAAGTTGCTTGCAGAGCGGATAAGTGTCCCTCATATCTCCACAGGCGATATCCTGCGGGCAGCAAAAGAAACAGAACTCGGAGACCGTGCTTCTGAATACATGAACAGGGGCGAACTCGTCCCTGACTCGATACTGATCGCGATCGTTGAGGATCGGCTCGCAAAGCCAGACTGCGCATCAGGCTGCATCCTCGATGGCTATCCGAGAACGATCCCGCAGGCAGATGCGCTCAACCGCATCCTTTCGGGACTTGACCTGCGGATCGATCTCGTGATCAACATCGATGTGCCTGATGACCGGTTGATCACCCGCCTCTCAGCACGCCGTGTATGCGAATGCGGGGCTACGTACCAGTTGACGTTTAATCCGCCAAAGAAGGAAGGGGTATGCGACCTGTGCGGCGGGGCACTGTACCAGCGCGACGACGATACCGAGGAATCTGTTCGGAACCGTCTCCTGGTGTATAAAAGAGAGACCAAGCCGCTTATCAATTATTATGAGAATCTGGGGCTACTTACGACGATCGATGGGAGCGGCAGCATCAAAGAGATCTCAGACGAGATCTACGCATACGTCCAATAATGTGGCACCCCCGACAGAGACTTTTTGTTATCTTCTGAAATGGGTTTTGGAAAAACCACAGAGAGCACAGAGGACGCAAGAGAAAACAGCAACTCTCTGTGCCCTCCNNCCGCGTCCTCTGTGGTTAATCTTATTTGCCATAACCCAAATCCACCCCGAAGAAATTAAAAAGCCACCCCGACACCCTAAAAAACTTTAAGAGCGACGGACTGTCAATCCTTCTTCAGTCCCGCCTCATGGCACCGCAAATCCACACATCCCCATACATCCATGAACCCAGACCACATCAAGAATGCGATCGCATCATTCATCCGCGTCCAGATGAACGAATCCGGCGCAAGCGGTGCAGTCATCGGGCTTAGCGGCGGCATCGATTCAACGGTTGCGGCATATCTAACCGCTCACGCGATCGGGCATGAGAACGTGCTTGGCATCCTGCTTCCTGTGCAGAATCTCACACCAGAACCGGACACAGATGATGCCATCGATATGGCGGATCGGCTCGGGATCGAGTACAGGGTGATCGAGATCAGCGATATTTTGCAGTCATTTTCGGGTTCGATTCCCGACTACGATGCGGATGCAGCCGTTTCGAACGGGAACCTGATCGCACGAACCCGGATGTGCGTGCTCTATTATTATGCAAATCTCCTGAATCGGATTGTAATCGGAACTGGAAACCGGACAGAGCTTCTTCTCGGATACGCCACGAAATACGGCGATTCAGGCGTGGACATAGAGCCGCTCGGCGATCTATACAAGACCGAGGTGTTCGAACTTGCTAGATACCTCTGTGTTCCGGAACGGATCATCGAAAAACCGCCGTCTGCAAGACTCTGGGCAGGGCAGACCGATGAGGGGGAACTCGGGATGCGGTATCAGGAGATCGACCGGATCATAAGGCTGCTTGTTGATGAGAACCTGAGTGCGGAAGAGGTCGTGGCACGCGGGGTACCAGAGAATAGCGTCTCTCGCATAACCGACCTGATCCGCGCAAGCGAGCACAAACGACATGCTCCTCCGTGTGCAGGCGGTAAGGCCGAAACCTGAAGCTATGAAGACATGAAGACGATGACGCAAACGTCGACAGCGAAGCCGTTAATGCAAGCGTCGACGCCAGAGGCGTTACTGGCGTTCGAACTCTCTGGCGAACATGAGACCCTGCCAGAAAGCGAGGTGCTCGCATGCATGCGTGCGCTCGATACCGAGCATAACCTCGTAAAGAGTTGGGAACAGTGCCTGCTCTTAAATATCAGGGGCGATCCCTGCGAGATATCAAAAAGATTGTCCGCGAGACTTGCGATGACGCATCATATCGTCTCAGTCATCCTCGAATGTGATCCGCTGGAGTCAAGCATCCTTAAATCGGTTCGGGACGCAGAGATAACCGTGCCCAGAGGAGAAACATTCAGCGTCCGGGTAAAGCAGGTAAAAGGATCCTTTATAGCGTCCACACGCATGGAACGGCTCATAGGCGAGGTTATTTTTGAAAGGAATAGTGGGGCAAAGGTAGATTTAGCCAATCCGGATCACAGGTTCCGTGTAATCGTCACAAAAGATTCATGCGTCTTCGGGGAAGTCCTCGCATCGATAGACCGGAGGCAGTTTTGGGATCGAAAGCCGCATAAGAAGCCGTTCTTTTATCCGGGAGCGATTTCGCCGGATATAGCTCGTGCAATCGTAAATCTCTGCGAAATCCGCACGGATGACCTTGTCCTCGATCCATTCTGTGGAACCGGTGGCATCCTGCTCGAAGCGGGTATGATCCGCGCCCGTGTGCTCGGGATCGATGTGCAGGAATCGATGGTACGCGGAGCAGACATGAATCTCAGATCTCACGGATTTGAGTACCAGTTGGCTTCCGGGGATGCCTGCAATCTGCCGCTTAAGGATGGGTCGATTGATGCAGTGGTCACTGACCCGCCTTATGGGAGATCTGCCGTTGTTATAGCAGAATCCATCGAATCGCTCTACAAGAATGCTCTTCTGGAGATATATCGCGTGATGAAGAAGAGCGGACATGCGGTCGTGGTCTCTGACTTTGAACTGCCGTGGGCTGATGAGATCGGATTTGTCGTGACCGGACTCTATAAAAATCGTGTTCACCGGAGTCTGACGCGGTATATCATGGTGTTACGTAAGTGAAGATGTCTATTTCAGCCATACATCCGGATGAAGATTCTGGGGCATCAGGAAGGTGCTTGTGAATTTTGGGTACTGCCTTATCATACGATACTTTACCATGGTGGGTCTATAATCGAATATGCTCAATATCATGTGGTTACCGGCACAATCGGAAAATCCAGTGAAATCACTATATCTTTAAATTTTACCGCAGAGCACGCGGAGAGCGCAGAGTTCCCCTCTCTGCGTTCTCCGCGGTTAAATTCCCTGCTTTAGTCCCCGTGATTTTAACCACGCGGAATTGCCGAGTGCCCTCTAAACCGGACGGCGCGACAAACCCCGTGAGAACCGGTACCGCACCATCGCGCACACCACAGCAATCCCGTCCCGGATCGGATTGAATTTCGAGTCTCCTTCCCGTACCGAATATGCGATCGGGATCTTCCTGATCCGCAGACCAAGCCGCACAGACTTTGCCGTGATCTCGGTCTCGATCCCGAAGCCATCCGACTCAAGTTTCATCTGCGAGATCGCATCCCTTGCAATACCGCGAAATCCTGATAGATTGTCGAGCCTCACACCGTACAGCACCAGAAACGCGGTCCTTGATATCCAGTCGCCGATCCTGAGCAGGAGCGGAAGCGAACCTGCAATAAACTCCGTGCGCTCGCCGATCACGAGATCATAATCTTTGAGCGCATCGATAAATTCAGGGATGCGCTCGACCGGATATGTATCATCGACGTCCACGAAGACGACGTCATCGTCCACATACTCAAAAGCAACCCGAAGCGCATCCCCCTTCCCCTTTCCGTTGTCGGATATGACTGTGGCGCTCATCTGCCTTGCGATCTTGGCGGTTCCGTCGGTCGAGTGCCCATCGACTACCACGATCCGGTCAGAGCAGACGCTTCGTATGCGGTCGATGGTCTCCCTGATGGATTCACTCTCGTTCTTTGTTGGGAGTACGATTGCGGTCATGGTGGTATGGATATCTGGTCTGTTTTCCGCAGGCAAGACATGTCACGACCACGCAGGTGCCGTTTAATCTCACCCGGCATGTTCTGCCCGGAACAAGATACTTCCCGCAGTGTTTGCACATCCTGCGCTTCAGGTGCGCGGGGATGCGTACACGATGCCGCATCCCGATCCGTCTTGCTATATGGACGTAACGGTCGCACAAGAGCGGGCGCGCTTCTGATATCGATTCGGCGAGTTCGAAGAGCCGCTCGATCTGCTGCCCGGCAATGTTCTTGATCCATCTCTTCCGGTGTTTTCGAGTCATTATAGTTTGCTGTAATGCACCTGTTTGGATCTACTTAGTACCGCTCAAGCATAGAAGTATCCGAAAAAGCAGATACCGAAGATTTATTAAAACGTGTGGCACAATAGTTAAAGCGAGGTCGGTTAAGTATGGCAGAAGCAGAGGGGGCAAAAAAGATATTGGAGATGACTGAGGAATCCGGGATTCCAACCACGTCTGACACAGATCCAGGTGAAACAAAGCCAGATGACGGTACTGGTGCCGAAGAGATCATTGAAGAGGAGCCGATCCACCCTCTCAAAGGGGTTATTGAGCGGCTCAAGGAACAACAGGGCGAGCCCTCTGGAATGGCAGAAGCAGAGGGGGAAGAAAAGATCCTGAAGATGCCGGGGGAATCCGGGATTCCAACTAATCCCGACACAGATCCCGGTGAAACAAATCCGGATGACGGTACTGGTGCCGAAGAGATCATTGAAGAGGAGCCGATCCACCCTCTCGAGGATGATATTGAGGGGCTCAAGGAACAACAGGGCGACCCCTCTGAAATGGCAGAAGCAGAGGGGGAAGAAAAGATCCTGGAGATGCCGGGGGAACTCGAGATTCCAACCAATCCCGACACAGATCCCGGTGAAACAAATCCGGATGACGGCACTGGTGCCGAAGAGATCATTAAAGAGGAACTGATCCATCATCTCGAGGAGGATATTGAGAGGCTCAAGGAACAACAGGGCGAGCCCTCTGAAAAAGAGAAGCCGTCGATCATGGACCGGCTTAAGAATCTTTTCAAAAAGGAAGAAGTGGGATTTGAGCCATACAATCCGGAAAAACATGGACCTCTCGTGTTCTTTGATGGGAAGGAAGGTTATGACGAGGTGGATAGATACTGGGTGAACGAGCCTTATGCGTTTGTTGTGGTCCTCCACAATACTGAGCGGGACGACCTGTGGTACCAGGTGGTTGAGCCGCATCTGAGCGGATTCGAGATGGGTTTCCTCGAAGAGATCCGATCCCGGCTCAGGGATGCGCTTTTGGTAGAGAATATCCAACGGGAGGAGGATAAGGAAGAGATTCTTGTTAAAAATGTTAGATCGATCGTGCACGACTATGCGATCGATGTAGACGTCCCGATGCTTGAAAAGATACTGTATTATACCGTCAGAGATTTTATCAAGTTCGGGAAACTCGATGCGCTGATGCATGACAGCACCATCGAGGATGTATCCTGCAACGGATTTGATATTCCAATTTATTTATATCATAAAAAATATTTGAACATCCCTACGTCAGTCATCTTTGGTGAGGAGGAACTGGATTCGTTCATCATCAGACTTGCGCAGCGGAGCGGCAAGCACATCTCAATAGCAGAGCCGATGGTCGATGCTGCGATGCCAGACGGCTCAAGAATCCAGATGACGCTTGGAACGGCAGTGACATCACATGGTAGCACGTTTACGATACGGAAGTTCAAGGATGTTCCATTAACGCCAATCGATCTGATCAACTGGAAGACGTTTTCATCCGGAAATATGGCTTATCTCTGGCTATGCATCGAGAACAACAAGAGTTTGATCTTTGCGGGCGGAACAGCGTCCGGGAAGACCTCATCACTCAATGCAGTATCGCTCTTTATGCCGGAGAGGGCAAAGATCGTGACGCTTGAGGATACGAGAGAACTGCAACTCCCGCATCCGAACTGGATTCCGGGGGTGACGAGGGATGCGTTCACCGCTGATGAGCGCGGTGCGATCGATATGTACGACCTCCTCAAAGCCGCGCTCAGGCAGCGTCCCGAGTATCTGCTGGTCGGCGAAGTCAGGGGCAAGGAGGCGCTCACACTGTTCCAGGCGATGAGCACAGGGCATACAACGTTCTCGACGATGCATGCCGATTCCGTTGCATCGGCGATACACCGTCTCGAGAATCCTCCGATCAGTGTGCCGAGAACGATGATCCAGGCTCTCGATATTATAAGCATCCAGGCGCAGATATACGTGAAAGGGCAGCGTGCCCGCAGGTCCACAAAGATTGTGGAGATCACTGACATCGATCCGGTCACGAAAAACATCAGGACGAACGATATCTTTGTGTGGAATCCTATGAATGACGTGATCGAACGTGTCGGTGAATCAAAGTCGCTCAAGGACATACAGACGAGGCGGGGCTGGACCGCTCCTGAATTAAAAGCGGAACTGGTACGCCGGCAGAAGGTTCTCGAGTACCTTATCGATAACAAGATCACCGATTTCAAGGCGATAGCAACGATCATCCACGCTTATGAAGCCACTCCTGAGAAGGTGATGGAGAAACTCGGGATCGAGTGGGGGTAGTCCGGAGATCGGGGGGGCTCCTGCACGCGTTCGGATGCCTGCTCCGGGACTGGACTTGCCAGAAAATCCGGATCACCGGATAAACTCGTATATCGAGGTCTGCCTCGTAATGCCTGCCATGCAGGGGTGGTAATGGGTCGCTCCTGGTGATCCATTATCCATCTGGAGATTCGATAATCTTATTCCGATCAGCCGTATCTTCGCAACTCCTGTGAACTCGCTTATCAGGTTCTTTGAAATGCTTTTAACCAGTTCCGGATCGGAACTTGGGAATCCGATGCTCCTTGATCGTGTACGCGTATCAAAATCCTCGAACCTGACCTTCACAGACACGGTCCGGAATAGGTATCCGGCATTTGACAGGGCGCGATGCGTCGCATCGGCGAGTGCATCGATCGAATCATGGATAAGCCCGGGATCGGATGTGTCTTCCTCGAATGTCAGCTCTCTGCCTATCGATTTGACTGTGCGGTCTTCTTTTACCTCGCTTCTATCGATGCCACACGCAAGATCATGCATCCGGTATCCCCACTTTCCAAACCTCAAAACAAGTTTTCTGGCATCGTACTCCCTGAGATCACGTATCGTCTCGATCCCCATACTCTTAAGCGATTGTCCTGTCTTCTTCCCGATTCCTGGAATCTTTTTTACAGGCATCGGGTCAAGGAACTCGCATACCTCGTAAGGCGCGACAACGGTCAAGCCATCGGGCTTTCGGACATCGGATGCGATCTTTGCTACAAGTTTATTCGGACCGATCCCGATGGAACACGTCAGTCGTTCCTTCGCGAGTATCTCTTTTTTGATATCCAGTGCCGTTTCGATGACATCTTCCGGATCATCCGTTTTTACCCGGATAAATGCCTCATCGATGCTGACTCTCTGGAACGTATCTGCGTAGCTCGCAAGGATCTTCATGATCCGTCCGGAGACCGCCTGATACAGAGCCATATCAACCGGCAGAAACTTTGAGTCAGGGCACAACCGGTATGCCCTGGAGATCGGCATTCCCGAATGGATGCCACACTCCCGCGCCTCATAAGAACATGTACTGACAACCCCCCTGCCCGCGCCCCCTTTTGGGTCTGCGCCGACCACCACTGGCAGCCCTATAAGTTCGGGACGCCTGACCACTTCGATGGACGCGAAGAAACCGTCCATATCCACGAGAAGTATCGTCCACATCCCCTGATCCGGGTCAGGGGTCTTATTCCTCCTCGATATCGCGCACCTCTTCACCATCCACGATCATGGCGAGCATGAAATACTTCTCGACATACCGTGTCAGTTCCTCATCCGAGATGCATGAAACCCGCTCTTCCTCGTCGTACAGCTGTTGAATGTCCTTCTGGATCTCCATGATTCTCGGATCGTTCTTCTCGATGCTGACCTTCACCTGCATCAGTTCATGGAGCGCCTCCTCGACCTTGTGCCTGACTACCTCCCTGCCGGAGGAGTCTCCGATCAAGAGTTGTCGCTCTGCACCGATGATCTCGGGCGGATACGGTTCGTACGTGAAGGGATTCTTGATTACACCGGCGGTGTGTATCCCGCTTTCGTGTACGAAGACGTTCCTGCCAACGATCGCCTTGTTTCTCGGTATCCTGATCCCTATGTGTTGTTCCATATACTCTGCAAACTGTACCATGCAGGAGAGGTCGTATTTCTCGAATCCTCCAACCCTTCTTACGAGGAATAGTAGGATCTTCTCGAGTTCCGTGTTTCCGCTCCGCTCCCCGATCCCGAGAAACGTCAGACTCGACCAGTTCGCGCCATACCAGAATCCTGCAAGCGCTGACGAGACGCTGAGCCCAAAATCATCATGGATATGCGTCTCGATGTTCTTTACGCCGAGTTCCCTGAATGTCGATACGATCTTCGGGATGCTGTACGGTTCACACGCATCTGCGAACGGAACCGCAAAACCGAGCGTGTCGCATATTCTGACTGTGCAATCAGGATCGATATCGATGATCTCCTTAACCAGCGGGTATACAAACCCTGGTATATCAGCACGGGTCACGTCCTCAAGATGTGTACGGGTGCGTAGCCCGTGATCGACCGCATACTGGAGTGCATCCAGATACCGTTCGCTCGCCTCCTCCCGACTGTTAAGTTGCATCTTATCAAAGATGTGCGAATCAGAGACCGACATCAGTATCCCGGTCTCCGCAATACCGTCCACATCGAGCACGAAATTGATGTCAGAAGGCAGAGCACGAGCCCACCCAGTAATCTCAGGGCACTCGTATCCGATATCCTGCATGGCTTTGATGGCATCCCGATCCCGCTTCTGGAACACGAACGTCTCCAGTTTCTCGACCCCGATCTCGTGCAAAAATTCGTAGATCTTGAGTTTGTGTTTGCGTTTCATCACAATGCCCGGCATCTGCGAGCCGTCCCTGATCGTGCTGTCGCTGATGAATACCTCCTGCCCGAGAGGAAGCTCTATCTTTGGAAGATCGTCGTAATTTTTATAGATTACCATCGTTACCGTGTGATCAGCATCTCTGCAGTATCTGCCCGGTACACCCAGTCCGCGGGAAGCGCACCTGTTCTGCGGTAGTACTTCACAAGTCTCCGTATCTTGGATTCTGTCAGTTGCAGCGCATGCTTGTTATGAACGTCTTTCTTATTTTCAGCGAGATGCGTGCGTAACCTGAGCGCTTTTACGATGAGGTTCCGCATCCCCTCAGGAACGTTTGGCGCCATGTCATGGTCCGCAACCGTCTGCATGATCTTCTTCTGCGTGATCAATGTGGCGTCTGGTATACCATATCGGTCCCGAAGAACCATCCCGATCTCGCTCGTGGATTTATCCTGCTTCCACAGGTCGATGATGATCTGCTCAAGCTCATCGGCTCCCATGTCGACCCATGGCGGATTTTCCTTCCGGTAGGGTCTCGTCGATCCTGATTTTCCTTTCCGTCGTGAATACATTCGTGCCATGTTGGTTCTATGTTACAGCGTACCTGATTTAAGTGTTTCCTGATGTCGTTGCTTATCACCAAAATCTCCTGCTCCTTCACTTCGCTGCCCATGCAAGATCCACGATCCTGCGCATCACCTCGCGCACAGGCACGCCGGTCTTCTGCGCAATCATCTTCGCATCCTCAAACTCGGCTGATATGGAAAGGATGCAGCCGTCTTCATCGGTCGCTATCTTGACCGCGGCATCCCACTCCGCGCCATCGATCTCGATCCTGACCGACTCCATCTTCCGCTTTGCGATCAACCTGTGCTTGGTGGTGGAGATCCGCACGCCAAGCGAACCGGTCTCCTCGATGATCCTGCGTGCGATCCGTGCTGAGTCCCCGGGTTTTGCGATCACCTGGATCAGATGCCCGCTCCGCCCTTTCTTCATCGTCGCAGGGATCACGATCGCGTCATGCGCGCCCATCGCCATCAGTTCATCGATCAGGTTGCCGAGCACCTCGCCGGTCACGTCATCGACCGATGTCTCGAGCACCTCGACATCATCCAGCCAGAGGGACGCGTCCCCGCCCCGGCCCATATCTGCATCCGCGCCCCTGCCCTGAACACGACCTTGAACACGACCCTGCCCCTGACCCGTGCGCTCATCTTCGCACCGGATGACGCGCAGCACGTTTGGAATCTCGAGATCCGCCTTCCCCGCCCCGTACCCGATACCGGTTGCGACGCATCCGCCGCCGCCACTACTACTACTGCCACTGCCACCGGGTTCTGCCCGATCTGCCAGATGCGCGAGTATCGCAGCACCGGTCGGGGTCAGCAATTCGTGCTCGATGCTCCCGTACTCCCACGAAAGCCCGGAACCTGCGAGTATCTCGAGTGTGGCTGGTGCTGGCACCGGGCATCTCCCGTGCGCAGTATCCACAAAACCCCTGCCTGCAACGATCCGGGCGCAGAAGACCTTCGAAGGCGCGAGGTCGTGGATCGCAGCAGATGCACCGACCACATCTGCTATGGCATCTGCCTGCCCGAGTTCGTGGAGATGAAGTTCGTCCTCGCTTACACCGTGAACCCTCGATTCTGCCGAGGCGATGCGGCTGAAGATGGCAAGAGCGTCTCTGATGATGGGATCTGGCAATCCTGACGACCGGATATCTGCTACGATCTCGGGATATGTGCTGGTTTCAGATTTATCTGCAATCTCGGACACGCGGACCCGGGTTGCAGAGATTCCCTTCTTCGCTGTCCTACCGATATCCACGGTGACTGGCGCCACCGATTCCATGATCTCTCTGATGCGTGCGGGATCTGCTCCAAGATCGATTAAGGAAGCGATGATCATGTCCCCGGATGCGCCCATGAACGGATCGAAGATCAGGCAGGTCATGGTTGGTTATGTGTGCGCAGGTGTACATAATGGTGCAGGTTCACGCCCGATTGGGCTGCAAGTCTGTCGAAAGGGTTGGTGTTGATCTGCTGATGGCAAACTCGCGCGGGAAGTACATCGCAGATGATGATGGGCTCGCTTTCGCACGAGTCGGGTTCCCGGTGTATGGTCGGGTTGGCTATCAGAGGATACTGATCATCGGGTATGGCGGCGGGATCAATCTTGTCGATCGGATCACCGACGCGATTCTGGATCATGCGGACGCGTCGTGAAGCCCGGGTGCGGGCACTGTTCGAGATGGGGCGCTCATCCCGACGGTGTTATTGTGAGGGGAGATGTGAATATTTTTATAAAATATCTACCAAGATATTCTCGCAAGGCTTATGTAGAATGTGTTCTCGATTAGTGTGCATGGAGCGTAGAGAACTGTGCAAGGCATTTCCACACCTCAAGAAATGGTGCAAGTATTGGTCTCTGGGCACCACCCTGTTTTCATGGCCCGGTTGGTTGTGGAGAGATACATACAGAATCGGGAGAATCCAAATGCGAAATCGCTATGTACAGACTCCGTACTTAAGTCCGGGGTTTAGTGACTGCGGGATCGAAAGAATATGCTCGGGTCTAATGGTAGAAATTAATAATTTATAAAAACTAAAAATATTTATATGTGATAAAAGTCTTAGCATTTGACACATAGAAAATAATGAACATCACATCAGTAGAAATCTCGATTTTACAGATGACTTACAGAGTTATCCTATTTGGTGGGAGGCGTTTATGGATTCACTCGAAAATGAGAGTGAATGGATAAAGGAATATAAATTAGATGATTATGTAATATTTCTGAAACAATTTTTGCCAAATAAAACCAAAATAATGGGAGTATCTTTTTTAAAAGATATTACCGAGATTGAAGATCATCGACTTTTAATATTGATGTCTCATCTTTATTTTGAAAATTTTATTGAGGAAATAATTAAAAAGCGATTGAATTATTCATCGAGGACACTATAATCATCATTTTTTCGCAAATTAGAAATTCTCTATGAATCTAAAATTTTGGATGATTTTTATTACTCTGAATTGGGATTTATCAATAAACTGAGGAATAATTACGCACATAATCTTAGTTTTGATATTTTAGACTATGATTTTGACAAGTCACATAGATTAAAAGTAACTACTCAGGTACCTAAAACACTATCATGCGACTTCGCTATATCGGCACTGCTTGACCCGGAACATAACATGAGCCAAACAGGGAATTTAACCGCAGAGTGCGCAGAGGGACGCGGAGGGGGAATAAACGGTTAAATACTCTGCGTTCCTCTGCGTCCTCCGCGGTTATTTTTCTTGCCAGAAAGTACGGAATCGCAATCGGGCGACCAATCAACATACCTGAGTAGTTACGATTAAAAAATCTTAAAATTCTAAAAAAATACCGTGCTAAAAGATCGAAAAGAAAATTATACAATTTCATTATCAGAATGTATCTGATATCCATTCTTTTTGCATTAAGTCATGATTTTAGAGAGATTCATCTTTTGGATATGAAAAATAAACCCTATAAAAATAAATGAAATCAGTAACACATATGATTAATTAGTATTTTGACATGATTAGACAACTGTATGATAATGCAAATATCGAACATCGTCCTGATGCCCCGTTTTTGCAAAACGGGGTCGTTGACGTTAAAAGTCTCTGATAAAACCGTGTGGAAGAACAACCTGTCCAAAACATTCATAGCCAACCAACCCCTATAAATCCATGATTCACACCCCCGTATTCCAGACACCCGCACAGATTTAGGCCACCATCAGACACAGCAGAGGTCTTGAACATGCATGTTAAAAAAACCATAACCCTCCCGAAAGAACTGGAGATTGAGGTAGAAGACCATCTTATATCACATATTACTCAAATCTCTCGGACGTCATAAGAGATGGGCTCAGAAAGATTCTCGCGGAGTACAAGAGAAAAAATGAGGTTGAGATTGCTGCAACTCTCTACAAAGAGGGGAAGATAACGCTGCGGGAAGCTGCTGCCATAATGGACGTCCCTGTGCGAAAAACTCTTGAGGAGCTTGGCGAGAGGGGCGTGTATCCGAGATACGGAATAGAAGAACTCGAAGAGGATCTTGGATGATCACTGTAAGCGATTCCACCCCTCTCATCCATTTTGGAACGATCAATCGGCTCGATCTTCTTCGATCAATGTATGGTCACATCTTCATCACCGAAGCGGTGCACAGGGAAGTAGTAACAGAAGGAATCGTCTTGGTAAGATGGACGCCTTTCTTGTGGAAAAAGCGATTGGGGACTCGGATAGAGGTTATAAATCCAAATGGTCTAATGATGTGGCAAAGTTGTAAGCAGATTCTTCCAAGGTTCACGACACGATCCCCCGTCCAGAAAAAAAGAAACTGTTCAGAGGATTCATCCTCCGAACAGAAGTCCGGTGCCGAACATAGCCGCGAAGAGTATCGCGATGATGTTGACCACCTTGATGAGCGGATTTAGCGCAGGTCCTGACGTGTCCTTGAACGGATCGCCGACCGTATCGCCGACGACCGCTGCCTTATGTGCCTCAGACCCCTTTCCGCCGTGCGCGCCGTCCTCAATGAGCTTCTTGGCGTTGTCCCATGCAGCGCCGCTGTTTGCCATAAATAGCGCCATCAAAAGCCCGACAACGATGATCCCGATCAGAAACCCGCCGAGCGCAACCTTGCCGAGCAAGATCCCGACGATTAATGGAACACCGATTGCGAGGATGCCGGGGATCACCATCGACCTGATCGCTGCTTTTGTCACGATATCGACCGCTTTTCCATACTCCGGCTTCGTCGTCCCTTCCATGATTCCGGGGATCTCCCGAAACTGCCTTCTTACCTCTTCTACAATCTTAAAAGCGGCTTTCCCTACCGCATTCATCGTAACTGCGCTGAACAGGAACGGAAGGAGTCCTCCGATGAAGAGCCCGACCAGTACCACCGGATTATCAAGGCCGAGTTCGCCGATATCAAGCCCTACCTTGTGCCTGTAATCCGCAAAGAGTGCCAGCGCGCCAAGAGCAGCTGATCCGATCGCATATCCTTTCGTCACCGCTTTCGTGGTGTTTCCGACTGCATCGAGTTTATCGGTCACGTCCCTGGTACTCGCTGGAAGCGAAGCCATCTCTGCGATGCCTCCTGCGTTGTCAGTGATCGGTCCGTACGAATCAAGAGCCACGATGATCCCGGTCGTGGAGAGCATCGCAGCCGCAGCTATCGCAATGCCGTACACGCCGATCGCAGGATCTACAAGTCCGCCAACCACGGCAAATGATGCCAATATGCCTGCGCAAATCACGATAACAGGCATCGCTGTGCTTTCGAGACCAATAGCGAGACCTGAGATAATATTTGTGCCTGCACCGGTCTCGGCTGCGCGTGCTACTGCCTTAACAGGTCTGAAGTTGAGTGCTGTGTAATACTCGGTGATGATCACGATCAGCACCATGATTACGATCCCGACGATCGACGCATACCAGAATCTGATGTCGCCCATCATCCAGTCGGTTACAAAATAGAACGCTACCAGACAGATCAATGCCGCTGCCGCCACACCCTTGTAAAGGGCGCGCATGATATTTCTGCTCTTGTCGAGCCTGACGAAGAATATTGCAATTATCGATGCGAGAATCGCGACCGATCCGAGAATCAGCGGATACGTGACAGCATTTGGATATTGTGCGACCACAATCGCTCCAAGCAGCATCGCAGCAAGCGACGTGACCACATACGTCTCGAAGAGATCCGCGCCCATGCCCGCGCAGTCCCCGACGTTATCTCCGACGAGATCCGCAATCACAGCCGCGTTCCTGGGGTCATCCTCCGGAATTCCCGCCTCCACCTTGCCGACGAGATCCGCGCCGACATCAGCGGCTTTCGTGTAGATCCCGCCTCCGACCCTCGCAAAGAGGCTGATCAGACTCGCACCAAAGGCAAAGCCGACGATCAGATCTACGTTTGCCGGCACCCCTCCGTACAGTATGTAAAACCCGCTTGTGCCGAGCAGTGCAAGACCGACCACGGCAAGTCCTGTCACCGCGCCGCCCCGAAACGCAATGGACAGTGCCTTTTCAAGACCGCCCTTTGCAGCGTTTGCGGTTCTCACATTCGCGCGAACCGAGACGTTCATGCCGACATATCCTGCCAGCGCGGACGCTGCTGCGCCGACAAGGAACCCGAAAGCGATCTTTGACCCTTCGCCACCAAGCAACTCATCTATTGCGGCAGGGGTGCCCTGATTCAAAAAGATTCGCAGAGCATTATCGCCAAGCAACGTCCACATTGCAGCAGCAAGTATGATCGCAACGATTGCAACCGTTTTATACTGGCGGTTCAGATACGCCATCGCACCCTCCTGTATCGCCGATGCGATCTCCTGCATCTCTTTTGTACCCGTTGGTTGTTTCAAAACGAGATACGCAAACACGCCCGCAAACACCAGACTGATAATGCCTGCCACGGGCGCAAGATATAATATGTTGTCCATTTCTAACTATCTCTCCTGTTTGTATTTTATTATTGGGTGAATGTCATGCAATAAGAATGTGTCGATCTCACGGGTCTTTTTAATTTGTTCTGGTCGTTTGAAAAACATGCCACCAACCCGGCAAATGCAAGTACGATTAGATAGGCGTAATTAGTGAAATCTGTGTAAATCTGTGGCTAAAATTTTTATCATCCACGGATGAACGCTGATTACACGGATTAATGAGGTCAACGGATTTGTAGCTCAATAGCACTCCATTTTTGATAGTTGTGCTTACCAGAGACAATCCGGCGTTTCCAGAAAATAATGAAAAGTCTCATCTCACAGTCCGTCACCATTAAATACCAGAAACCTAAAATACTCGAAATACAATCGTGGAAACGGTGGTATTCTTGCCATACACAATCGAATACATTCACGCAAGAGAGATACTGGATTCACGCGGGAATCCTACAATCGAGGTTGACCTTGAGACGCCAAGCGGATTTGGGCGCGCTGGCGTGCCTTCGGGCGCGTCGACAGGCACAAACGAGGCGCTCGAACTCAGGGACGGCGGTGATCGGTATCACGGGAAGGGCGTTTTGAAGGCTGTCCAGAACGTGAATACCGCACTCAGAAACGAGATCATCGGCATGGACGTGCGAAACCAGCGCGCGATCGATCAGACGATGATCGATCTCGATGGCACGCCGAACAAATCGAAGCTTGGCGCGAATGCCATACTCGGCGTCTCGATGGCTGCTGCAAAGACTGCCGCGGATTCCGCGGGTCTGCCATTGTATGCGTATCTGGGAGGCATCCGGGCGTGTGTGCTGCCCTGCCCGACTATGAACGTCTTAAACGGGGGCGAACATGCCGGAAACGACCTTGCGATCCAGGAGTTCATGATCCAGCCGAAAGGCGCATCAACGTGCGCGGAAGCAATACGGACGGGGGCAGAGGTCTATCACGAACTCAAAGGCATCCTGACTGCGAAGTACGGATCAGGCGCAGGCAATGTCGGCGACGAGGGTGGATATGCGCCGCCGATGGATCACACCGGTCAGGCGCTCGATGCGGTCGCTGCCGCTATCGAAGAGGCAGGCTACACCACAGCAGAGGTCACACTCGGAATCGATGCCGCTGCATCCGAGTTCTTCAAAGACGGGAACTACCGGATCGACGGTACCGAACTCGACGGCGGCGAGATGGTCGATTACTATCTTGACCTCTTAAAGACGTATCCGATCTTCTTACTTGAGGATCCGTTCCACGAGGAGGCGTTCGAGGACTTCGCCCTACTGACCGCGGAAACGGACAGGGTCATCATCGGTGATGACCTCTTCGTGACCAACATCGAGCGGTTGCAGCGCGGGATCGATACGGAAGCCGCGAATGCGCTGCTACTGAAGTTAAACCAGATAGGAACGGTATCAGAGGCGTTTGATGCTGCAAATCTGGCGCACAGGAATGGATACCGGGTCGTGGTGAGCCACCGGTCTGCCGAGACCTGCGACTCGATGATCGCTGATGTCGCTGTTGCGATCGGCGCGGATCTCTTAAAGACCGGAGCACCTGCCAGATCAGAGCGCACCTCCAAGTACAACCAACTCCTAAGGATCGAGGAGGAACTTGGCGAAGCAGCGAGATTTGCTCAACTGTGAGAAAGATATATACCATATATTTGAGATATAATTTATGGGGTTCTATGCATGAGTTCATTCCGAACAAAAATCAAGAGGAGACTGGAGCGGTATCTTGAGCTGGACGCCGATGGGATTCGGTATGCCGTTATGGAAACCATACTGAAGGTCAAACGGATAACCGTAGATCTTCTACATGACGCCCTCTCCAAGAAATTCAAGGTCACCCACAAGACCGTTGCATCGATGGTTGGATATATCCAATCCAAACTAGGTATTCTCCATGCGCAGAAGCAGTCATACAAGACGCACATCGTCTACACGCTGCGTGATGAGTATGTCGATCTTGTGAGATCGGTGCTGCGAAGATCTGTAGACGCAAAAACCCAGAATGCGACATGACACTGGTGAAGGATGCTCCGCGCACCTCGACCAGTTTTATCATCAGATCGGACGCAAACGCGAGGGTCACCGCATCCCGCGATCCGTTCTATGAACTGATGCGCCGTCTCTTCCAGGACGAGCGCACCGCTATCAGGGGGCAGAGATTCCTTGAGATGATCCTCGAACGGGAGGCATCCGGAAATCCGATACGGACGAACGAGTGGGCAGAACTGCTCTGCGAGTTAGGGGTCAGCAGATCATCGTTTTATGCCATGCGGAACAAACTGCTCGGTTCCGGGATGATCACGAACAAGAAAGGGATCTACCGGGTATCGGGGCAGTTTAGCAAGGATCTTGTTGATATGGCGAGATGGTGGTGGATTGCTGTGTTGAAGCGGGATCTGGGTGGTCTGTGAGGATTGTCATAGGAATTGGGTACCTACTCGAGTATTGTGCGGATATCCGCATATAAAACCACGAGATTACACAAGATTAACACAGAAATCTTGTGGTTTCTACCACGGGGTATTGAACATGTTCCATTTGCACCCCTCTTCGCATCTCCATAGCAAGCATACTCCATCTTTTTCAATTTATTAATAGCTCTCTGCGCAGCCTTCAGATCCTTTTCGATATTCTTATCGAATGTCTTTTCTTTCCGTTTTTTCATCTCTTCCGATTGGATCAGTGCCCACTTTTGCTCTATTCCGCCATAAGACGATTTGACTTCGTAATATGAGTATCTGGAATCA
>DASC01000133.1:16491-17280 GCA_002503595.1 Candidatus Methanogaster sp. UBA203 | reverse complement strand
GTGAGGCGCTGCCTTTCGAACTCGTCTGCACCATCGGAGGGGTCTTTGCCGGCATCATACTGGTCCGGATGGTCGATATGATCGAGACGATCCCGGGGTTGCTGGTGCTCGTGCCTGCGATACTCGGGATGCGCGGCAACATCTCGTGCACGCTCGGATCCCGTCTCGGAAGTGCGATACATCTCGGATTGGTCAGCAGGATCGAACGGAACCCGGAACTCATAAACAACGTGGCAGGTTCGCTGACACTCAGCCTGATCATGTCGGTTGTGCTCGGAATACTTGCCCATCTATTCACGGTTGCGCTCGGTATGGAAAGTGTCGGGGTGGTTGTGCTCGTCTCGATCGCGGTCTTTGCAGGGGTGTCGTCCGGCTTGATTCTTGCTGTGATTGCGGTTGTTATAACAATCGGCGCATTCAGGCATGGCATCGATCCGGATAACGTCACTACGCCTGCGCTCGGCACGCTCGGCGATGTCATCACGATGCTTATGGTCTTCTGTGCTGCAGAGGCGGTGATCTGGATATGGCATATTACACCGTGACAGGAATCGTGAAGCGGGGCACCCCTGTTCTTCTCGTTGCAGCAATCATCAGTACCACAGCAGGTCAACTGCTCCATGCCGGGCAGGACCTGCTCCTCACTTTTCCCGTGCTTCTGATCCTGATCCCGCCGCTTATCAAGGTTGGCGGCGATACAGGCAGCATTCTTGGCGCAAGACTCTCGTCTGCACTTCATCTCGGTCTTGTCGAGCCGGTCGGGGGTGTGGTGGTCAGAAACAACATCTT
>DASC01000133.1:992-16383 GCA_002503595.1 Candidatus Methanogaster sp. UBA203 | reverse complement strand
GCAACCGTCGGCATCGCATTCGTATCGCACAAGCACGGACTCGATCCCGATGATGTCGTGATCCCGCTCATCACCTCGATCGGGGATATTGTCGGGATCGTGGCGGTCTTTGTTGCGGCGTGGGTGGTGGGGTGAGTGGCATCCAATATAAAAAATCAAGAACCAGAATACATGAATTAAAACTGGTCACCCCATAACGCAACACCAAGGTCAACGATAAACTTATGCACCACCACAATCACGTAACAAGTCATGAAAGAAATCCGAATTCACGGTCGCGGCGGGCAGGGCTCGGTCACTGCTGCCGAACTGCTTGCGATAGCGGCTTTCGAGGACGGTATGTACAGTCAGGCATTTCCGTCATTCGGCGTGGAGCGGAGGGGCGCGCCTGTGATGGCGTTCGTCCGCCTCTCCGATAAAACGATCAGACTGCGCAGTCAGGTCTACGAGCCCGATTATGTGATCGTGCAGGACGCAACGCTCATTGAAGCGGTCGATGTTGCCCGCGGACTGAAGGCAGACGGCATGATCATCATCAATACCGAGCATAACCCGGAGGACCTCCCCCTCAAGACAAAAGCCGCGGTCAGGACGATCGATGCAACCAGGATAGCGCTTGATATCATCGGAAAGCCGATCATGAATACCGTGATGCTCGGCGCGTTTGCAGGAGCAAGTGGAGAGGTCACCGCAGAGTCGATTAAGAATGCGGTACGTGACAGATTTCCGGGAAAGGTCGGAGAGAAGAACGCGGACGCGGTACAGAGCGCGTACGACATGGTGGTGGGACCATGATTCCGCACGCACCGATCGGGGAGCCCGCATCCAGTCTTGCGAACAAGACCGGCAGCTGGCGGATTTTTATACCGGTATTTAGTGCGGAACTCTGCAACGGATGCGGCACCTGCGAGACATTCTGTCCCGAAGGCGTGGTGCATAAGAGAGCCGATTCGGATACATTCATCGCTGATTACGATTACTGCAAGGGCTGCGGAATATGCGCTCACGAATGCCCGAAAGATGCCATAGAGATGATTCTGGAGGAGAAATGAGTGGAAAACTAAAAAGCGGAAGGCAGGTCGTCGAGGGATCGTACGCGGTTGCCCATGCGGTTGCGATGTGCAGACCCGATGTGATATCCGCGTACCCGATCACGCCGCAGACCCATGTCGTTGAGGATCTCTCGCAGTTCGTTGCCGATGGCGCAATCAATTCCAGATACATCAATGTCGAATCCGAGTTCTCCGCACTCTCCGCACTCGTCGGGGCGAGCGCAAGCGGCGCACGGACATACTCGGCAACCACGTCGCAGGGACTTGCGCTGATGCACGAGGTACTCTTCAATGTGGCAGGCATGAGGCTTCCAGCCGTGATGACGATCGTGAACCGGTCGATGTCGGCGCCGATCAA
Source organism: Candidatus Methanogaster sp. UBA203 (assembly GCA_002503595.1). Taxonomy (GTDB): domain Archaea; phylum Halobacteriota; class Methanosarcinia; order Methanosarcinales; family Methanogasteraceae; genus Methanogaster_A. The sequence goes on along the minus strand of DASC01000133.1, from coordinate 14,973 downwards.
CATCTGGAACGACCACCAGGACAGTATGGCAGAGCGGGATTCCGGATGGATCCAGTTGTATGTCGAGGATGTGCAGGAACTCGTTGATACGACCGTGCAGGCGTACCTGATCGCAGAGGATCCTGAGGTCTCGCTTCCGGTCATGGTCTGCATGGACGGATTCATACTCTCGCACGTATTCGAACCCGTAGACCTCCTCGACCAGAAAGCCGTGGATGAGTACCTCCCACCGTTTGAGCCGGTGAGCGTTCTCGATCCTGACAATCCGAAATCGTTTGGCATGTTCGTGGACCCTGAGTACTACATGGATTTCAGGTATCTTGTCGAGCAGGCGATGGAGCGGTCGAGATCGAAGATACAGGATGCGGCTCGCAGTTTTGAATCAGCTTTTGGAAGGTATTACGGAGACCTGATCGATACGTATCATACCGACGACGCAGAGATCATCCTCGTGGCGGTGGGTTCGCTTGTCGGGACGCTCCGTGATGTGGTCGATGACCTGCGCAGCAAGGGCGCCTCTGTCGGACTCTTAAAAATCCGTGCGTTCAGACCGTTTCCTGCTGATGCGATCGCTGAGGTGACCTCCGGCGCAAAGGTTGTCTGCGTGCTTGACAAGAATATCTCGCTTGGCACAGGAGAGGGCGCGGTATGCACCGAGATCAAGGCAGCCCTCTACAACAGTGACATCCGCGTTCCTGTGATCGGATTCGTGATCGGGCTTGGCGGGCGTGATATTCCGGTCAGCACGGTTCAGCGGATCGTTGGCAAGGCAGAGGACGTCATCAAGCACGGGATCAAGGTCGAGAGTGAGTTTGTGGATCTGAAGCACTCGCTTGTTTCATAGGAACCCGAACTGTCGCATTGCCCGATTCGTCATGATGCCAGACAACGCGAATTACCAAAGCGCCATAAATCGTGTGCTAAACAGATAACTCTCGATCTGTGTTAATCTGCGATTTCTGTGGTTAAATCTACTATTTAGTCTCAGTAAGTCCCGGATCGGGTCAAAATTCTAATTGGAACTCTGTCAACACCCGGGTAACTTTACAACTCCCGCGCACAGATGTATTTTTATATGAAAACATACAATGAATTGAACACGTTAAGAATTAGGTGCAGTTTAATATGACATACAAGCTCGGGATTTCCAGACTGGACGAATTGATAGGGGACATAAAGAGCGGTACAAATATTATGATGATCGGACCTCCCATTAGCGGGAAGGACGATATCGCAAATATCATCGCATATCAGGGGTTACTCGATGCCAATGCTGCCGTGATCGTTTCGACGCGCGAGCCGGGAAACAACGTGCTCGAGTGGTTCGAACGTTACAATCTGGACATCCCGATGGACCGTATCGGGATTGTGGACTGTGTCACGCGTACTCTTGGATTTGGCGCACCCGATACCGATAATATCAAGATGGCGTCAAGTCCGGTCGATCTCACCGGCATCGGCGTCAAGATCAGCCAGTTCTTTGAGCACTTCTGGATGGAGATGCATCTGCGGGAGACAAGGTTGTGCATCAATTCGCTATCTACGATCCTGATGTATTCCAACCTCCAGACTGTGTTCCGGTTCCTGCATGTCTTCACAGGTCGCATAAAGGCAGCAAATGCGCTTGGCATATACGTGATCGAGGAGGGGATGCATGATGAGAAGACCATCGTGACGCTGAAACAGTTGTTCGATGGCATGATCGAGATCAGGGAGAGTGAGGAGGGTTATCAGATACGGGCTGTCGGGTTTACTCCAAAACCAACGCCATGGTTTGACTATGAGATCGATGGCGCGAATATTGTGCTGCGGGGTTAGCATAGATGATAGAGACTGGAATACCAAAACTGGACGATTACCTGAATGGTGGAGTCCCTATAGGGAAAACGCTTGTGTATTATGCGTATCCCGGAGTTGAGGGAACCGTATTCGGGATGCAAAGCCTGTGCCATAGCATATCAAACGGAATGAGTGGTGTTTACGTCGCATCGAGTACCGAGCCGCACAGGATCAGGGAACAGTTCAGCGAGTTTGGATGGGATACCGACGAGTACGGAGATCGATTCGCCATCATCGATGCGTTCTCCGGATTAATCGGCGCGGATTCGCATGAACGGTATGTCGTGGCTGACCCCGAAGATACCAGAAGTCTGACACAGTGCGTCAAGAATGCGATGGAGGACCTGCGTGAACCTGGCGTTATCGTATTCGAATCGCTCTCGACGATTATGGACCTGTGCGGAGAGTCAGAAACACTCGATGCCATTGAGGAGTGGAACCAGTATGCAATGCTCTATGACCATGCGATGATCTACAATTTTACGGCATGGCCATATTCAGATGACACGTTACTATCCATAAAGGAAGATGTTTGTGATTCTACCATTTTTGTTGGCGGGATTGCGGGAAACGTTATTTTTGGGCAGTATTTTGGAGTGTTGAAGGCGAACTGGACCGATGCAGTCCGGAAGTGCGTATTATTCAAGGTTTTAAAGCCGGGCGGCGTACGTGCGTACATCCCAAAGATTCTGGTCACAGGACCGTTTGACGCGGGCAAATCCACGTTTGTGCATGCGCTCTCGACCAGAGCGGTATCTGTGGATCGGCTCGGCACAACCATAGCGCTAGATCACGGACATGTGGATCACAAAGGATTTGCTGCCGATATCTTCGGAACTCCAGGCCAGGCGCGGTTCGATCCGATCATAAAACTGATCAGCGGAGAGGCGATGGGCGTCTTCCTTGTTCTGGACTCGACCAGAGCCGAGGACTTCGCACGCGGCAGGCAGATGCTCGAGATCACCAGGTCGTTTGGGCTGCCGGTTGTGATCGTCGCAAACAAGCAGGACTGTGATGGCGCGCTTACGCCGGAAGATATCCTGGGGCAGCTCGATATGCCAGAGACCATTCCGGTCATGCCAGCGGTCGCAACCACTGGCGAGGGCGTCTTTGAGGCATTCGAGACGTTGATCGATATGGTTATGGAGGTGGGGTAAAATGTCGGCATCATCGACATCGGAGATGCTTGGGAAAGTGCTCGCCGATCTCGGGAAGATTGGTGATGTCGAGGCGAGCGCGGTGGCAACGAGGGACGGTCTTCTCATGAACGCGGATATGCACAACATGGGAGATCCGGAGACGTTTGTCGCGATGTCAGCAACGATGCTCGGTGCAGCAGAGACCGCGGCAACCGAACTCGATAAGGGCATACCGAACCGTGTGATCGTGGAATCCGACGGCGGGAAGTTGATATGCATGGGCGCAGGTCCAAAGGCGCTCCTTGTGGTGATGACCGCACCGGAAGCAGGACTTGGCCTGGTTCTCGTTGAGATGGTGAAAGCCGCCGAAAAGATCGGGAAATTGATATGAATAAAGACGTGAAACCATTGACCATGAAACCGCTCATCAACATCGGGAAAAGTGGGGTTACAGACCAGGTCGTAAGCGAGATCAGGGAGCAGATGAAGGGGAAGAATGAGATCAAGATAAGGATCCTTCGGAACGCTCCGGCAAGCGCAACCGAGACTGCCAGCGAGGTTGCATCGAGAACCGGATTTAATGTCGAAGATGTACGCGGGCGTACTGCTATACTCTCGCGATGATGCACTCGTCGCACCGCTTCCTTGTGCAGTACTGTTTTCCGTACAGAACGATCAGTGCATGAAACTCCTGGTAGAGATGCGTGTCCCGTGGTAGCGAGTCCTCGAAGTGTCTCTGCAGTGTCTCGTATCCACCTGTAACTCCGATGCACTCGCAGATCCTTTTTGTGTATGCATCGATCACAAAGATTGGCTTGTGCGCAGCATACAGGATGATGCTGTCAGCGGTCTCGGGTCCGACCCCTTTCAGTGAGAGAAGTTCTCTCCTGAGTTCATCGACCGGCATTTCAAGGATTCCGGTTATCCCGTTATGATCAAAATACTGCGATAACAATCGCAACCGCTCTGCCTTCTGCCTGTAAAATCCGGTACACCGGATACACTCCTCGATTGTGCCCTGATCAGCGTCTGCGAGAGCCGCTGGCGTCAGCAGCGACCGATCCTTCAGGTTCGCAATCGCTTGCTCAACACTCTCCCACCGGGTCTGCTGGGTCAGCAGCGCGCCCACGATCACCTCGAACTCGGTTTCCGCGGGCCACCAGTACTGGGGTCCGAATTCTGCGAGCAGAAGGTGGTATAAATCGAGCATCTGGTCCGGCATTCTATCGTTGATTCTGGTGTCCGATCGGATAAAAATCTTTTTCAGCGTTACAAATTCATCCTGAACCGTGTCAAGTAGTTTTCCAGTACATGCTCAAGAACTTGTGGATAAAATCAGCGAAATCCGTGTTAATGGCTTCGCCGCTGCTGTCGCAGTCAGTGGCTAAAAACTCTTGTCAGCCACTGATTTACACAGATTACACAGATTGTGGGTTATCTGTTTGCCACACGTTACTCGAGTATATTCGTTTTCCGGTTTACATGCCGGAAACGACGGAAACCACATCCACCGGATTCCTGAGCACCTCGATTCCCTCCATCTCTGCAAGTTCTGCCGTGTTTCGCATATCAACATCCCGCACCTTGAGTTCAGCGTATCCGCCGCGGATTGCGCCGTGCGGACAGGCAGGAGCGCACACGCCGCAGCCATCACACTTCAAGAGATCGATCTGTGAATCGATCGCGCGGTTGGGGCACACAACCTCAGGGGTGCAGATATCGCAATGGTGCCTGGCACATACCTCGCGGTCGATCGTATACGGCATCTTCGACCGGATCGTGCCCTCGATGTCCACAGGCACGATATAGACCGGAACGTCGCCTTTTACCGCCTGCGCAACCGCATTCGTTGGCAGCGAGTCTGCTATGCCGTGCACGATCTTTGCAACGGTGTTTGAGGTCGCTGGCGTGACAAAGAGGGCATCGTACTTATTCAAGAGAAATCTGCCAACCTTTGGAGAACTCCTGCCCTGTTCGCTCTCTAAAAAAACCTCTTCGAGATAATCCCCGCCCGCGATGGTCGCAAGTTCATCGAACAATCCGTACATCCGCAGAACCTCTTCTGCTGATTGCGATGCAAAGATGGTGATCCGGATCTCCGGGTTCTCCTCTTTCACTCTTTTAAACGCATCAAAGCTCTCTATCAGATGGTGTCCGGCACCGGTGATCGCCCACGCAAGATTCGGATGCAGATACATGATGATGGTTATGCTGTGCGACATTTAATGATTTACCTGCGCGACTGCGTCACGAATCGGATATTTGACATCCCCCCCGCTCTGAAGAGCGAGGAATCCTTCCTGATTCATTGATTCATCCATCGATGACATCTCCACCAGGCTCACCCCGGCTGTCCACCGGTGCTATCACACCAATCAGGTTTTGATCCTGAAGGGCGAATTTTTTGATATTGATGCTTGCGTTTACATCTCGATCATGGAGTGTGCCACATCCTGCGCAAGTCCATTCTCGATCCGAGAGTTTTAGATCGTTATTGGTCGATCCACAAACGCTGCATATCTTTGAGGATGGTTCAAACCGCCCGATCCTCAACAGAGTTTTTCCATACCACTCACACTTATATTCGAGTTGTCTGAAAAACTCACTCCACGACACATCACCAATCGCTTGCGCAAGGCAATGGTTTTTCATCATACCAGTCACGTTGAGAGTTCCTATAGCAATTGCTTGGTTCTCGCTTACTATTTTACTTGATACTTTATGTAGAAAGTCTTTGCGCTGGTTCATGATCTTTTCGTGTTGCTTTGCTACCTGATACTTTGCCTTGTCTCGGTTTTTCGATCCCTTCTTTTTCCGGCTTACTCTTCTTTGTAGTACCTTCAACCGCCCGATAGAAGCTCTCAAAAACTTGGGATTGTCGGTTTTAGTACCGTCTGACATTGTTACAAAGTCTGTTATACCTACATCAAGTCCTATGGTGCTGTCATATCCGAATGATTCTTTTTCTGGTGTTTCTTTACCATCTTCCACCAGTATGCTTATGAAAAACTTACCAGTTGCAGTCATTGAGACTGTTGCAGTCTTTGAGATTCCTTCAAACGTCTTACTCAACTTTGTTTTGATCCACCCGATTTTAGGGAGTTTTACCCGGTTGTTATCAAAATCTACTATATAGTTTTGTGGTATACTGAATGTTTGTAAGGGTTTCTTTCTTGACTTGAACTTTGGAAACCCTTTCTTTTCTCTGAAAAACCGTTTGAATGCCGAATCGAGATTTCTATTTGTTTGTTGTAACGACTGTGAATTGACTTCTTTGAGCCATTCAAACTCTTTTTTTAGGTCTGGCAGCATAGCATTTAGATCGTAGCATGGTAAGGTGTTTTTATCAGTCTCGTATGTTTTGATCTTCTGTTCAAGCGATAGGTTGTATACAAAGCGGCACGCTCCAATATGTTTGAGAAACATTTCTCTTTGCTCCTCATCCGGATACATCCGGTATTTGTATGCTATCAGCATCATGTTACTATCTATTTTAACGATACTTAAACGTTTCGTTAAAGGATGTGTGGGGTGCATTCATCCACACATTAAAAATGCGAGGATTTCTGCGCCCCCTACACCTCATTCTTTAAGTTAAAACAGATAAGATATAACCGGGGTAATATGATTCTGCCGCAGACCCCGGAGCCACTGACCATGCCAGAAAAAATCCTTTCGCCGGAAAAAACAGAGAAAGAGAGGATATCCGATCCACAGATTCGACCGGATACGTTCGATGAGTTCGTAGGGCAGACTGAACTAAAAAGACAGTTGCAGATCTTTATAACGGCTGCGAAACAGCGCGGGGAACCTCTCGACCATATCCTATTCTCAGGTCCTCCGGGGCTTGGGAAGACGACGCTTGCGCACATCGTCGCTTCCGAACTCGGAGTTGCGATTCGAGCGACGACGGGACCGGTTCTTGAGCGACCAGGCGATCTTGCCTCAATTCTCACGAATTTAGGCGCGAAGGATGTTTTATTCATCGATGAGATACACCGACTAAACCAGATCGTGGAAGAGACCCTGTATTCGGCGATGGAGGACTTTGCGATCGATGTGATGATTGGCGAGGGTGCAAGTGCACGCTCTGTCCGCCTGAACCTCTCGCCATTCACGCTCATCGGCGCAACTACGAGAACAGGACTTATCAGTTCCCCTCTCAGGGATCGTTTCGGTGTCGTCAACCGGCTGAACTTCTATCCGCCTGATACGCTGACAGAGATCGTTCTAAGATCTTCGGGGGTGTTTGGAATCAAGATCGAGCAGAACGGCGCGAGAGAGATTGCGAACCGGTCGAGAGGCACTCCGCGGATTGCGAACCGGATTCTCCGCCGTGTCCGTGATTATGCGCAGGTGATGGCAGATGGTGTGATCACAGAGGCAGTCGTCGATTCCGCACTCTCGATGCTCAAGATCGATGAGAAGGGACTGGATGAGCTTGACCGGACGATTCTTGCCATGATCATCGATGATTTCGATTGCGGACCTGTCGGCGTCAAGAATATCGCAATCGCTGTTGGCGAGGAGGTGCGGACGATAGAGGACGTTGTAGAGCCGTATCTGATACAGATCGGGTTTGTCAAGCGGACGCCACAGGGAAGGGTCGCAACTTTGGCTGCGGTAGCGCATCTGCGCGAGCACGAGTCCGCGCCGTCCACGATCCAGACACGCGTAACGTGACAGCCTCATCCATCACAATGCTTAAATGATGCTCTCGCAAAACTGGTTACCAATGGCAAAGACAATCACTGAAAAATACTGCACATCATGCGGTGCACATCTGGTTGATCCCGGGTACGTCCAGTTCCAGTGCCCGACCTGCGAAACGATCCTCGGCAGATGCGCTTCCTGCCGGAAGCAGAGCAATCCGTACACCTGCCCACAATGTGGATTTACAGGACCGTGAGGTGAGAAGATGGGTGAAGTAGTAGCAGTAATCAAGATCATGCCAAATGGCGTGGATGTTGACCTCGAAAAACTGAAAGAGAATCTCGCGGTGGCGGTACCAGCAGGGGTCGACCTCAAAGGGATTGCTGAAGAGCCGATCGCATTCGGGCTTGTTGCATTGATGGCAACCGTTATCGTCGGTGATGTCGAGGGTGGAACCGACTCGGTCGAGAATGCGTTTGCAGAGGTTCCGGATGTCGAAAGCGTGCAGGTAGCAGAGATCGGCAGACTGTTATGATTGTTATTTGAGGATTATGGGCTCGTAGATCAGGGGTAGATCGTTACGTTCGCAACGTAAAGGCCGCGGGTTCAATTCCCGCCGAGTCCATGCCCCTATTCAAGGTTACAGGCAGCATCCGATCCCCCGGGACAGGCGCGCCGTAAGCCCTGACAAGCCCGGTTAGATGTGTGGTTACATGGCCCAACCCGGGATCTTCCGCGCGCCAGATTGTATTCGGCGTTTCTGCCCTCTTGCGTCTGGATCAGGTTCTTTTATTTTCATTAACTATTCGTAACTACTCAGGTGTATCGATTGATCCCCTGATTGCGATTCTATGTTTTCTGGCAAGAAAAATAACCGCAGAGCACGCGGAGGGCGCAGAGCTTTTTTTTGTCCTTCTCCGCAAACTCTCGCGCCCTCTGCGGTTAAATTCTCTGTTTGATTCTGGTATGTTCCGAGTCAGGTAGTGCCTGTACAATGAAGTCTTACGATAGTGTTTTATGGCACTGTCTAAACTCGTATGACCTGCTTTCGCAGTGCGTATACTGGCGATGAAAAACCATCTACTCGAGTCGCCGCCATTAGTATTCTGCAATGCTTGATACAAGGCCGGCCATTTTTTGGGACATAGATCCCGTTGTCTAAACTGGTTGCCCGCCCATTCGAGTATACTGTTGTGATTTAAACCACGAGTACCAAAGTGAAATTTCGAATTTCATTGGAAGCGGGATTTCAAGCATTGCAGGAGGTAATCGAATGAACCAGAAAGCAGATAAGGTTTGCGGTCTCGACGTCCACAAACGCTTTGTTATGGCTGCAATCATGATCAAGGGCGTCACAGATCCGATAATCGAAAGATTTTCGACAGATGGACCCGGACTCCCCATTGCGAGATTGGCTCGGAGAGCATGGTGTCGAGCGTGTTGCCATGGAAAGCACAGGGATATACTGGAGGATCGTATACTGGTCATTACATGACCGTTTCGAGATGATCGTTGCAAATGCAAGAGAAATCCACGATCTCAAGAAGGCGCGAAGAAAAACTGACAAAAGAGACTCTGTTCGGATAGCAAGGCTCTGTTTAAATGCCATGATCACTCCATCGTACGTTCCAAACTGGGAAATCCAGCAATTGAAGGATCTGTTCCGTGCAAGGGTAAATCTTGTTGAGATGCGTACCGAATGCAAGAATATTGTCCATAAGCACTTGACATTATGAATATAAGGATTGGAACGTGTCTTTCGAACATGTTCAATACCCCGTGGTAGGAACCACAAGATTACACAGATTTCCACAAGATTTCTGTGTTAATCTTGTGTAATCTCGTGGTTTTATAGGTAGATATCCACACAATATTGAGTAAGTACTGTCTTTCTGATATATTTGGAAAAGCAGGTACTAAGATTCTAGATGATCTTGTCAACGGATATAAGATCTGGGAAATCATGGAAAGAATCACCGAAAGGCGAATTCTCAATAAAAAAAAGGATATTGAGCGATTGTTGCATGGAACGCTCAACACCGCATCGATACTGATTATCAAGTCTCATCTCGACTTGATTCAGGATATCAATGCTAAAATAAGCGAACTCGATGCAGAAATCGCTGATATGCTCCAGAACCTTCATGAAGAGGAACTGAAGATACTGATGGGTGTTCCTGGTGTCGGATCAGAGCGCAGCTTCGAATATCATCTCAGAGATCGGAGACATATCCGTCTTCGAAACGGCAGATCAACTCACCTCGTGGGCTGGACTTGCACCAAGTTCTCATTCGTCTGGTGGAAAAGTCAGAAACGGCAGGATTGGCAAAACTGGAAACAGATATCTTAGGAGGATCTTGATTCAGGTAGCGCATGCCGCAGCGAGGGCGAAGGGATCGATGCTCGGGAAGTTTTACAGGCGTGTGATGAGACGTAGAGGAGTTCCCATTGCCATTGTGGCACTGGCACGTAAAATTTATGGATATAGCGATTTCACTGGATTTTCCGATTGTACCCAAAAATCCAAAGAACGATGATCGACAAGTATTATATCCCCTCCACGTCCCATAATCCACCATGCACAGAGTCATCGACGAGATACTGACCTCCACCCGGCGCAGGGTTGCGGATCTCCATGCCGCAGACACGGACGCACCGAAAAAGATCGAGCGCCGGGACATTATACCGCTGATACGGCTGCGAAAGCGCGAGAACCGGATCCCTGTGATCGCGGAAGTGAAACCCGGCTCGCCAACCACAGGTAAGCGCGAGATAACTCCTGATGATGCTGCAAGGATTGCACAGGAGATGGAGGCAGCAGGTGCTGTTGCGATCTCGGTTCTGACCGAGCCCGAGTTCTTCAACGGCAGCATGGAGAATCTTTCTGCGGTTCGAAGAGCAGTCAGTATTCCGGTCCTGAGAAAAGATTTCATAATCGATGAGAAACAGATATACGAGACCGAGAGTGATTTGATTCTACTGATCGCTGGCATACTCGGAAATGATCTCGAACGGTTTGTCGATCTCTCTATTACGCGTGGAATAGAGCCGCTTGTTGAGGTACGCGACAGAGCCGAACTTGCTGATGCACTGAACACAGAAACAAGGATCATAGGCGTGAACAACAGAAACTTAAATACCTTGACTGTAGATTTATCAACATCAGAGCATCTGGTTCCGTTGATACCGGACGATCGGATCATCATCAGTGAAAGCGGGACCCGGAGTCCTGCGGATGCTGTGCGGCTGATCCGGGTAGGCGCTGATGCGATCCTTGTCGGGACTGCGGTCATGGACGCTCCGTTTGATAAGACGTCGGAACTGGTCGACGCACTCTGACATAAGGAAGTGATTCATCATGCAACAGAAGGGAAAAATGCCGAAACTTACCAGGGTCACGGATTACATCTGGGACATTCCGATCGATTACATGGAGAAGATGCGGGTGCCCGGCAGATTATTCCTGTCCCCTACTCTGCTCAAGGGGCTTGAGAGCGAGACCCTGAATCAGACCGCGAACGTCGCAACCCTGCCCGGCATCCAGAAGTACTCGATGGCGATGCCGGATGCCCACCCGGGATATGGATTTCCGATCGGAGGTGTTGCTGCATTCGATTCTGAGGAGGGTGTGATCAGCCCGGGCGGGGTCGGATTTGATATTAACTGCCTCTCTAAAGACGCGGGGGTGCTCCATGAGCACGGCTACACGGTTCCGATCAGCGAGTTCGATGCCCGGTGGAATTCCGAGCGCATCAAGTGCATGAACTTCGGAACAAAGCCCAGAAACAGCGGAATCGATGCCTTTATGGAACTGCCGACGCGTGAAAAGATGTACCTCCTCACAACAGGGTCTGGCGAATCGATCAAGGCGTCTGCCGAGCATCCGTTCTACACCGATGGCGGAATGGTTCGCGTGAAGGATTTGCAGGAGCAGAGGATTGCGATATTCCCGTTCAAAGGGGTCGAATACGAGGTGCCGGATTCGAATGTGATAGTCGGGGTGGGGGATGTCAGGTCTCTTGCGATCAACCGGAAGAATATGGAGCCGACCGTCTCGGAACTTATAAAACGCGACCTTCTGCCACTTACTGCTGACAGCGACAAACTCCCGTATCTCTTAAAGATCGTGGGTTTCCTTCTCGGCGACGGGACTATGTATTTCACCGGGAACAAGGGCACGATCTGGTTCTACGGGATGCCCGATGATCTGGAAGATCTCCGGCTGGACATCGAAAAATTGGGATTTACGCCTTCACGAATATATTCAAGAACCCGCGACCACGAGATTGCGACACAGTATTCGAACGTTGTATTTTCACGGGAGGAACGCTCCTTCAAGGTAACTTCGTCGAGTCTCACGGCACTTCTGGCGTGCATGGGCATGCCGCTTGGCAATAAAACCACGCAGGAGTATCTGCTCCCGGATTGGATATTCGCTCTCCGGCTCTGGCAAAAACGGCTACTTCTATCATCCTTTTTCGGTGCTGAACTCTCAGCCCCAGCCACCATGACAGGGCACGGCTACAATTTTTACGCACCCGTTCTCTCCATGAACAAGCATGAGGGAATTATTCGGAACGGAGAAGAGTTTCTTGACCAGATATCCGCGCTCCTTGCGGACTTTGGCATAGACTCGATCCGTATCGGGAAAAGGAAGGAGTATGCCAATAAGAAGGGCGAGGTATCGTACCGCCTGAGACTTCAGATCGGTGGAACAGCAGACAATCTCATCAAGTTGTGGAGCATGGTCGGATTCGAATACAACCAGAAACGGCGGCATCTGGCGGCTGCTGCTGTGATGTATCTGCGTAAGAAAGAGCAGATCATCGATGAGCGTGAGCGTGCGGCGCAAGAGGCAGAGCGGATGAAGGAATCGGGCGAGCCGCTCTCCCTGATATGTTCGAAGCTTGAGTCCGACCACGTCAACAAGAGATTTATCGAGCGATCTCTCTACGAGGGGCGGAGTTCCCGGCCCAGAGCGCCTACGAGTTTCCAGACATTCGATGCGTTCCTGTCTGAATCTGCCATCGGAACCTCCGGCATGGTCTGGGACTCGATAAGATCGATAGAAGAGATCGAATACGACGGTTTCGTGTACGATTTCATGGTGCAGAACGAGCATCACAACTTCGTTGCAAACTCGTTTGTGGTGTCCAACTGCGGCGTCCGCGTCATCCGCACAAACCTGACAGAAAACGATGTCCGCCCGAAGATCAGGGAGCTGGTAGATACGCTCTTCGGAAGCGTCCCGTCAGGCGTTGGCGCAAAGAGCAAACTGAAGCTGTCGGATTCCGAGTTGCGAAGCATATTCGAGAATGGCGCGGGATGGGCGGTCGAGCAGGGCTACGGCGTCAGCGAGGATCTCGAGCACTGCGAGGAGAACGGGAGAATCGAACTTCCAGAAGAACTCAAGGTGAGTGAAAAGGTGATGAAACGGGGGCGACCGCAACTCGGAACACTCGGAAGCGGAAACCACTTTCTTGAGGTGCAGTGCGTCTGTGAAATCTATGATCAGGACATTGCAGATGCGTTTGGAATCCACAAGGGTGACATTACTATCATGATCCACTGCGGTTCAAGGGGCGCAGGGCACCAGATCTGCACAGAACACCTGCGTGTGCTCGAAAAGGCTGCGCGGAAGTACGGGATCGAACTCGTGGACAGGCAGCTTGCATGTGCGCCTGTGCAGTCCAAGGAGGGGCAGGAATACTTCGCCGCGATGTGCGCAGGCGCGAACTACGCATGGGCGAACCGGCAGATGATCACTCACTGGGTTCGGGAGACGTTTCACCGGTTCTTCGGAAGCGACATCGAGATGGATCTCGTCTATGATGTGGCGCACAACGTTGCAAAACTCGAAGAGCACACGATCGATGGCAAGCCAAGGATGGTGTATGTGCACAGGAAGGGTGCGACCCGGGCGTTTCCTGCCGGACATCCTGACGTCCCGAAGGCGTACCGGAGCGTCGGGCAGCCAGTGCTGATCCCTGGAAGCATGGGCACGCCTTCATACATCCTCTGCGGCATGGAGCGTGCGATGGAGCTCACGTTCGGGAGCGCATGTCACGGCGCAGGTAGGGTCGGGAGCAGGAAGGCGGCAAAAAGGAAGTATAAAGGGGATCAGATCGAGAAGGAACTTCTCGCGAAAGGAATCACCGTGAAAGCGACGCATCCAAGCGTGCTTGCAGAGGAGGCGCCCGCGGTGTACAAGTCAAGCGCTGACGTCGTCGATGTCGTGCATCAGTTAGGGGTTGCATGCAGGGTGGCGCAGGTCGTGCCGATCGGGGTTGCGAAGGGGTAAGTTATGGGTCTTTGATCTCGCGTTGCGGTGACCAAAACCCCGGAGACTT
>DASC01000133.1:0-874 GCA_002503595.1 Candidatus Methanogaster sp. UBA203 | reverse complement strand
AAGTGCATGCACTCTGCAGAATTATCAGAGAGCCGAAGTTATTCAATGGAACGAGATAAGATTTCTTGGGAAAATGGGATCGAATGAACTACGTGATGGTGGTGTGAAGAATAAAAAGAAGGATTGGTTGAAAGCCATCCTTCTGCTCATTTCTATGCTCATCCTTATTATAGCGGCATACCATGTGATTGAAATTCTTTTAGGTCCGGTATTTGAAAGGCAGTTCGAATCACCAATTTATGAATCTGACAAAGTTATTCTAAAGACCGGGCGAGCAATATATGACGCAGTTGAGGGTTTTATGTATCTTTTTTTGCTTCCCACTCACATTCCACACGTCGTTCCTCAAACATAATACTTTTCGCATTCTTTCCCCATCAGGCTCAAAATACCCCATAACTCCTCAGTCATGTTCGCCAATTCCCTCACAGAATCCCCGCCAAGTCGAATTGTTGCTTCTGTGATCCCCCTGAACAGGAAAACACCCACCTTATAGTAGGATTCTGTACAGGTTTCTTCACCTGGTTTCTAACAAATTTGCCCGTCTCTTTCAACCTCTGCCTAAGCATCCACTGAGCAATTGAATAAATGAACAGACACAGTACTATAATCATTGCCAATGCTTCGATTCTGCTTTCTTTCTTCAAATACACCTCTGAAACATGAAAACTCTTATCTTTCAAAAAACGAAACCCACGCTTCGACCGTACTCCGACTCTTGTAATATGACAGGATCTCATCAGCCGTAAGGCATAGATCATTGGTTGCTAGAATAAATCGCCCCAGTTTTTCACGTTCTCGTGCAATTGCCTGTTTATCCACTACAATCTTGGCTTTCACCGAATAATATGTGGCTCTCTGGTAATTCTGCAGA
>DASC01000196.1:4336-10467 GCA_002503595.1 Candidatus Methanogaster sp. UBA203 | reverse complement strand
AGGTAGAGATCAACTCGCCCGGAAAGTTGCGACGTCAGCACGGCTTTGTGCCCGCCGAGTTCAAAATGATCCTTCAATCTCGAGGGGAGCTCGTCGCGCGGAATATCGAGCCACCGCTCATACACGTCATTGCCAAGACCCTCTCCGCATTCAGCGACAAGGATGATCGCCCCGCCATCCTTAACTACATTTTTCGCATTTTCAAGTGCTTTCTGGGATTGATACAGATTTATATCCTTTGGCATCCCGCCGGGAGACGTTATCACAATATCGGCAGTCTCTGCCTGGATCCGGTACATCTGGTCCGCATAAGAAACCCCTGCACGATGCGCTTTTATAGGATCGCCAGAAACAACTGCGACGATCTCCTTCCTGCTGTTTAATACCGCGTTTAATATGAATTCTGATAGGTGCGAAGCCCCTTCCTCGATATCCTGACGCACCGGGCTATCGGCTCTCCCTGATACCGCGTCAGGGTGGATCATGAGCGCATGGTTCTTCCCGATGCTTGCAATTGATGAGACCCCGGGAAGCAGCGACTTAAGCCCGCCTGAGTATCCCGCGTAGTAATGAAACTCGATGCTGCCTGTGCATATCACGGCATCCGCATCGAGAACCGGCGCAAATATCTCAACCGGCGTCCCCCTGCTCGTAACCCGGACGCGTCTGCAGTTGTCCGGATCGTGGTCGATGCACGATATGCGGCTGTAGATCTCATCGCCGACCAGCCGCCTCTGTTCAGTCTCGGTATGTTTTCTGTGCGATCCGGTCGCAAATACGATCCCGATATCGGAATCAGGGATTCCCATGTCGTTGAGATGAGAGATGAGCGGCGGCAGGAGTTTCTTTGTCGGGGTGATCCTGGTGATGTCGTTTGCGATGATCACAACGTGATCCCCTGCGTGTATGAGATCTGATAGCCGCCTCCCTACCGGATGGGTGAGCGCATCAACGATCGCGGATTCCTCATCCTCGACCGCGGGGAGTTCCTGCGGCTCGATGATGCCTACAAGGTTCCTGTCCGGCACTTCGACAGAGACGCTTCCGTTCCCGTAGGGCAGCGATATCTTCATCGAGATTGTTGGTGGGTTCTGGGGATTTAAATGTTGGCTTGACCGGACGCAGGCATCCGGGAAAGATTGCCATTCTCTCTTTTATCAGGAAATTCTATTTTCCCACCTCGCATATTCGTTACGTACTTGTATCGTCCTTTTTCTCATGTAACACCCACCCAGAAGAATCTATTTTTCCGTTTGGTAGTACAACTATCGTTCCATCGCCTATCTTCAAGCGCGTTTTTCTGAGCGTGACATCAATAATCTCCCCTCTGTATTTCATCGTCTCAATTTCCTCTCCGATGTTGAAGTGCCGGTCTAATAAGAGGAATATCCCTGCCACCGCATCACCTAAAGCATCCTTGACTGCCAGGGCGACCGCAAGCCCAACCAAAACTGATGCACCCATAAGCGGCATGAAAACCTCTTCTAATTTCAGTTCATGTATGGCATACATCAGAACAGCGAACCATAGGCCATACACTACGATTCTTCGCAAGAGGTTCTGCACATCCGGAGGCAGACCGGTAGTGCTTAAGAATCTCCTAATAAGTTTTTTAGTTAGACTAATTACGAAGAAAGCGACTACCAATACCAGTATCACTTCCGAATATGGCAGAACCACCTGGTAAAAACCCGACATATCTATCATCTATGTTACCTATCCTATCTCATTGTTTTTCTGACGCATCCAGTCACCAAACCCCGCACTTGAGTGCAGAGCCCATACAGGGCGATTTCATGCCGTTTGTCGCACCATCCACGTCGGCGGATTCGCCTGCAGTCAGATCAGCAGTGGTACTGCCATCTGCTACCAGATCTCGCCCCATGCAATGATCAATACTGCCATGATACTTAAGCATGGCGGTCGTGGGGCTGTCACGGACATTCCAAGATTCTTTGCAGGACGTGGCACTGTCTAAACTCGTATGACCTGCTTTCGCAGTGCGTATACTGGCGATGAAAAAGCGGTTTTTAGAATCGTGGCTACCGCCACTGTTTTTGAGACTTTTACGTACCAAAAATCCAAGTGTTTTATCACCGCGGAGAAGTGCAGAGGGCGCAGAGTTTCAAGACTGATCCGATCCTCTGCACTTCTCCGCGTGCTCTGCGGTAAAATTTAAAGATATGGTGATTTTACTGGATTTTCCGATTGTGCCACATGACGCCTGACAACCCAGATCCTCCACAAACTTTTTCTACAGATGATGACAGATGATCTCATTCCAACGGCGCATGAACCGGCATAACGGTTCGAACATGAATTATATGTGAGTCTTGGAGGAAGCGAATGAGCAAAACAAACTATAAAAAGACAAATCCACGGATTATATCCCTGGTAGAGGATCTGAAATCCAGATCACGCGAGAACGACGCCCCAATCTGGCGAGAGATCGCAAAGCGCATGCAGAGTCCGAAGAGAAATTATGCAACAGTGAATGTGAGCCGCATCAACAGGCATACTGCAGACGGCGAGACCATCGTTGTGCACGGCAAGGTGCTTGGCGCAGGCGAGTTGAACCATCCGGTGGTCGTGGGCGCTTTCGATTTCAGCGATGGCGCACGGTCAAAGATCACAGATGCTGGCGGGGAATGCCTCACGATCGAGGAACTGGTGGAAAGAGCGCCCACAGGATCAAATGTGCGGATAATCAGGTGATTTCATGAATACAGTAATTATCGATGCAGATGGGTTGATTCTTGGCAGGCTCGCAAGCGTCGTCGCCTCAAGATTGTTAAGCGGCGAGACCATTGCGATCACCAATGCCGAACGCGCTGTGGTGTCCGGGAGCAAGACCACCACATACAGGGAATATAAGGAGCAGGTAGACCGGGGATCAACAGAAAGCGGTCCGTACTTCCCGACGAGACCGGATCAGATCCTGAAACGAACGGTCCGCGGTATGCTCCCGCACAAACGGATGCGTGGACGCGACGCAATGTCGAGACTGCGCGTGTACGTGGGCACTCCTGCAGAACTGGCAGGATCGGACGCGGATACGATACCTGAAGCGAGTATGTCGAGGTTGGGAACGATCAAATACATCAAACTCGGCGAAGTTAGCACGAAGCTGGGTGTCAATGTACGTTAAGATCCCCCAGGATCGGATTGGCGCAGTGATCGGACCGAAAGGCGCCACCAAACAAGCGATCGAGGAACTCTCAACCGCGACGCTGGATATCGACAGCGAATCTGGCAATGTACAGGTTCTCTCACCAGAGGACCCCGTGCGGGGCATGCGGGCGGTTGAGGTCATCTCGGCAATCGGACGGGGTTTCAGCCCTGAGCGGGCTGTCAAACTATTCGGTGACGAGCTTCTCATATACGATGTGGTCGAGATACCTGCGAACACACCAAAGATGCTGACACGCGTCAGGGGCAGGATCATCGGCACCGGCGGGAGGACAAGGGCGCTAATCGAGAATATAGCCCATGTCGACCTCTCGGTCTACGGAAAGACCGTGGCAATCATCGGGTATCCTGAGCAGGTGCATGTTGCAAAGACCTCAGTCGAGATGCTGATCGAGGGTGCACCACACGCTGTTGTGTATGGTTTCATGGAGAAGAAGCGGCGGGAACTTACTGCGAAGAGGATTGAGTATTATTGAATTGGGTGCAGGCGCGGCAGCAAAGACGGATCAGGTTTATGTGCACTGGGTTCGGTCAGATTTAAGTATTATGGCGACATTGACCACAACGCATGAGGTGGTGTGATCTATTTGGTATGTATGCGGTATCGCTGTTGACTTGCCACGGCGAACTTGCTGAAGCACACGGTAAAATGAACAACATGGATTTTATCTTATGAGGTGGAAGAGATCATGAGTGGCGAAATTCATCAAGTGTTGGGAACTATCAATAAAAAGGTTAGACGAATTGCTTTTCTTGAAACATGATCTGGATGAATTGAATAAGAGAACAAAGAATATGGAAGAGATGTTATCTGAATATGTGCTCATATTAAGCGAAGACGAGAAAGCAGATTTAAACGAAACTACGAGGGAGTATTCTGCAGGCAAAACGACGTCTTTAGAAGATGTCAAAAGGATTCTTGAGTTATGAAGATAGAATTTGGAACAAGAGCCCTCAAGTTTCTATCAAAATTAGATAAATGTCAGGAAACACATCCGGAACAGTATTCCGCGTAACAACGTGGGGCGAGAGTCACGGACCCGCAATCGGCGTCGTCGTCGATGGCTGCCCATCAAAGATGCCTTTGAGCGAAGCAGACGTCCAGAAGGAACTCGACCGCCGCCGCCCCGGGCAGAGCGAGATTGCAACGCCTCGCAAGGAAGAGGACGTTGTCGAGATTCTTTCAGGCGTATTCGAGGGAATGACGACCGGAACTCCGATATCGATGATCGTCTGGAACAGGAATGTCGATTCGTCCCCTTACGAGGGACTCAAAGACACGCCGCGCCCCGGGCACGCCGATTATCCGTACGAGGTCAAGTACGGGATCAGGGACTACCGCGGCGGCGGGCGTGCATCAGCGCGAGAGACCGTGGGAAGAGTTGCCGCAGGCGCTGTCGCAAAGAAGATGCTTGTAGAGTATGGCATCGATGTGGTTGCGCACGTCATAGAACTCGGCGGCATCAGAGCCTGCGAATGTGAGATGTCGCTGCCAGAGATCAGGGAACGGATCGAAGAGACGCCAGTTCGGTGCGCTGATCCGGACGCGGCGGCGCGGATGGTTGAACTGATCGGAAAGGCGCGCAAAGAAGAAGACAGCATCGGCGGCATCGTCGAGATCGTGGCAACAGGTGTGCCTGCTGGCATCGGGGAGCCGGTCTTTGACAAGCTGGACGGTGACCTTGCGAAAGCGTTGATGAGCATCGGCGCAGTGAAAGGCGTCGAGATCGGAGCAGGTTTTGGGTGCGCCACCCTGCGGGGAAGCGAGATGAACGATGTGTTTCTGGTATCGGATGGAACCGTAGTTCCGGAGACGAACAACGCTGGCGGCATTCTCGGCGGGCTCTCCTCAGGCGCGCCGATCGTGTGCAGGATCGCGGTGAAACCGACGCCATCCATCGCAAGTCCCCAGAAGACCGCGGATATCAGAACGATGAGCGAGACCACGATCACGATACAGGGGAGGCACGATCCGACGATCCCGCCCAGAATGGTTCCTGTTGCCGAGGCGATGGTCGCTATCGTGCTTGCGGATCACCTGCTTCGAGACCGCGGATCAAAATCAGTGAAGAGTTCCTGCTGAACAGAGCATATCGCGGGGATTAAAGCAGGGAATTCAACCGCGGAGGACGCGAGAGTTTGCGGAGAAAGATAAAATCTAAAAGTGGTTAACTTCAATTGTAAAACATAAGTATATATAAATAATAAACCCAATAGAAAAAAAGATGGAAGGAAATTCAAATGAGCGCGCGCGGAAACTCTGTTACGAAAAAATTTTTAATGCTAAAAGAGAAAACTCATTAGGAGGGTCACTTGATGACGGAAAAATCAGAAATAGATATAGAAGTTTTGGATGAGGCCTACAATCGTGGGTCTGATTATTTGATGCGGTATGCCTGTGCCCCTGGTGTTTTTGCTGCGGTTATGGACACTCTGGGCTACGAAGACGATCCTGCGGTTAATGACGTTTGGAAAGCTGCCATAGGTTTTGTCGGTGGAACTGGCAACATGGCTATTGGAACATGTGGTGCCATGGCTGGTGCCGCTATGGCAATAAGCTATAGTTTCGGCTTGAAAAAGGAGGAACCCGAGGACATGATGAAGATGCTCAACGTCACCAGTGTGGTTGCTGAGGTGGGTAAAAAGATGCAGGAGAAATACGGTCACATAACATGTCAGGAGGTTCAGTTCCATCTCTTGGGAAAATCCTACAGATTCACCAATCCGGAGGCTATGCAAGAATTTATGAGTCTATCGCGTGCGCATCCTGCCTGCCAAGAAGTAACCGGAGACCTTGCCAGATGGACCGCGAAGAAAATTTTGGAACACAATCCACATTTTTCCAAACGAAAACAAAAATGAGACAAAACCTAATTCCTTCCAACTTCAGAACATGTACACACACGCGCATTCCAAAATTTGTATCCGCTCCAAATCAGAGG
>DASC01000196.1:0-4264 GCA_002503595.1 Candidatus Methanogaster sp. UBA203 | reverse complement strand
ACTGGATTTTTAGACAGTGCCACTTTTAGGTAAAATATTATTAACCTTAAAAGTAATTATTATAGAAGATGACAAAAAAAGCTCTGCGCCCTCCGCGTTCGATGCGGTTATTTTTCTTGCCAGAAAACACAGAATCGCAATCGGGCGACCAATCAACATACCTGAGTAGTTACATCAGGAGATCAATCAATACACCGGAGTAATTACGGATATTCGATCTGATCCGGTGGCGGAGTCATTGCAACATGCCCGCGAACGGTGGATATGAAGCGTTCTTACTTCCCGGATTCCTCATCGCCGTCGCAGCTACCACACCCAACATCGCAGACCGCGCAGCCGGACCCTGACCCGTGCTTGGTTCCGGTCTCCGAGTCCAGCACCCGCGTGGCATAAGCGAGCACGGTCGCGTTCGAGAGCGTGCCAGCGATCAGGATCGCATCGAAGATCTCTTCCTTTGACAACCCGAGTTTCTCTGCGATGCGGACATGCACTCTCAGGCAGTGGTCGCACCTGATCGCGGCAGATACGCCTATTGAGATCAGTTCAACCGTCTTCGGGTCGAGACGTTTGAACTCCCGTATGATCGCGCTGTCGTAGAGAATCTTCGGAACCAGCAGTTCCGGAGTATCCTTCATAAACTGCAGGATGTACGGTATCTCGCCGTAGTACTTCTCAACGCTCTCAAGCAGTTCCTCAGTCGCCTCCTCATGATCCATCCTCATGATCCTCTGAATCTTCTCAATATCCATTCGTGCCTCCTGACTCCGATCCTAACGTCTAAATTAAATAACGAAACCGGTCACCGATTTCGGTAATATTCTTATTAATATATAATCGCGTACCCCTGACGGCAGCACCTTTGCGATCTCGCCGAGGGTTGCGCCCTCCTCGAATGTTATATTCTCGATCGCTTCCTTATACTGCGGATAAGACAGTTTTACGCGGGCACCCATGAGTTGCAGCGTGATAGGCGCTGGAGAGAGCGATTTATTGATTTCCGGTATCTGTTCCTTGATCTCCTTCATGATGCGTGCCGGATGAGTGGTCAATGGATCCTTTGATATCTCGATCCGCTGCTCGTCGAGGGTTTTGCCAACAGTCTCGACCAGCCGATCGAGAGCGTCAAGTTCATTTTCGAGTTTCAGCCGGTGCGCGATTCTTCCGAGATGTCCGACATAGTCTTTCGCATACATAGGGGGCTTTTGAAGTTCTGGCGTACCTGTGATGATGCAGGGCACGTCGAGATCCTTGTAGAGGACGTATTTCTTGTTTATCATGCAGTCTTCGAAGTTTCCGAGTGTAAAGACCGCAAGATCGTGTTCATTAGCCAGTGCACGCTCTTTTGCAGATATCTGTGCAATCCGCCTCCCAACACCTCTTGCAAGCCCGATTAACGTTGTATTTGCTCCAAACCTGCGCATATACTCTGCCACATCGCACGCATGGTGTGGAAGGTGGTGGTACGCCAGTGTTGGCGCGATCACGATGATGTCGGTGCCTGTAAGCGGCGCTCTCGTGATCTTGGCGCGGAGTTCCTTTGCCAGATCTTCGAGCATGGATATGTCTTCATGCGGGCAGAGCATCTGGATCATGACCTCGGTCTGCATGAAATTGGTCTGGAGGACGTATCCGCCAAGATCCTCTATGAGTTCGATGACAAGGTTATGTTTGAAGACGCCGCCCTCATACATGATCGGTTCAAGCATTATAAATCCTCCTTCAGTTGATTCATCATATCTTCAGCTTTTTTTATCCACTCAGGCTTTATAGGATCCTCTGATGCCACAAATAACATCTCCGAGCCGGTTGAAACGTGATGCCGCACCCGAAAACCCTCTGGTGTGATCCGGAGCAGCGCATCGGCAAGTCTCGACTCGATCTCCTTGCGCGGATCCGCGATGACAACATCTGCAAGATTTTCTGCAACCTCGTTCTTGTTTTCGGTGTCTATCGTTATCACATTCCGTTCCGGCTGCGAGACGTTCTCGCGTCCGTACTCTATCCAGAGGATGTTTAGCAGTGTCGAGACATGCTCTTCGTTTGTGAGTTTCAGCTCCACCTGTTTAGCGCTCTGCATACCTGTCGAGATATCTGCCATATCCTTGACACAGATCGGTGGAAGGCCGGTTCTTATCAGTGCACAGAAGATGAAAACCGGCTCAGTTGGATCGATGTGTATCCATAGACGCCCCAACACCGTGGTGAGTTCCAGATCAGCGAGGACGTCACGGATCACTGATTCGTAAGATTCGGCGCCGGTTTTATCCGGAGACTCGACCCTGAACACTTCGAGCGGCAACATGTCTCAGTCACTCCTCAATAAAACCTGATGATAGGAGCGCGGAGCCAACAGCGCCGATCAACTGCGCATAAGGCGGCACAATCACCTCTGCCTGTAGCAGTTCGCGCATCGCTTGCGGTAGCCCCTCGATGAGTGCCGTGCCTCCGACCATAATCACCGGCTCCCGCACCTCGACCTCCTGGAGTTGCTGCTCAAAGACCTGCTCTGCCACGCTGTAACATGCTGCTGCTGCGACATCCTCGTGACGCGCGCCCTTCGATAGCGAGTTCACGAGACTCTGGATGCCGAATACGATACAGTAGCTGTTCATCGAGATGTTGGATGCCTTGCCTGCAAGCGCAAGTTTACCAAGTTCGGTGATGTCAACGCCAAGACGCTTTGCAGTCATCTCAAGGAAACGCCCTGATGCGCCGGCACAGATCCCGCCCATCGTAAAGATTCCAGGGATTCCGTCCTGCACCGATATCGCCTTGTTGTCCATCCCGCCGACATCGATTACGGTCGCCGCGCCTTTGTGTCGGTCAGCAAGGTAGACCGCGCCCTTCGAGTTCACTGTGATCTCTTCCTGAACCAGATCGGCATTGAATGACTTTCCCAGCATGAATCTACCGTATCCGGTCACCCCGATCGCCTGAACCGCATCCCTTTCGATTCCGGATTCCGAAAGAGCGATTGAGTAAGCCTCCTCCGCGCTCTCCAAGACATCAGTGGAACCGACCCATCCGAATCCGAGAATCTCGTTGTCTTGCATGATCACCGCCTTTGTGGTGGTCGATCCTGAGTCGATTCCCGCGGTAAGCCCGGACTGTTTCTCGCGTGCAAGCAGACTGCGCCTCTTTGCGATGGTGGTCAGTGCCTCCATCCTGGTAAGAAGCGTGTCTGCTGTAGTGCGTTCTGTATAAGAGTAACTGATCACGGGAAGCCCTGATTTATCATGGACGTACCTGCGGATCTCGTTTCTGACGAGCGCGCCCTCTGCGCACCTGAAACACGTTCCGATGAACACGGCATCAGCGGTGGTATGCCCCTCAACGACCGAGATTGCGCGGGCAAGCATCAGTTTAAGGTCAGGACTCGTCACCTTGAGCCCGAACTTTGCCTCTGCCGCCTCCACTTCCTCGAGATCGATGTCCGGGAAGATTATTTTCGCGCCAACCTGCTCTGCTGCCGATTCGATCTCGTGCTGAATCCCTGTGTATTCGGAACCACAGGAGATCTGCGCGACCTCGATTTCATTCATTCTTTGCCTCCTTACCATCTCCAAGTCCATTCAGGAACTCGGATATCTGGTACACAAAATTCTCTGCCGCATCATCAGATGTCGGATAGGAAAGTTCGAGAATCGGGATACGTTTTGCCCGTATCAGGAACCCCACAAGTTCGCTTGTCCGCTGGCAGCCCATGCACCCGAACCCGATCGGCGCGTCCTCGACAAGGATCGCTGCCTCTGAATCCTCAAGGAGCGGATCCAGCAGCGACATGCGCCCGCGCACACCGGCAGGCACCTCGACAGCAGCGTACTTAAGCCCGATCTTCGGATCCTCAGGCGTGATATTAAGCGGCGGCGAGTCGATTCCTGCGGTGGTTACTCTCTTCTTGATCTCCTGCATGACCGCAAGCGGCTTGTGACCGAAACGCTCGACCAGATCGTACAGGATCAGACTGTTGCTTGGATAAATGAAGATATTCGCCATGTTTCACCTCATTGATGTGATATGATTGATTCTAGTATATGAGTATGTCTGGAATCATGGGGACTAAAATAGTTTGCGGTTCATCGAGGCTGTCACATTACATGGTTATGGAGTTGAAAGATATGTTTGTTTTTGATTTGAAGATACAACACTGGCTTTAGGGATACGCATCTTCTGCAGCACAGGATCTTCTGTAACACCAGATGGCGTGACCGCCTCGATGCGGGGGTTGTCAACTATTTTCACACTCATGAGCACCCGCATGGGG
>DASC01000155.1 GCA_002503595.1 Candidatus Methanogaster sp. UBA203 | reverse complement strand
CTCTGTGTCACTCTGTGTCCTCTGTGGTTTTCCGAAACTTTATTTCGAAAATATCAAAAGTCTCCGGGGTTTTGGTCACCGCAACGCGAGATACCAAAGACCCATTTAATTACCTCCTGCAAAAGTATGTGTTAGACAAGTTCACCCTACCAAAGTTATAGCGACTTACATGACAGTCATGGCAGCGAGACTTGAACCTTATGCTGCACCGCAAGTTTATCACCTATCGAGACATAACCATCCTTCATGAATTGCTCGCTGCGGTTTCTTGGCGGTTGCGGGGAGGTTGGCAGGTCAGCAGTCCTGATCGACGACGACATCCTGCTCGATTACGGGATGAAACCGGGCGAGTCGCCTGACCATCCGCCATCATATCCGTTAAACGGGATCCACCCGCGAACGATCATCGTCTCGCACGGGCATCTCGACCACTGCGGCATGGTGCCGAATATCATGGACGTCCACCCGCAGGTCTATGGCACGCCGATCACCAAACATCTCACCGCGTTTCTTGCAAAGGACACACTCTCGATTGCGAGGCGTTCCGGGCAGATGCCGCTCTTCGATCCGCAGGACATCCAGGAGTTCCTGCGCTCTGCCCGCATGGTCGATTACAGGGATCGCTTCGAGTGCGGCGAATATACCGCGCAACTCTACGATGCAGGGCACATCCCTGGCTCGGCATCGGTTCTTCTCGAATCCGAAAACGGGATGCGGATACTCTATACCGGAGATGTGAATCACATAGATACGCGTCTTTTGAACCGAGCCTGCCCGCAGCCGAAAGCCGATGTCATGATCACCGAGAGCACGTACTTTGGCACCGACCACACACCGAGAAAGGAACTGGAGCAGGCGTTTGTGGACTCGATCCGCGATACCTTAAATCGCGGCGGCAATGCGATCGTCCCGTGTTTCGCGATCGGGCGGACGCAGGAGGTTCTGATGATCCTGCATAAACACGGGCTGCACCCTTATGTCGATGGGATGGGCGTCGATGTCTTACGGAGATTTATCCAGTATCCTGAATATCTGCGCGATTCGAATGCGCTTCAGCAGGCGTTTGGCAACGCAACCGTGGTGAAACCGGAGATGCGGGCGCGGATACTCAAGAACTCAATTATCGTCACGACCGCAGGGATGTTAAATGGCGGACCCGCGCTCTTCTATCTCAGCAAGATACACGACGACTATGAGAGCAAGATCCTTCTCACCGGATATCAGGTCGAGGGCACCAATGGCTACCATGCACTCGCGCACAGGCGCATCACCACCGGAAAGCGGGTACTGCACCTCCGCACGGCTGTGGAGCAGTACGATTTCTCTGCACACAGCGGCGACAAAGAGTTGAAGAGATCGGTGCAAAAATTCTGCGATCAGGGCGGCGAGTTTTTGTTTACGATGCACGGCGACCGCACAGAAGAGTTTGCAGCATGGGCGGGAGAGTACAAGGTCGATGCGACTGCGCCGGCAAACGGCGATGAATTCATGATCGACTGATGCACGGCAAAAACGACGAGAGGGGGATTTGAACCCCCGAGGTGCAAGGCACCACTGGATTGTTGCACAATATAATTTAGCAATCCAGCGCCATACCGGGCTTGGCTATCTCGTCATACAGAAGTACTGGTTTGTGGGTGCTGGTATTAATCTTTTCCGAAGGGTGGGGGGTGACATGGCACATCAGCCCCGATCTCGGCGGTGACCAACCCCCCGGGGACTTTGTAACTACTCAGGTATCTAAAACCACTATCGGGGACTTCACTATGTAGGAACTACCCGGGACATGGGGCATATTGTAATCAAACAGGGAATTTAACCGCAGAGNNTAACAACTCTCTGTGATCCTCTGTACTCTCTGTGGTTTAATCTTCCTTACCCTAACCCGATCCTCCATAATAGTGAAAAAAGTGCATGCAACTTGCCTATTTGCCCTTTGATCTGATATCAGACTCGCCCGGCGGCAGGAACTTAACGATCTGGTCGGGCGATGCAACGACCTTAATCGATCTCCCGAACGCGTCTGAGAATATGCGGTAGATCTTCTTTGCGATGTCGTTCTGGTTAAACCGCCCTGGCACAATCTCGACCACGTTCTCTGCATGATTCGAAACAGCAGAGACCGGACCCCCGATCAGACGCAGGTCGCTGGTTATCCCGATCGCGATCCCGACCGAAACATCCTTTAAGTAGTTCCGCGTGCCCCGGATGATAAATGCACCTTTGGAGACGAACTCGCCGTGTTCCGGCGTCTTTGAGACCTGATCCGGGTGCACCCAGTAGCAGTCGCCTGTGTACTGCCCGCTCTTCCAGATGCTCGAATACGAGATCGCAAACTGCGCCGCCTCTGCGATGGTCTGCTCGGAGACTAGGGCGCCCTTATCGACCTTGATGATCGTTACCGGTGCACCCGGCGCCTGGCTGTGCATGAAGATATCCCGTTTCTCAAGATATTTCTTGACGATCTCCTCGTTGCTGGTTGCGCCGCGCCCGCCAATCACGAGTAATCCGTCTGAGGACTTAAACCACCTGTACTGATCGTACCAGCGTGGTTTCGGGCGTTTGGGCGCTGGCATCTTCGCTTTCGACTTCTTCACTCGCTCTTTCAGCAGTTCGCGGGTCTGCTCGATCGCACGCACAGCACCGTCCAGCTTCGAACCGATCTTCTTCGATCGGTCATAGAAAACTTGCGCATTCCGGGGGACGTTCTTCCTTGCATCAAGCGGAATATCCATCCCGTCCAGTTCTATCGTAATCGTTTTGTTTCGCGGGTCAGTCCGCTTTATTTCGGGATGATCCGTACGTATCTCGTCCCACGTGCGCCCGTCTGTGAGTTCCTGCCGGACCAGACCGAGCAACTCATCGACTGGCTGGTAATGGGTATATATCGCCTCAGCTTTCGCGCCAAGATCCGATTTATCGCTCTCGAA
Organism: Candidatus Methanogaster sp. UBA203; assembly: GCA_002503595.1. Classification (GTDB taxonomy): domain Archaea; phylum Halobacteriota; class Methanosarcinia; order Methanosarcinales; family Methanogasteraceae; genus Methanogaster_A. The sequence continues at coordinate 7,984 of DASC01000155.1, read as the reverse complement.
CTTGCGGATTGCGTTTTCCTGCTGGGTCAGCCGGTGTTCAAGCGGGTTCTGCTTCCTATCAGGTTTCTTTTCGATTGCCTGCTCTTTCGCTACTGTGCCAAAGAACTCGTCGAGTGCCTCGCTAAACGTACTGAAATATCGTTTCTTCCGGTCCGCATATCTGGAAATTTCGAACGGAATGACATCGATCTTATTTTCGTCCTTGTACGCGATATGCGGCTTTAGATGATCCATCTGCCCGAATACGTGTGCGATCCCGCGGTGTACCGCCCCGACCATCTCCTCTGACAAATCCTGGCAACCGGTCTTTTTATCGATCCCGGAATACGAACAGACCTCTTCGGCAATGACTCCACCCATATTCAGTCTTGTCGCAAGCGTCTTGACGAGATCCAGGTCTGATTCTGAAAATAGAGCAGATAACCCCTCCCTTGTGATCTCAACAGGATTTGATTGCATATCAGGCAGTTTGTAGATCTCTCCACTCCGGATTCTCCGCCCGCGGAATGTCACCGGATGGAGCGGGAGGATGATCTTATGCTCGTGGTTCACCAGTATCACGTTGCCCGGCGGGAAGAGTTCGAGTATGAGCCCGTTTTCGACTTCGCCGCGCATCGTTTTGATCTCGACGATCCTGTCAAAGTCGTACTGCTCAATCGAGACGATCCTGCCGTGAGAGAGGTACTTCCGAAGCGTCATTGCAAACATCGGCGGCGTTTTCGGGCTTGGAAGCGGATGCGCGGTCAGGTGCATACATGTACCCGGAGCGATCACGAGATCGGATCTCCCCTCTCCGAAGAGGTAGAGGTTCAACCGGATCTGCTCAATACCAGTATCGGTTTTGTATATCTTTTCGATGCGCGACCTGACAAGGTGCTGCAGTTCAGCAACCATCACCGCGACATCGACACTTGTCATCGCCTGTTTCATCTTACCGCGCAAGGAGACCCCGTCCACAAGGGCGGGGAGGAATTACGCACACCTCCTGTATAGTTCCTTTTGCTCGTTCCAGAAGCGTTAGCTTCTTACTGTTTACAGACGCTCCGATTCGATCTCCAGTGATCGTCCGAAGATCGAAGTACCCGGAACTCCGTAGTCCATGTATAAAACATTCTTTGTCGTCGTATTTCACTTTATCAAACCTTCTGAATCCTTTAACTTCTTTCACAGTATTTCTTTTTAACTTTCCTCCTTTGAGGAAGTTAGCTTTGAACAATGATCGGTTCTGTCGTCTTACCTGCTTACCGATGTGGAGGTGGACGGCGTGTTCCTGTCCATTGCCACCTGCTATCACAAAAGCATCATTCGCGTGTGATTTCGGCATGCCGAGTTCTATGCGGTCATGTTTCGTGATGTAGCCATAAGTCTGATCACAGTTCAGCAAATCGACCATTTTACTTCTCACGATATTCATAAACGCGGTTGCTTTCAAGGACTTCTCTGCTTTAGCCTGTATCTGTGGGTGTCCGAACTCCTCTGCGGTCTGGTTACCCTTTGTTTGGTTGCACTCGTGACATGCTATCGTGAGATTTGAGACTCGATCCGAACCACCTCTCGACCGCGGTACAATGTGCTCTATCTCCAGTGGCACGTCTTTTTTGCCGCAGTAAGCACATTTCCTACCCCACTTCTCCAGCAGGTATTCTCTAACCTCGTATCCCTGCAGTTCTCCCTGCTGATATTCGACGCCAGAGATCTCTGGGTTCTGCATCTTCTGTGTGTCGAAAGAAGCAACCTCTACGATAGTTTGTGTGATCGGGAGGATGCTCTTCAGTTTTTCGATCAGTTTGATGTGGCTGTCGAGTTTGTGTTGGATGCTCGGTGCGAGCCAACCGTCGCGTCTTCCGCGATTGTCGAACCGCGGTTTTCTGTACCACTTACGACTTCTTCGAGTTCGCCTGTATGCTTTCCGCTTCTCAAGCAGTCTTTTGATGTTGTTTCGCAGGTTCACTTCACCCGCGATGAGTTCTCTGCCGTCTGTTACCGCGCTGTAGCCTACTGTTGCGTATCCCGCGTCTACACCGAGGGTGATGTCCTGTTTGTATCCACTCGAACCGTATAATAGTTGTATCGTGAACGGAGTCCGTCTAACGACTACAGCCTGTCCATTCTCCAGTAAATGTCTCGCTTTGGCTGGCGATGCAGGCATAAGAGGATTTCCGGTTTTATTCAGTACAAACACTAACACAAAGTGTTCCTCCTGTTTCCGAGTAAGTGCTCCTCGGAGTTGTTATACGGAGTTTTTAAGCTGGACAGCACCGTTCCTACCCTCTCAGAACTGTTTAACCATCCTGCCACAGAGCCACAAGCTTGAGCAGCACTCGTGGGGGTGTATGTATTTCTTCCGCGTAACTTCTGCATTGTTTTAATGCCTCCTAATCAACCAGGGGCTTTTTAAGCCCATTCCTCGACCCGTGTGGGTCAGGGAGGGGTAGTTGACCGTATCTCAACCCGAGCCGCCACGCCTATCGTTCCTCCTTCGAGACTTTTTGGGATCTTTCTGTAATTCGCGTTGCAAGCGTCTTGCAAGATGAATTGTGCTGGCGTGGTGTTAAGTGCTTAGGAATCACGAATAAACGAATTTCACGAATGTTAAACAGAATAGATTCGTGCCATTCGTCCAAACGCGTAATTCGTGATAAAAACTGCCTGGAAATAGACCAAATTTCCGATAAACTCCTCGAAACCAGGGGGGAATAAGTTGGGTAAATAACCGATATGGTGGGGTGTTTGTTTACTGCAACGCGAGATACCAGAGACCCAATCTTATTTGCCATAACCCCTATCACCCAGAAGAGATTAAAAACCCACCCTCATTCGACCTCGAGACTGAAGTCGAGCCACTGTGCGGAGTGTGTGAGCGCGCCAATCGAGATCACATCCACGCCTGTTTCTGCGTACAGAGCAAGATTACCAGGTGTTATGCCTCCAGATGCCTCGAGCACCACGTAATCGCATAACCCCTGCCGATCCAGTGCTGATATGGCTTCTTTGATCTCGCGAGGGTCCATGTTATCGAACATGACAATGTCAGCCCCGAGTTTTGCAGCGTGCACAGCATCTTCGACATTTCCGACCTCGATCTCGACTGTTTTTGTGAAACCGGTATCTCTTGCGTATTTGTACGCCATCTCCATCCCGTGTATCTTGATGTGGTTGTCCTTGATCATCACAGCGTCAGTGAGACAAAACCGGTGCGGATCGCCGCCACCGATCGCAACCGCCTTCTTCTCGAATCTACGAAATCCCGGTGTCGTCTTTCTGGTACCTGCAATCTTAACATCGTTTCCTGCCACAACCTCCACGCACCTCCGGGTCAGGGTCGCTATGCCGCTCATCCTGCCAAGAAAGTTCAGTGTGACGCGCTCGCTCTGCAGGATTGCGCGGGTACCTCCTCCGAGTTCGAGCACAACATCGCCCCCGGCTATCGTATCGCCGTCATCTCGTCTGCGCGTGGCTGAAATTCCGCAATAATAGAGAATCCGCATCGCTTCTTCCAGTCCAGCGATTACTCCATCTTCTTTTGCAACAATATTCGCTTTGGCTACCTTATCCGGAAGCAACTCATGGAAAAGATCGAAATCTCCAATGTCTTCTCTTAAAAACAGTTCAATTTCAGATACGTCCATCGCCCATCAGACCAATCCCAGATTGTTCAACTGTTGCCAGACGTCCATCTTGGCAAATTCACACTCTTCTTGGGTCTTTGCTCCGGTGATTACAAGTTTTCCTGAGCGGAATATCAGAACAACGACCTTAGGATCCCTGATCCGGTACACAAGACCGGGGAACACCTCTGGTTCGTATTCGATGTTCTCAAACCCGAGACCGATCGCAATGGCATCCAGATCGAGTTCCGTACCGAGCGATGCGCCAGCCACGATGTTCTGGACCGTGTAGTCTGTACTCGTGATCGTGTATCCGAGATTTGTCAGATCCTCTGAAAGGATCTTTATCGCTTTATCCACGTCGGGTATGCTCTTTGCACCGGTACAGTTTGCTTTGCCCGATCCGAAGACCAGAAATGCTGTTTTCGGGTCTTTTATCCGGTACACGAGTCCCGGGAATTTGTTTTTGTCATAATCAGCATTTTCGAGGGATGATGATATATGCAGGAGGTCAAAGTGGTCAGAAAGTTCCATCGATGCGACGATATTCTCGATCTTGATGGTGGGGTCAATCATGATAATGGCGTTGGGTTTATATACAATAATACTATCGGTCGCGCGGGAGCGGTGACCTCACGCGCTTCGTCGGTCTGGCTCACGTACTCACCCGCGTCCGAGCACCTTTGCACCTGTGACCAGTTCTGCAGGCACACCTTCCACCATCGGCGCTGGAAGCGAGACCTCTTCACCACCTCTGCCGTCTGCCTCGATTGTATATGTAAGAGACGCACGCTCTCCCGATCGGAGCGAGACCTCCCAGAGATGATCGAACCGATCCCCGATCACAGCCCTGCGTGGCTCAGGTTCCGCGCTTTTGATCTCGTACGGGATGAGGTCGTGTATTTTAAGGGATTGGGCAGTACCCGTATGATTCAGAATTCGTATCTCGACATCAAACCCGTTCTCATTCCGTCTCACAGAGCGGTTCACAAGGAGATTTCCCATGATCCTTGCAACAACAGGATCGATATTCGGAGTATCTCTCTCAAGGATGTCGGATACCTTGGTCGCAAGTCTCGGAAGCACTCTCTTGATGAGATTCTCCTTTTCCTTGCGTTTCGAAAGCAGCTCCCGCTTCCCGAGGTATTTCTTAAGTCTGCCCGAGACGGTACGCACCGCGCTTTCGACCTCGTCTAAGATCTCGGGAACATCCGCGATCGCGTTCTTCGACTCGGATGTGAACGGCACGTTGGTGGATGCGACATGCACCAGGATCGCGCACGGTCCCGCAGGAAATCCGCCAGGCTGGAGCAGCCCGTAGTACTTCCAGTTTATCCGCTCGATCGCGTGCGTGATCGCACATGCGCCCTGCTGGTAGAGGAGCGGCACCCGGTTTGCGAACCTGAGAATCTCCACCTTGCCCTCAGCAGGCAGATCGCCGCCGTAAGCGATCGCAGCCTCGACAAGGAACGGATTTCCCGCGTACACGGCAGGCGAGCGCTTTGTCGTTGCTATGAAGTCAACTGTGTACTCCTTCTCAACGCCTTTGTAGATGAGATCCTCTGAGATCGGCGAGAGGCAATCGGTCGGTGGAGGCCCGATCTTTATGCTCTTGAAGGCATGAAGCAGCCGTTCCACCTCCTCGTGCGTGAGTTTCTGGGGCTTACACGCGGGTTTTAATTTTGCATGGGCGCAGATCTCTTCTGCGGTCACCGCCCCGATTCTTGAGAATGAGTCCTTCAGAAACGTTGCCAGCCGCTGCCTGTCTGTGTACCGCAGCATCTTTATAAGCGTCCCGAGTTCGATCCCTGCCGGATGCGGCTTGATCTCCGCGGGGGGCTCTGGCAGGAGATCGGTCGCCCTGTCAAATACGATGTACTCGCCGTCAGGATCGACAAGCGTCAGTCTCGCGTGTGGATTTACGATAGCGGTGTTCCGCAGGTATTCAAGAACCGACTGCCGCCGTCCCTTCACATACGCCCCCTTGATCTCGAGTTCGATTCTGGTTCCGTGCGGAGGATCCCACTCGATTACCCTCTCCTCAAGAATCTCGGGCTCGTTCTTGCTCGTGTTGATTATAAGCTCGCAGTAATGCGCTGGCTGTTGCGAGCCGATCTTTGAGATGATCTTCACCGGCTTTCCCGTGCTCAACTGCGCATACAGAACCGATGCGCTGATCCCGATCCCCTGCTGCCCTCTCGACTGCTTCAGAACATGGAAACGGGAGCCGTACAGCAACTTCGCAAAGACCTTTGGGATCTGCGCCTTCACAATACCGGGACCGTTATCCTCGACTGTCAGAATAAGATTCGGTGCTGGTGAGGCGGTCTTGATCTCTATCAAGAGATCAGGGAGGATACCTGCCTCCTCGCAGGCATCGAGCGCATTGTCAACCGCCTCCTTGATCGTCGTGATCAGGGACCGCTGCAGCGAATCGAATCCGAGCATCTGCTTGTTTTTTTCGAAGAACTCGGCTATGCTGATCGATTTCTGCTTTTCTGCGAGTTTCTCTGCGATGGGTGGTGCTGGTGTCTGCGGCATAGAGTTACTGTTGGTGTATCTGGCAGGGATTGTAGATATTTGCATCGGTCGCGCGGCGAGACTTGTTATGGCTTGTGGTGTTGAAAGGGTCGATCATGGGGCGGGTTTTGTATGGGATGAGTTCCACTTTGTTATGCTGTATCGAAGAAAACTCCGCCATGATCCAGATTGCGGTTTTGCTGCAGACTGGCCACGTGCGATCTGCGAAGCCAGCACTGGTGCAGCCAAACCGAATGCGAAAACGTGGGTGTACAGGATACGAACTTAAGTGTGGGGTTTGGTGACTTCGGAATTTATCAACGAATGCGGGGGCCGGGTCGGGCGCGTGGTCGTAGGGGTCTGGGGGCAGCACCAGTTTATTTTAAGTACTGTGACAACATTAACACTATTGTCAGGAGATTGCAACTTTAAAAGTTTGAGGATATTATGGCGTCTAATGCACCTTATGGCGGCTCATCAGAATCGTTCGACATAGAAAAATTCAAACAAGTTCTTCAGTATGTAATCCTTAAAACAAGCACCATTGATAACGTAGGCAAGACAGTGTTATATAAAATTTTATATTTTATTGATTTTAATTATTATGAATTGTTTGAGGAAAAACTAACAGGAGAAACTTACTTGAAATACCCATACGGTCCAGCGCCACGTGATTTTGACGATGTCATGAGCGAGCTCAAAGACGAAAGATTGATAGAAGAAAAAAAGTGGACCGAGGGTAGATACAGTCGGATAAAATATCTTTCGACTGTTGAACCCGGCACGTCAAAGATCGCCAAAGAAGAATTGGATTTCATTGATGAAAACATAGATAAGTACTCCCATTTCAATGCTACACAAATAAGTGAGCATTCGCATAAAGACATTCCATACGTTGCAGCGGAAGATTTTGAGGAACTTGATTATGAATTAGTGTTTTACAGAGATGCTGAGCTATCAGTAAGGACCTACGATGATGTAGATGGTGGATGTTAAATTTGAAGCTGTTCCAGAGTTTAATAAAGAATTAAAAAAATTATTCAAAAAATATAAATTACTGAATGAAGATTTCGAGAACTTTCGGACGGTGTTAACTAAAAAATTGCCCAATCACACGTCTGGAACTTTTGAAATATCTGACCTTGGAGCAAATGTCAAAACACCAATTTATAAAGTGAAACATTTTAGATCTAGAGATTTTAGAGGTAAAGGTTCCAGGAGTGGGTTTCGTATAATTTATGCACACATGCAATATAGTGAAAAAATAATATTTATAGAAATATACCATAAAAACAATAAATCAAATCATGATACAGAAAGAATTAAAAAATATTTTGAAGAGGTTTAGTTATACTTGATAGTTTCTGATAGTTTCTCTGCGATGGGTGGTGCTGTTGTCTGCGGCATAGAGTCTCTGTTGATTTATCTGGCAGGGATTGTAGATATTTGCATCGGTCGCGTAATGTACTTCCGGTCAGGCGAATGATCTGCTATCAACTTTGAGAGTCTATCGAATATTTTTGGGTCTTTGGGGCACTGTCTGAAAAGCCAGTGATTTATCACCGCGGAATACGAAGTATCGCCGAAGGCCGAACGCGGAGGGCACAGAGTTTCGAGACTGTATAAGTCCTCTGCGTGGCTCTGCGCACTCTGCCTATCGACAAGAAGCTACATCACAGATTGCCTAATCGGCTACCCCTTCCATTTGGGGTAATCCCACTGTGGATCGTGCGGATGGTAACGTCTGCGCGGTCAAGAATACAGAAGAACGTGTAAAATCAGAAAATCCGATTCGGATCAACCGCCAGGATAAAAACGCTATGAAGAGTGTAATGCGAATCACCGAAAGAGTCGTA
>DASC01000123.1:28767-30388 GCA_002503595.1 Candidatus Methanogaster sp. UBA203 | reverse complement strand
TCGTGATTTGGGTTTGCGGTTTTATTACCGTAATCTACCTCGTTACCCACCTCGAAATATCTGACCAGTCTTACCAGTCCGGGCATGTCATTTACCCCATCTCCATCGTACCGCTCAACTATATGGTATATATAATCAGAGTACTGGATAGCGGTTATCGCATCGGACGATGATATGTTATTATTATCCTGATTCAACACCATTAATAGTTCAGGAGAATCTTCGTCCTGATATAGTTTAACCAGATTGTCATATCCTGATTGGTATGTTATCTCCCTGCCGCAGAGCGTTTTTAGGTCGTAAGGGTAGTCCCAGTTTGCGTGATCCCATTCTGATCCGGTCAGATCGCTGGTTTCAAGATCATACCACCATGCACCATCACGGATGATTCCAAAGTTTTTAATCTTCTCTTTGTATGCGGGGAAGTCCTCTGCCCATTTATACCAGTGGGTGTTGATGCCGAGCCGGGGGCGGGATATTTCGGGAGGGAGCCAGCGGATGCCTGTGAGCGGGTATCTGTCAACGCTTTCGTCGCCGGGGATATCGTATTGGGTGTCGCCGATGCCGTCGCGGCCCGAGTCGGTGCCGGTGTAGTCGGAGTAGTAGTTGCCTTCTGTGCCGGAGTCCCACTGGTTGGTGCCGCCGAGGTCATAGGTATTGTGGTTTGTGTTGTTGATGAGGTTGTTGTGGTGCAGGGTGTTGTTGCTCGAATAATACAGGCAGATACCGATGTCGTTGTTCGAGTTTGCGATATTGTTCTGCAGCGTGTTGTTGTTCGAATGTTCCAATTCAACGCCGCAGCTGTTGTTTACCGCATTGTTGCTTTGCAGCGTGTTATTATTCGAATGATGATCTATGACGATGCCGATGCCGTAGCTGTTGTTTGACGCATTGTTGCTTTGCAGCGTGATGTTGCTCGAAGAACAGAGTTTGATGCCATACAGATTGTTCGATGTGGTGACGTTCCCTATCCTCGAAGCCTCGGTGTACGCAAACAGCACCCCCTGATCATTACTCGTTAACGTTAGATCCTTACAGCTATATTTGTGGAGTTCACAACCCCCACGTAGCCGGCATCCTTCGGAATCGCCATATCCTGCTGGTCAACCCAGTAATAGATCGGTTTTCCATCTACCTTGTTGCTCGTGTCTATGCTCTGGGTGTGATGAGTGAGGCTGTATCCCCAAACACCGAAGTTGTATGTGTTTTCAGACAGTGTGTTGTTCTGCAGCGTGTTGTTGTTCGAATAATCTATAACGATGCCGTGGTTGTTGTCAGACACGGTGTTGCTCGTAAGGTTGTTGTTGCTCGAAGAAGACAAATAAATACCATACAAGCTGTTTGACGCGGTATTATCTGAGATGTTGCAGCGATTCACATCGTTAAGACAAATTCCAGCACTATAATCCGTTGCCGTCACCATAAACCCACTGATATTCACCCAGTCCGCAGTCACCTCAAACACATGATCCACTACATCCGCCGCCCGCACCGTCACCACATCAGCGCCATCACCAATCATCGTAACCCACTTGTTCACATCCACATTCTCGACATACGTCCCGGCATGCACGTAAATCGTATCCCCCTCCCCTGCGCCGTCGATCGCATCCTGGATCGG
>DASC01000123.1:0-28632 GCA_002503595.1 Candidatus Methanogaster sp. UBA203 | reverse complement strand
CATCGTTCGCAGAACAGTACGAGATTCACTCACGAGAATATGTCTGATCATAACAATCATCTCCGGGATGTTACTCGCCATACCAATCTGATCATATAAATAGCTTCCGCCCAAATTCTGACCGTGCCCCCACCAATCATGGACATTGGTGACTACAACCACCATTATGGCGGTAATGATACTCATTTTCTCTCTCGCTGCCTTCCCCTTTCTTCACGTCTGCCCCTTTATTCTCCGTCCCACTGAAGTTTTACCCTCTCTCCTTTTGAAAAGTTTGCATCGAATCGGTCTAACGCATCGGCTCTGCCAAAGATGGCTGGGACATCGTTTGAGTCTGCTATCGCAACAGGAGCCTCAAACTCTAAATTACCGATCCTCACCTTTATTTGATAAACATAAGCCACCATGATCGTTCCGGGAACGACTCCCTTAATCTCGGCATATTTACCTGTTGTTATGTCCTTGATCAGTGTTTCGCCGATATACCTCGGCAGCACGCAAAAATCAGCACCCGTATCAGCCAAAACCTCATCTATGGTAATCCAATCGCTTGCCAGTTCCGAAAGGGCATCCATCTTGATGCGGGGTCTCTTTACAGTGTTAAGCACACCACTTTCCTCTTCTGCATACGGAAATTCTATCTCCATTTCAACACACCAGAATCTTTTCTTTTGTCCGCCACGCTATAGCTGTCTCTTTTCCAGGATTTTGTTCTCTGATTTCGAAATATTTCTCTTTTGGATTCCGTCCTTCCCAAACCACCTTTCCGTCAACCTTTATCACATATCCGAATTTTTCTTTCATCTCATAGATCACCATTTTGAGTTCTATCTTTTTTCTGTATCACGATGCACAAGGTATATATGTTTTTTCATAATGCCCGAGTACTTCCGAATGGTGAAAACAGCGGCAGATCTCAAGCGCAATATCAGAAAGCGTATTACTGATGAGCTGCATGTTCACTCTCATACGCCCCCTCATGCGCCCGAATCGCATCCCCCTCCCCTGCGCCATCAACCGCATCCTGAATCGGAGTGCCCGCCGCCCAGATGCGCATGCCACTCAGCACCAGCGTCCGACACCACGCCTGCCGCAGCCACCAGCAGCAGGCGGGTCATGCCGCCGCCCCCTCGCTCGCTGCTGCGCCCGCCGCCGTGCCCGCACACGCAAGCACCAGCACCGCGAGCATGCCCGCGCCAAAGATCATCATTCGCAAAACGATTGCGTGTTTCGAGCAGGCGGAAATATCTTGTCATAACAATCAACTCCGCTATGTTACATTCCACATACGCTATATGTCCATAAGTACCTGTTGCGTCACAGAGACTATCATGCCTTATGGCGTTGCGGATGAAATCTGTGGAATCCGCGTTAATCTGTGGCTAAAAACCCTTATCATCCACGGTCTGTGAAACAACGCCGAAGCCACTACACGGATTATAATAATTTCATTTTTCCACCGTATTCGTACCGCTTTTGGCGTATGCTTGACTCAGATAGTCTCCGATATATCAACAACTTACCAGATCATACAAAGAACACGAGGAACATTTGCGCCGGCAAACCCGCGCTACCAGCCATTACCTTTTTATGTTCTCAAGCGATCTTATGATTGACACCCAACCATAATGCTGGGGTAGGGTAGCTGGTCATCCTATGGGACTGTGGATCCCACGACCCGGGTTCAAATCCCGGCCCCGGCCTACTTACATATCAAGCCGCTTCACCCATGACAGGAAACAACATTCCAACGATCGCCACAGTCTGCTCGCACACAAGCCTCCAGATATTCGACGGCGCGCGCAAAGAGGGATTTGAGACGCTCGGTATCTGTCTCGGAAAGCCCCCTAAATTTTATGACGCATTTCCGAGAGCAAAGCCGGACGAATTCTTTCCTGTCAACTCGTATCAGGAGATAGTCGAAAAGACTCCTGAACTGATCGAGAAAAATGTAATCATCGTCCCTCACGGGTCCTTTGTCGAGTACCTCGGAGCATCAGACTTTGCGCGCCTTGAGATTCCGAGTTTCGGTAACAAGGCGGTGCTCGAATGGGAGTCTGACCGGGCAAAGGAGCGCGAGTGGCTCACAAGCGCAGGCGTTCCCGTACCGTCTGAGTTTTCGTCGTCTGACGAGATCGACCGCCCGGTGATCGTGAAGTATCATGGCGCGAAAGGCGGACGCGGGTTTTTCATAGCGAAGAACAAAGAGGAATTTGAGGATCAGATCAAACCCGATCAGGAGTACGTGATTCAGGAATTCGTGCTCGGGTCGAGATACTATCTGCATTTCTTCTACTCTCCGCTCAGGACCGATGGTTACCGTGTAGGGGATGGTACGCTCGAACTGCTTGGAATCGACAGACGGATCGAGTCCAACATCGACGAACTCTACAAGATCGGCGCGTCTTCAGGCATCGATCCGAGTTTTGTGGTCACAGGCAACCTGCCGATGGTTCTGCGGGAGTCGTTGCTGCCGAAGGTCTTTGATCTCGGCGAGAGAGTTGTTGCGCGGTCGATCGAACTCTTTGGCGGGATGATCGGTCCGTTCTGCCTCGAAACGATCTGCACCGACACGCTCGAGTTCAAGGTCTTCGAGATCTCAGCCCGGATCGTTGCGGGCACGAATCTGTTCATATCTGGCTCGCCGTACTCTGATCTGATCGAGCCCGACCTATCCACCGGCAAAAGGATCGCGCAGGAGATCAAGCTTGCGATCGAGATGGGGCGGCTCGAGGATGTTGTGTCTTAGTTTCGGTGCTTAGCAACCGCGCACGAATAACCTGCACATTTAAGGCAGTATTTCTCGAAACTACTTCCGATCGACTCGTTTCACCACAAAATTTGCAATCTCTGTGCTCTTTGTGGTTCAATCCAGGAAATAATCTGAATAATATATCATGAGAAGTAAAACCACGGAGGTCACGGAGGGACACAGAGAGGGGGTGTTTGGAATCGCAGAATATATCCACGAAGAAGTTGCTTTTGTTCAGGTTAATTATGCGCAGTTCCTTAGTTTCGGTGTTTTGGTTTTGCCCTGAACGACTTGCGGCAGTGCAGAAATCTTAAGTAGTATAATTGCAATTAGTATAACGATGATTATACAGTTCAAGGACCGGGAAAAAGAACTGTCTGAATTGAGCGATGTTTTGAACAGCCGCCGATTCGAGTTCATAATCCTGTATGGACGGAGAAGAATAGGCAAAACAGAATTAATCTTGAAAGCAACCGAAAACAAAGGAAGAATATATTATCTGGCTGTTGGTGCGAGAAATCTGGATAGGTTTCACTCCCTTTGCGCCCGGCACTATCCGGAAGTTTTAAAATTAAAAACCGATTGGGAAGTCCTCTTTGAATTTCTGGAAAACAAGGCAGAAGTCGTTGTTATCGATGAATTCCAGAATATGATCCACGAAGATGCAAATATCCTCAACATATTCCAATCGATCATAGACATCACACTCAAGGACTCAGAGTTGAAACTCTTCTTGCTCGGATCTTCCGTCTCCATAATAACCTCCAGAGTACTTGATTACGCTAGCCCGCTTTATGGGCGGAGAACAGGTTCTATGGAACTTAAAGCAGTCTCTTTCTTCGATCTTAAAAGATTTTTTCCGGCGTCCGGAACCAGAGAACTTGTTGAAATTTACGGTTTTGCAGACGGGATTCCGTTTTATCTGATAGAGATAAATAGACCTTTCTGGCAGTGGTTGGAGGGAGAACTAACGAAAGAACGAAGTCTTTTGAGGGATGAAGTGGATTTTCTTATGCGATACGAATTTAAAGATGTAAGCACCTACAAACTAATACTGGAAGCCATTGCTCACGGGAAAACAAAGTTAAACGAGATTAAGGATTTTATAAAGGTAAAAAGGACAGATGTCAGCCCTTATTTAAGAAACCTGATCGAAGTCGGGATGATTAAAAGAGTTGTTCCGGTTACCGAGAATCCAAAATCAAGGCTTGGCAGATATTATCTAAACGACAATTTCCTTAAATTCTGGTTCAGGTATATTTATCCGAATTTGAGTCCTATTGAAGAGGGTATATTTGATATAAACGTCATTAAGGAAGATTACAGCAATTATTTGGGCGGTGTTTTTGAGGAGGTTGCCAGACAATTTTTGATAAAAGAAAGAGAAAGGATATTCGGTTTCTCAAAAATTGGAAGGTGGTGGCACAAGGACAAGGAAATCGATATCGTCGCATTAAGCGATGCAACGAAAGAGATATTGTTTGTTGAATGTAAATGGCGGAATTTGACTTGTTGGCAGGCAGAGAAAATACTCGATGACCTATCGGAGAAGGCGAAATCCGTGCAGTGGGACAGCGATTCTCGGAAGGAATATTTCGGGATTGTGGCAAAGAAGATCGAAGGGAAGGATGATCTGAGGGGCAAAGGGTTTGTTGTGTTTGACATAGATGATTTCTGAATCAGCCGCAAAACCATCTCCAAGCCAGGTACCCTCTCCACATACACTTTTACCGCAGTTCCCGAACCACTGCCGCAACCATCACATCAACAGGCGGCTCTCTTCCAGTCCATATCGAAAACGCCTCTGCGCCCTGATGCACGAGCATCCGCACGCCATCGATGACGGTTGCGCCCTTCCGCTCCGCTTCCAGAAGCAGTCTTGTGCGGCGGGGGTTGTACACGATATCGAACACGGCAAGTCCGGGGCGCAGGAGAGCTGCGGGCACTGGTGTTGCATCGACATCGGGATGCATCCCGACCGACGTGGCATTGATCAGGACATCCGCGTCAGCGATCTTCTCTGGTATCGCACCAAGCCCGATGCTCTCGATCGAGGGGGTTTTTCCGAGTTCAGATAGTCCGCCCCTCACATCGCGGGCAAGTCTGTCCGCACGTTCCCTTGTCCGGTTCGCAATGACGATCTCTCCGCCGCTGTATCCGAACTGAAACGCAATCGCCCGCGCCGCACCACCAGCACCGATGATCAGGATATTCTTGCCTATAGCAGGGACGCCAGCATCCTCAAGCGCACGCATCGCGCCGATTCCATCTGTGTTGTACCCGGTGATACCGTCAGCGAAGTCGATCGTGTTTACAGCACCGATTCGCGCTGCGATCGGATCAGGTTCGACGTATTTCAACGCCTCTTCTTTGAGCGGGATGGTCAGGTTGAGTCCGCCGAACCCGAGTGCTTTTGCCCCGTATATCGCATATTTAAGGTCTGATGGGCGCACCCTGAACGCGTGGTATATGCACGGCAACCCAAGCGCTCCGAATGCCGCGTTATGCATAGCAGGGGACATGCTGTGTCCGATCGGATCGCCAAGCACTGCGTAAACCTTCATCATATTACCAATGGGCGGCTTTCGATCTTGACATCCTCCCCGCTCTGAAGAACGAGGAATCCTTCCTGATTCATTGATTCATCCATCGATGACATCTCCAACAGGCTCACCCCGGCTGCCCGCCGGTGCTATTACACCAATCAGGTTTTGATCCTGAAGGGCGAATTTCTTTATGTTGATGCTTGCGTTTACATCTCGATCATGGCGTGTGCCGCATCCTGCGCAAGTCCATTCACGGTCAGATAGTTTTAGATCGTTATTGCTCGATCCACAAACGCTGCATATCTTTGAGGATGGCTCAAACTGCCCGACCATCAACAGAGTTTTTCCGTACCACTCACACTTGTACTCAAGTTGTCTGAAAAACTCACTCCATGACACATCACCAATCGCTTGCGCAAGGCGATGATTTTTCATCATACCAGTCACGTTGAGAGTTTCTATAGCAATTGCTTGGTTCTCGCTTACTATTTTACTTGATACATTATGTAGAAAGTCTTTGCACTGGTTTGTGATCTTTTCGTGTTGTTTTGCTACTTGATACTTTGCCTTGTCTCGGTTTTTCGATCCCTTCTTTTTCCGGTTTACTCTTCTTTGTAATACCTTCAACCGCCCTATGGAAGCTCTCAAAAACTTGGGATTATCGGTTTTAGTACCATCTGACATCGTTACAAAGTCTTTTATGCCTACATCGAGTCCTATGGTACTATCATATCCAAACGGTTCTTTTTCCGGTGTTTCTCTACCATCTTCCACCAGGATGCTTATGAAAAACTTATCGGTTGCAGTCATTGAGACCGTTGCAGTCTTTGACAGCCCTTCAAACAACCTGCTAAACTTTGTTTTGATCCACCCTATTTTAGGGAGTTTTACCCGGTTGTTATCAAAATCCACTTTATAATGTTGTGGTATACTAAATGTTTGTAATGGGTTCTTTCTTGACTTGTACTTTGGAAACCCTTTCTTTTCTCTGAAAAACTGTTTGAATGCCGAATCGAGATTTCTATTTGTCTGTTGTAACGACTGTGAATTGACTTCTTTGAGCCATTCCAACTCTTTTTTGAGGTCTGGTAGCATAGCATTGAGATCGTAACATGATAAGGTGGTTTTATCAGTCTCGTATGTTTTGATCTTCTGTTCAAGCGATAGGTTGTATATAAAGCGGCACGCTCCAATATGTTTGAGAAACATTTCTCTTTGCTCCTCATCCGGATACATCCGGTATTTGTATGCTATCAGCATCATGTTACTATCTGTTTTAACGATACTTAAACCTTTCATTAAGGGCTGTGTGGGGTGCATTCATCCCCGCATTAAAAATGCGAGGATTTCTGCGTCCCCTACACCCGATATTTTAAACTTCCCTGAAAGGGATTGTAATGCAGCGTATCCGCTACCCTGAATAGATGGCGCTACCGATTCTGTGGGTGGGTGTCCGCGAACGTTTGTGCGCCGATATGCATTCACAGGGAACCTGAGCTCCCGGAAAACCGGAGAAGGGTTCCGGCGCCCTGACCCGTGCCTGCATACAGGCACTTACCTTACAACCACTTTTTCAGATCGCTTTATCCGCCTTCTCTTCGTACCCGCAGATGAGTAGCGCTGGGCTGGACCGGGCCGCTTGTATGTCACATTGCTGTGCTCTACCAGCCGAATCTTGCCCTTTCTGCCCTTGATCTTCACCCATTGGATACTTCCTGTTTTTCCCATATCTTACACCTCTGGTAATTTCGATATCGACCGTTTTATAGCATCGGTCGGTTCTTCCGGATCCACGATCCGCCCGTTCAGATAGTCGTCATACGCAGCAAGATCGAAGTCTCCGTGCCCGCTTCCGCAGAAGAATAACACCTTCTCTTCGCCAGTCTCCCTGCACCGCAGCGCCTCCTCGACAACGCCGTGCACGCAGTGCGCGGTCTCAGGCGCAAGTATGAACCCTTCAGTTCTCGCAAAGAGGAGCGCTGACTTGAACACATCGGTCTGTTTGTATGCAACCGCATCCATGTAGCCCTCATGCGTCAGTTTCGACAATAGTGGCGAGTTGCCATGATACCGGAGCCCTCCTGCGTGGATGCCTGCCGGAACAAAGTCGTGTCCGAGCGTGTACATCTTCAGGAGCGGGGTCATCTCCGCAGTATCTCCGAAATCATACGCATACACGCCTTTCGTGAGCGTCGGACATGACGCGGGTTCGCACGACACGA
The DNA here is from genome assembly GCA_002503595.1 of Candidatus Methanogaster sp. UBA203. Taxonomy (GTDB): domain Archaea; phylum Halobacteriota; class Methanosarcinia; order Methanosarcinales; family Methanogasteraceae; genus Methanogaster_A. The sequence goes on along the minus strand of DASC01000123.1, from coordinate 21,112 downwards.
TTCTTGGACTGTCCGCCTTCCCTTGCAAGGCATCTCCGATGTACGGGAATACCGCGCCTGCAAAGTTGCTTCCGCCGCCCACGCACCCGAACATGACGTCAGGAGTCTCTTCCGCGATCTCGAACTGCTTCTGTATCTCAAGCCCGATCACGCTCTGGTGCAACATCACATGGTTGAGAACGGACCCGAGCGCGTAATTTGCATTCTCATGCGTTGCAGCATCCTCGACCGCCTCTGATATCGCCATGCCAAGACTGCCTGAGGTATCAGGGGTCTCTGCAAGGAACCGTCTTCCGCATTCGGTCTTATTGCTCGGGCTCGGGAACACCTTCCCACCCCACGTCTCCATCATTACCCTGCGGTATGGTTTCTGATCGTAACTGACCCTGACCATGTACACAGTGCATTCGAGATCGAAGAGGCGCGTGGTGAACGAGAGTGCAGATCCCCACTGTCCTGCTCCGGTTTCGGTTGTGATCCGCTCGATTCCGGCTTTTGCATTGTAATACGTCTGCGCAACTGCCGTATTTGGCTTATGGCTTCCGGGCGGGCTCACGCCTTCCCATTTGTAGTAGATTTTGGCAGGCGTCTTCAGTGCTTTCTCCAGCCGCATCGCCCGGTATAGCGGAGTCGGTCGCCATAGCGTATAGATGTCGCGAACCTCGCTTGGGATATCAATCCGCCGGTCTGTGCTCATCTCCTGCTTGATAAGCGACATCGGGAAGATCGCAGACAGATCATCCGGAGTGATTGGTTCCTTTGTCTGCGGGTTAAGTGGCGGATCAAGCGGTGTAGGCAGGTCTGCTGCAATGTTGTACCACCGCTTTGGCAGTTCGTTTTCGTCGAGTGTGATCTTTGTAACGTCCATTTATGATAACTCCGATATTGTGTCGGACTGTGACTTTGGTTCTGGCATTCTTAAAAGTTGTGCTGCACCCGGGATGTCGATAGATAAAAAGAATACCCATGAGAACAGAATAACAGATATGCCCCACAAGTGCACCAACTGCGAACACGTATTTGAGGACGGTTCAGTCGATATCTTAAATGGCTGCCCGAATTGTGGGTGGAACAAATTTCTGTACGTGCCAGCAAAACCTGCGACCGGGGATGCTACTGATATCGATACAAAAGACGCAACGGACGCTAGGATGCAGCCGGATAAGGTAGAAGAGGAGAAGGAGACGGTGCCTGATATGGAGGTTGAATCGATCCGCATCCTGGAGAAGGGGTCTTATGAACTGAATCTCGAATCGCTGCTCGAGCGGGAAGAGATCATCATGTCTATGAAGGAAGACGGGAGGTATCTGGTACATCTTCCTTCGGTCTTCGAGAAAGGTAAGAAGGATCGGGGAACCTGAGTCACATGTCTTGCAGAGCCCATGAGGCAGCCCTGCCGAGAGTCACCTGCAAGTTGCATAACGCTAATTTTATACCTCTACATGAAACTACACCAGCCGCGACCACGATATCCACATGCCCGGATGCGATCGCAAGCACGCCCATCATGAGCGCAAGCCTGCCTGATGCATATACTACCTCCACGCGCGTGGACGGCGTATACAGACTTGCGATGCCAGCGCAATCCGCGATCAGCGACGATATATGTTCCTGCTCCACGAATCTGCCCGCGCTCAGGTTTCCGACGAAGAGTTCGTCGATCTCATCTCCTTGCACGCTGGCATCCTCGATCGCTGCCACGCCCGCTTCCACGAAGATGTCCCGAACTCCCCAAACGGTATGCAGCCGATTCATAGGGGTGCTACATCTCTTGCTATAGTGTGTCGTAGTGACTTTCTGTAATGAGGTTTTTTGTCTACAGACTCTTTGATGGTGAGAACCGATAATCTTGCATAACAAATTTGTTACATAACAATATTGTTAGGTGATAACGTTGTTACCAGTAGGCAATCGGAGATGATTTCGTCGATCGTGAAAATGGGGGATGCAGTGAGAAAGATTACCCAATCTGATGAACTGCTGCCGGCAGAAATTAGGCACTAAAATACCCACATCGATGATACACCACACACGTTTTAAGATATGAGATCACAGATACATCAAGACATACCGATGGAGGTAATATAGGTTGAAAATTCTTGTAAGCGATTCTCTCGCAGAAGAGGGCTTGGAGATACTTAAGGCAGAGCATGACGTGGATGTCAATACCGGTCTTTCTGAGGACGAACTCGTAAGCATCATACCGGGGTACGATGCCCTCGTGATCAGAAGCGGGACAAAAGTGACAGAAAAGGTCATAAACGCGGCAGACCGCCTCAAGATCGTTGGCAGGGCTGGAGTCGGCGTCGATAACATCGATGTTCCGGCAGCGACGAGGAAAGGCATAATCGTTGCGAATACGCCCGAAGGAAACACGATCTCGGCAGCAGAACACACGATCGCGATGATACTTGCGCTATCAAGGAATGTGCCGCAGGCGAACGCCTCGTTAAAGGCTGGCAAGTGGGAGCGCAAACTGTTCACAGGAAGCGAGGTTCGTGGGAAGGTTCTCGGCACGATCGGGCTTGGAAGGGTCGGAATCGGGGTTGTGAAACGTGCGCAAGGGCTTCTAATGAAGATCATCGCTTATGATCCGTTCATACCAAAGCAGCGTGCAAAGGAACTCGGGATCGAACTCGTAGACCTCGAGACCGTGCTTAAGAAGTCCGACTACATCACAGTGCATACGCCACTTACGGATGAGACCAGAGGTATGGTCAGCGATCCCCAGTTTGAGATGATGAAGCCCGGTGTCAGGATCATCAACTGCGCACGCGGCGGGGTCATCGACGAGGATGCGCTCGTGCGGGCGGTCAATAAAAACCAGATAGCAGGTGCCGCACTCGATGTCTTCGTAAACGAGCCGCCGACAGGAAGCCCGCTACTCGATTTGGATCGTGTGATCGTAACGCCACATCTCGGGGCGTCTACAGCGGAGGCGCAGGTTGCGGTTGCGGTCGATGTCGCGAATCAGGTGCTTGCCGCTCTCAGGGGCGAGTCTGTGACGAGCGCGATCAACCTGCCGCAGATCCAGTCCGACGCCATGAGTGTGGTCGCTCCGTATATCAGCGTTGCAGAGACGATCGGGAGTATATGCGCCCAATTGAGCCGCAATTTCGATGAAATCGAGATCGAATATTCTGGTGCGATCTTTGACACTGATCTCAGGATGGTTACGCTTGCAGCACTCAAAGGCGTACTTTCGCAGTCGATGGGACCGAGCGTTAACTATGTGAACGCTCCGGAACTTGCAAAGGAGCGAAAGACAAAGATCAAGGAGAGCAAATCGATCGAGACTGCGGAACAGCAGTCGATAACGATCGCGCTTACTGGAGTGGGCGAGTCGAGATCGGTCACAGGTGCGCTCATCAGCGACAACATGCGGATACTCGATATCGATGGATGCCACCTCGATATCGTACCATCGAGCTACATGATCATCTCCCGGCACGAGAACCGCCCGAATATCATCGGCCCCTGCTGCATGATACTTGGCAGGGAGAAGATCAACATATCAGGGATGCAGGTCAGCGAAACCGGAACAGACAACAGGGCGATCATGGTCCTGAATGTCGACTCGGACGTTCCTGATGCGCTGCTCGACGAGATCCGGGATGTTGACGGGGTCTCTGATGCCGAACTGATCAGAGTGTGATCGAGTAAAAGTATGAGCATGGATATGAGAAAGCGCATCTACTACCATTTCCCGCAGCGTGATGTTCACTTCGAGCAGAAATACCGATACTACGAGGACCTCCCGTATCTGGTCCGGACGATGGCAGGGCTGGACGGAAAACATGAGATGCTCATCACGGAATCGCCTGACCGAAGGGGGCACAGCATCAAGGCAAAACGCGAGATTGTGGCATACATCGTCGAGAACAATCTCGATTTTGCGCATTTAAGTCCTGTCAGCGTGGACGCGGTTCTGGTCGGGATCGAGAGTGGCGGCACGCTTGATTTTAAGATATCGCTAAAATATAGCCGCCTTGATGAAAAATATAAAATGATCGCATTGACAGGCGACGACTATCTGGTGCGGATGTATCTGGACGGTGATCTGCTCACGCTTACGGTTCATCTCGATTCCGGTCCCGGCAGGACCGAGTGCAGGCAGGTGGCAGGCGGAATCGTCGAGGCGCTCAGGCGAGGGACTGCATGACTCTGGAACAGGTCGTTGCCCAGGTGTTTCGAAAGAAGGGCAAGGTGACCTCGATCAGTGAATTCGTGTTTGCACTCTCCCTCGATCTGAAATGGTTCTCGCCTGATCAGGCAGAGTCGGTACTTACGAATGCAGAGCGACGGGAGCTTGTGCGGATCACCGATGAAGTGGTTGAGCCGTTATTCGATATCCATTCGGTGGAGATTCCGATCGATTTCAGACCTGACCAGAGCATAATAGATCGCCAGGAGCGATCCATCGATGCCACTGCCTGCAAGGGCGGGGCATTATTCGAAGAGACCAAAGAAGCATCCGAAGAGAGAACCGTAATTGACCGGGTGGTCGAGCAGCTATCCGGCGTGAAAAGCAAGCAGGAGGTCATACGCCTGATCAATGATGCGCAGGAACGTCTCGGGATCGTTGAAACGGATGCGGTTGCACTACTCGTTGCAAGGACGTGCGGCATCGATGTTTCAGGGATGATCGATGAGGTGTACGACCGTCTGGTGCGTTAACGTCCTACTCTGCTGACGGTGGCATCGATGGATCGCTCATATATGTATGCTCGGGTAACTTGTGGATAAAATCAGTGGAATCAGTGTTAATCTGTGGCTAAAAACCCTTATCAGCCACTTATTTACACAGATTGGGGTCATCTGTTTGCCATATATTACTCGAGCATATTCGCTTCTGGCGATCCATTAACGCGTCAGTTCGACAACCTTCAGCGAAAGCCCTTTCACGCACTCGTCAGGAGCGTCCCCGATCACGTCAGAGATCGTACATTTGTCACCGAATTCCAGTCCGATCGGATGGCAAAGGTCATGCATCGTACATTCGCTTTTCTTACACGTTGGCGGCTCAAAAACGATCTTCGATCCTTTGAATGCTTTTTTTGATTCGATTGCAGATATGATCGGAGATTCCACAATCTCCACCGCCTGCACGCCCTCGTCGTGTACATCACAGGAATGCTTGGTGGTGGTTCTGATATTTACGATACGATATTTTCTCCCGGGGATCAGGTTCATGCAACTGTTCTTGAATCTGCAATCCTCGCATTCCGGGGCAGGACCTTTGAATATGAACTCTGATCCGACCTTTGCAAGTCGTACTCCTATGAGTGTGATGGTTGTATTAAGTTCCATTATTTCACCTTTCCGAATTGATGTGATTTGATACGGTCGCCAAGTATTAAAATCTTGACCCAACACCTTTACATCCGCCACCAACAAAAGGGTAACCATGAACTACCAACTCCAGTGCATCGAGTGCCGTGCCCTATACGATCCGGATGAGATCATATACACCTGCCCATCCTGTGGCGGACTTTTAGAGGTGATCTATGACCTATCAGCGATAGATTTTCGCAAAACCGATGAATGCAGATCGGTCTGGAAGTATAAAGCACTCCTTCCTGTAAATATCAAACCGGTGACGATCAGGGAAGGTGGCACACCCTTATACCACATAGAACGACTCGGCGAGGGCATGGAGGTTCGCGAGATCTTTGTCAAGCACGAAGGGCTGAACCCGACCGGATCGTTCAAGGATCGAGGCATGACCGTTGGTGTGACAAAGGCGATCGAACTTGGCATGAAGACGGTTGCATGTGCATCCACAGGGAATACATCTGCCTCGCTTGCAACTTATGCGGCAAAAGCGGGGATTCCCGCAGTGGTGCTGCTTCCCGGCGGGAAGGTTGCGCTCGGCAAGATCGCACAGGCACTGATTCATGGCGCAAAGGTCTTAAACATCCGCGGAAACTTTGACGAGGCACTCCGGCTCGTGCGCGAGGTCTGCGACGAGTACGGGTTCTATCTCCTAAACTCGATCAATCCGTTTCGGCTGGAAGGACAGAAGACGATCGCTTTTGAGATTGCGGACGAACTCGGGTGGGAGGTGCCTGACCGGGTCATACTTCCTGTCGGAAACGCTGGAAACATCTCTGCGATCTATAAAGGATTTAAGGAACTGAAAGAACTCGGCGTCACCGATGCGATCCCGAAGATGACCGGTATCCAGGCAGAGGGCTCGCGTCCGGTTGTGGACGCTATAGACCGCGGACTTGCAGAGATCGTGCCCGAGGCAAACCCTGAGACGATTGCAACTGCGATACGGATCGGGGATCCTGTAAACGCTGCAAAGGCACTCCGTGCGATCAGGGAATCGGGCGGACTTGCGATCTCGGTCTCTGATGATGAGATCATTTCTGCGCAGCGTGATCTGGCATCGGTTGAGGGAATCGGTGTTGAGCCGGCAAGCGCGACATCGGTTGCCGGACTGCGGAAACTGGTTGCGGAGGGGCTGATCGACGCTGATGAGCGGATCGTCTGTATCACGACCGGCAATATCTTGAAGGATCCAACCGAGGTTGTGGATGTCTGCGCAAAGCCACTCGAAGTGGATGCTGATATCGATGCTGTGCGAAGAGCAGTGTTTGGGTGACCAAGACCGCGGGGTAATGTGGTGAAATCATGGCGGGGTGCAATATGACGCAGAACCGAATGACCGCTGGCAGAGCGATCATCGGCGTGCTTGCGCTGCTGGCTGTCTTCTGCGGAATGGCGGCTGCTGAGCAGTTGTATGTCAATGAAAGCGGCTGGTGGCGTGATGGCGTGTTCAATGCGAGTGGGACGCCGATACAGGCGGCGGTGGGTGCTGCGGGTGAGGGGGATTCAATTTAGGTGTGGAACGGGAGTTACAGCGAGAACGTGGATGTGTACAAACGGCTCACGCTGGAGGGGGAGGGCGCGGATGTGGTGACTGTGACCGCGGCAGATTTTGGCGACCACGTTTTTGAGGTGACCGCTGACTATGTGAACATTTCTATGTTTACGGTGACAGGGGTAACGAGTTTCCTGTATGCTGGGATTTATCTCGACGGTGTGGATCACTGCAACATCACTGAGAATACCGCATCGTGCAACTACAATGGCATCTACCTGTACTATTCGAGCAACAACACGCTTGTGAACAACACCGCGAACTCGAACAACTGCTACGGCATCGGATTGCACTATTCGAGCGACAACATGCTTGCGAGCAACAACGCCTCGAACAACGAACGCGGCATCTGTCCGTGGTCTTCGAACAGCAACACGCTCACAAACAACACCGCAAACTCGAACAGCGACAACGGCATCTACTTGGAATATTCGAGCGACAACATGCTTGTGAACAACACGATGTCGGAAAATGTGCACAACTTCTATGTGCTCGGCTATAGTCTCTCCGAATACATCCAGAACATAGACATAAGTAACACAGTAGATGGAAAACCGATCTACTACTGGGTCGGAGAGCAAGATAAGACGATTCCACGTGATGCTGGCTTTGTTGGAGTCGTAAACTGCACAAACATCACCGTCAGAGACTTGACACTGACGAACAACCGAGAAGGAGTGTTATTTGCATACACCGAGAATTCGAGGATAGAGAACGTCACGGTATCAAACAACTGGTACGGCATCCGCCTGGAGTATTCGAGCAACAACACGCTTGCGAGCAACAACGCATCGGACAACGACGACGGCGTCTGGCTGTCTTGTTCGAGCAGCAACACACTCACAGGCAACACCGCGTCGAACAACGACTGCGGCATCATCCTATGTGATTCGAGCAACAACACGCTTGCAAACAACAAGATGTCAGGAAATACGTACAACTTCGGTGTCTTCGGGGTATACCGCTTCAGTCTCTCCGAATACACCCAGAACATAGACATAAGTAACACAGTAGATGGAAAACCGATCTACTACTGTGTTGATCAGAAGGATAGACAAATTCCAAGCGATGCTGGCTTTGTGGGGGTCGTAAACTGCACAAACATAACTGCCAGGGATATGACACTGACGAACAATTGGGACGGGGTGTTATTTGCATACACCGAGAATTCGAGGATAGAGAATGTCTCCACATCGAACAACGAACGCGGCATCGGACTACACTATTCGAACAGTAACACGCTAACAGACAACACCGCCTCGAACAACTGGGGCGGCATCGGCATTTACCTGTACTATTCGAGCAGCAACACGCTTGCAAGTAACACCGCGTCGAACAACTACATCGGCATCTACCTGACCTCTTCGAGTGACAACAACATTACCTGTAATCTGGTGCAGAGCAACACAGACCGAGCCTTCAGCCTCTGCGATGGGAGCACCAGCAATAACATCAGCTTCAACAACATAATCGAGAGTGGCAACTACAACGCCGCAACTGGCGGTTACGAATGGCAGTTCGAAAACTACCAGAGTGATGATGTCGATGCGTGCGACAACTGGTGGGGAACAACCGACAACGACGCCATAAACGCAAGCATCTACGACTGGAACGACGATTCCGATAGGGGTAATGTGACGTGCCTACCGAAACTCGAGCAGCCTACCCACTGCACCCCGACCCCGGAGGGGGTGCATACATTTACCACCGCAGACGCCGCAATCGCGCTCCAGATCGCAGCCGGCAGCCGCGGATACAACTCGCACTGGGATGTCAGCGGCGACAACCGCGTCACCTCCCTCGATGCGCTGATGATCCTGCAGGCGGCGGCTGGGAATCCTGAAGTCCCCAGTGGGGGATGCAAGGGTCTTGATCAAAATGTCTTAAGACGGTACGATCACGAAAAGAGTGGACTGATCGAAAGTAACGAGATGGAAACTGCAAAGATCGGTTACGAGAATAACTACGAGGCGCAAAGCGACTACGAGCAGATTTTGTATGCATACGAGCACAAGTGCCTGGTAGAGCCAAAGTGAGGGCGATTTTCACGCCGATTAGAACGCCGATCCGCACCACCCAACACCGGATGAACCGTCAGAGTTCGCCACCACAGATGCCGTAATCGCGCTGGCTTCGCCGATGCTGTGCTTCGCTTTGCATTCCAGATAGCTGCCGGCAGCCGCCCGCCCGGCCCGCGCTGAGACGTTAGCCGCGATGGCAGCGCCACCTCGCCCGGGCGCTCTGATGATCCTGCAGGCGGCGTGGGGGACGGTAGATTTATCATAACTTCGACCCATAAAATGAAGCATCATCCGTAGATGCGTAGAATGTTTGTATGATAACAGCAACAGAGGTATGGCAACAATGGAGACGCTGCATAAGATTCAAACACTTGAAAAATTAATAAATCTCGGCGCAGAAGACGGGTTAATTGATAAAACGCTCAGCAAACTCATACAATATAAAACAAATAAGATGGAGCGTGAATTACAGGAATTAGAAGATTCCATGAAGAAATTTGAATCGAAATACAATATGGGTCCGGAAACGTTCTGTAAAAAGTTTGAAGAAGGCGAATTGGGGGATGAGATGGACTTTTTTGAATGGTATGCCCTTTGTGATATGCACAAGCGGATCATGCAGAGACTGGATATCGCAAAAAGAGGGATATATTGAGCATACGCAGATATTTCGATGAATTAAAACTATATCTGGTGATCAATCCCATTGTAGAATCGGTTGAGGTTATAAGCGAGAAAATTGAGGGAAAAGAAGGATATTTAAGAGTTATAATTGGATTACCAGATGATAGCGTGATACACTGCTTTGAGTATGTGCTATTTGATGAATCAATCGGAATTTCAAAATACAGTTTTCATTGGCAGGACGTGGCAGGGAATTTGATTTGCAGATGGGACAATGCCCCACATCATCCCGAACTGGATAATTTCCCATATCACGTCCATACAAAAGATAAAGTGAGCGCGTCAAGTGAGATGAATCTTAGAACGATTTTGAGTGAAGCGAAGGCTGTTCTTAAACAGCGAACAAGATGAATAGAATGATAAACACGAATGATGAAATGGGTTTCGCTTGCGGAGGGGCTGATCGACGCTGATGAGCGGATCGTCTGTATCACGACCGGCAACATCTTGAAGGATCCGACCGAGGTTGTGGATGTCTGCGCAAAGCCAATCGAAGTGGATGCTGATATCGATGCTGTGCGAAGAGCGGTATTCGGGTGATCAAGACCACGGAGTAAGGCGGTTACGAAGTACAGGTACACCCTGCCGGGATACTTTGCACTCGAACTGTACCAACACGGATTCCACTGAATTTAGCCATAAATTACCTGAGCATGTACGGTTAAGTTGACAACCTCGCCAAGCTGGAGAGTTTTTATACAAGTTAAGATAGATAGGATTAAAAGTTATTCAAGGAGCGACCGTGGTACGATGAAAATGGCAAAGCCATCCGTAGTAATATTGATTCTGCTAATCCTCCTATCCGCCTTACCTGCGGTTGCAGCCGTCGATTATCCGCAGCTCACAGGGTTTGTCACTGATGATGCGGATATGATCGATCCGGTCTATGAATCAAAGATAACCGAGCTTGCAAAGAAGATCGAAGGAGCGACGACAGTTGAGATTGCTGTCGTTACTGTGGAATCTCTTGAAGGCGAATCCAAAGAGGTGTATGCGGTAAAACTCTTCGAACAGGCTGGCATAGGCAAAAAGGATAAGGATAACGGTCTTTTGATTCTTGTAGCAAAACAGGAACGAAAATACCGGTTTGAAGTTGGTTACGGGCTTGAAGGGGTGATAACCGACAGCATGAAGGTGAACATCGGCAATAGGATCATCACACCCAATTTCAAAAGTGGCGAATACGGAAAAGGCATTTATGAATCGATGCTCGTAATCGAAGGGCTCCTCGAAGGCGATGAAGAGATCATCTCCGAGTACAGCATGAACGATCAGGGCAGTGCCGGCACCTCCAGCGGGTGGATCGGGACACTGGTCTTTTTCATTTTCATCATAGCTATCCTCATCCTGATGTCTGTAGGGCGGAGAGGTGGAGGGCGCGGATACATGTACTACGGAGGAGTTGGAGGGTTCGGAGGCGGTATTTCTGGCGGTGGTGGATTCGGTGGTGGATTCGGTGGATTCGGAGGCGGTATGTCAGGAGGTGGCGGATTCGGAGGCGGCTGGTGATGTGTAGACTGCTGATCAGTGTTTGATGATAATTGATGATAATATGGTGATAACATGGCAACAGATACAGATGCGGAAAAAATAAAGACGATTCTGGGAGACAATCTGGTTACACTTGCACAATACCAGACTGGTGATGAGATGACACTCCTTGCGGTCTGCAATAGTATTGACTTTGATACGCTGCATAAACTCAAAGGGACCAGGGAAATACCGCTTCTCTTGACAAAGGAGGAACTCCTCGACGGTGCCGATGTGTTTCCCATCGAATTCTTAAACATCAAGCAGCACCACACGATGCTCGATGGCGAAGACCTCTTAAAAGACCTTGTGATATCAAAAAAGCACCTGCGACACCAGCTTGAGTTTGAGTTCCGATCAAAGCTGCTCCATCTCCGCGGGGAATATCTCAGGTTCAAGGGTAAGGATCTCAAGAGGCTTATCCTTGCGGCGGTCCCTGTCCTTGCGCCGGTCATTGGCGCGCTCCTGTATCTGAAGGACCTACCCCCTAGCAGCCCCGGTGATATGTGTGGAGCAGTCTCGGACGCTTATGATGTCGATACGAATGTTTTAAGAGAGATCTATGATATACGGCGTGGAAATGCCAAATTTAAGAAAGAGAAGGAGCAGTACATCAGGGATATTATCAAGGTACTATCTGACCTCGGAGAGATCGTTGATGAATTTGAGGCGATTGAATGAGTTCTAAGAATACAGCACTTATCGTTGTCGCCGTAATCGCGGTGGTTGCGCTGCTTACCGGCGGCTGGTTCCTATCGATGTACAACGGTTTTGTAAGTTCTGAGGAGAGGGTTGACGGTGCATGGGCTCAGGTGGAGAGCCAGTACCAGCGAAGAGCTGACCTGATTCCTAACCTCGTTTCGACTGTGAAGGGCTACGCATCGCATGAAGAGGAACTCCTGACCGAGATTACGAAGGCAAGAAGCCAGTGGAGCGCGGCGTCCACGACTGATGAGCAGATGGCGGCTGCCGGCGCGATGGATTCCGCGCTCTCGCGACTTCTTCTTGTCGTTGAGAATTACCCTGATCTGAAGGCGAGCGAGAACTTCCTTGCCTTGCAGGCGCAACTGGAGGGGACGGAAAACCGCATCGCAGTAGAACGGATGCGCTACAATGAAGAGGTCAGGGCGTACAATACCCGGATAAAAAGGATGCCAGCTGCAATCGTTGCCAACATGTTCGGGTTTGATGAAAAACCATACTTCGAGGCAGAGAAAGGAGCAGAAACCGCACCAGAGGTGGAATTTTAGGAGACAGAAATGGATAAAGACAACACCCGGACCGCGAAGAGCATGTATGATGAGCAGTACGTCTCCGAGTGGCACGAAGCGATGCAATCCGCGTGTATGATTGGCACATTCATGCCGGACTGCATAGAAGGGATTAGCTGAAGCAAACGCATATCAGGCTATCAGGGATCACCCGAACAACTGATCCACGTACCAGCCCGCATCGAACTTCACGAGGTCCCCATACTTCTGCCCGGTTCCCAGAAACAGTATCGGCTTTCCTGTGATGTGCGCAATCGAGATCGCTGCGCCGCCCTTCGAGTCCATATCAACCTTTGTGAGGATGCTGCCCCCTACCGGGACTACCGCATTAAACTCCCGCGCCCGCTCCACGGCATCATTGCCTGCAACCGCCTCATCCACGAAGATCACGAGATCAGGTGGCGTCACACGGCAGATCTTCTCAAGCTGGTCCATCAGGTTCACGTTCGTGTGCATCCGCCCTGCCGTGTCCGCAAGCACCACGTCACGGTGCTGCGCTTTCGCATGTTGGACCGCGTCATAGACGACCGCTGCCGGATCACCGCCCTGCTGGTGCTTGATCAGTTTTACACCGATTCTCTCGGCATGTTTTTCCATCTGCTCGGTTGCGCCCGCCCTGAACGTGTCTCCTGATGCGATCACGACAGAATACCCAGCCGCCTTCAATCTCGATGCGACTTTCGCTATCGTGGTCGTTTTCCCGGTGCCGTTCACCCCTGTGAACACGATGGTCACTGGCTTTGTGGCGTTTGCGATGAAATCATCAAGATCGAACATCTCCTTTGACATCACTCCGATGAGGGCGTTTCTAAGCGCGGTTTCGACGATATCAGCGGTATCCGCCCTGATTTTTTTATGAACGCCTACCAGTTCGTCTTTCACTGCAGCGATGATACTCTCGGCAACAGGAAGCGCAACATCGCTCTCGAGCAGAGCCATCTCGAGATCCCACAGCGGACCTTCAAGGTCGCTCTCATCGAGAATCAACTCCCGCTCAACGAGCAGGGTTTTCGCTCTCCTGACAACCCCGCCCTTCTTCTTATCCATCTTCGGCGCTTCTTCCACACCCACATCCGCAGCCTTCCGGTCGATCGTGCTGCTGATCGCCTCTTTGAATGAGTCGAGCTTATCTTTTAATTTTTTAAACATCAGCTATACGCCTGATCCGGCTGTCTCGCCTGCGCCTGCTTGGATGCCTCCGCCTGGATCGCCTGAATCCTCTTTGCCAGATCGCCCATCGTCTGGTTCATCTGTTCAAGGATCTTTGCGAGCTTCTCCCTCCTGTCAACGAGACACTCTTTTGCAGCGTCCGAAGACATCTCTGCCGATACGTTCGATCCGAGACTAACGATCGTGCGGTCGGGTTTGACCAGTCTGGCATGTACGAACGAACCCGCGCCGATTGGAACGAGCGACGCGACTTCGTCTTTGTCCTTGAGCGCATCGATTGCGTTTACGGCACGCTCGCATTCGATGATAGACATCTGGATCGCTTCCATCTGTTCTGCAAGCATCTCGGCACGCGCCTGATGTTCATCATGCTGAGCTACCAATCGCTGTAGTTCATCGTTTGTAGGTTGTCCACTCATGAGGACCCTGCCTCCGAAACATCTGTTATATCGATAAAATTCCGCTTCAGCCTGTGCTTGCTCCCGATGAGCGAATACACTTTCTCGATTGCGTTTTTCCGGTTCTGGCTACTTACCGTCTTGGTAAACCGCTCCCGGTTCGAACCGGCTTTGAATGTTCCGCTGACTGTGAACTCTCTTGCCATGTTATATCACTTCTCAAGAATCTTAACACTTGTGTGAGTATCGATCATATAATCGAAATCGAGGATGTCGTACCATCCTGCCAGCTCAAAGATACTCATGAAGCAGACGCCGATGAGCATTCCGTCTCCTCCGAGAATGCGATCGATCATCGACTTCAGGGCATGAACATCTACGCTGATCTTTGGCATCGCAAGACCGCCGAGTATCGCTACCGTATCCGCGGCAGCATCTGTATTCTCAGCCATCTGCATGCCGTGGCTCGTATACACGATTCTCTTCGCATCATCAAAGTCGAGGTTGGCGACAAACGCCATCTCCTTGCCCGCATCCCTGATCGGGTATGCAATCAGTTCTGCAAACGGGGCGCAGAACCCGGGAGTGCCGACAAACGTTATCCGCTTCGACTCTTTGGTGATATTCCGAAAGGCATTCAGGATGCCTCCGAGTCCTGATGAGGTGCTGATCTCTTTCATTATGCATCACAATCGTTAGGGTTTCTGGCTACCAGTATAACAATCTTTCGATGATGCCCGGGAGACTTTTTAATTTTTTCTGGGTGGACCCCGGGTTATGGCAAAGAAGATTAACCACAGAGGGCGCAGAGGGCGCAGAGTGCTGTTTTCTCCGTGTCCTCTGTGCTCTCTGTGGTTTTCCAAAACCCATTCCAGAAGATAATAAAAAGTCTCATGCCCGGGTGCCTCGCATCGTCTCATCCGAAACCGGATCGGATACATCATTCCTGCTTCTCGATATAGATCGCAGGTCTCCCTGGCTCCGCAAATCTCCGCTTACCCTGTGGATCGATATCATCCCCGGCAGAATCCGCGTCCACGACCGCAACTGCGCAGTTAAACTCCTTCCCGATGAAACCTGCGGATTCCAAGAGCACATCCAGTTCATCCACCGATCGGGTGGAGTCTGCGACCTGTTCATCGCTCCATCTCTGCACATCCTTGACCAACGACTGCACAAACTTCGGAACCTCGCGTGCATGTTTCTTGATCTCGGGATTCTGCATCAACTCCTTCATCAGAGCGCCCATCTCCAGTCTTCCGGACTGCTTCTCCAGAAGAGCCGCCTTGAATGCGGCGTTCTTCCAGACAGGGGATGTGAAGAGCGTGATCTTCCCGGGCTTTATCCCTGCCACTCTGGTAATCTCCTCGATGTCGCCAAGCGTGTTTTCCACCAGTTCCTCTGCTCTTTCGGAATCCCTGTCGATGCAACTTAGATCCGGGATCGGATACTCTGAAAGCGAGACCGAACCGTCGTTTCCTGCCGCCTCCCACAACTCCTCGCAGACATGCGGCGTGAACGGAGCCATCAGCCGGATCCAGACGCTTGCAATCTCTTTTAGAGACGCTGTACCGCCCCTCCGCTGGTACCACTTAAGATCGTTCATCAGCAGGTAGAATGCGTTCTGAAGCGCATGTCTCGTGCGAAGCACATCGAGAGCCGTGCTCGTTTCTGCGATCCGGTGCTGGAGCCGGCTCATCATCCACCTATCGATGATCTTTGGCTCTTGCTCTTGCGCTCCGCCGGCGTCTGCCGTCTCGATGATATCGCGTACGGTGTTGTAGAACCGCTCCAGTTGCTTATGCGTGCTTTTGGCGCCCTCTGATCGCCAGTCCGCATCCTGCGTCTGCTCAGCAGCGCCGAGGATGTAGAGCCGCACCACGTCGGCACCGTAATTATCGATCGACTGGTTAAGCGTGAGCAGAGGTCCTTTTGACTTACTCATCTTCTCGCCTTCGAGAGAGACGAAACCATTTACCGCGATCGCTTCTGGCAGCTTATCCTCGGGAAAGAGCGCTACGTGGTGGAATATGAAGAATAAGAGGTGATTTGGCACGAGATCCTTCCCTGACGACCTGATATCGACCGGATACCAGTACTCAAAGTCGCCGTGTATCTGCTCTACGAGATCCCGGGGGACAGGCGTGCCATCCGCGCAACCCTTTCCGAGCAGCACATAATCAAAGAACTCGGGCGTGAGTTGTTCCACATTCAGCCGGTCAACATACTTTGAGATGATGTAGTACGACATATAAATCGTCGAATCCGCAAGAGACTCGATGAGCCACTCGTTATCCCATGGAAGTCTCGTTCCAAGACCTTTTCTGCGGGCACAGGCTTTGTCCTTCAGCCAGTCGATCTTGTTCTCGAACTCAACGCGCAGTTCTTCAGGGATGATCCGCATCCGGGCGAGATGGTCATACACCTTATCCTTCCAGCCCGGGTCAGAATAGTTGAGGAACCACTGATCCTTAACCATCTTCACAACGCAGGTCGTCCCGCATCTGCACACCACGGGCAGTTCGCTGAACTCGTAAAAGACGTCTGCAAGGTTCTCTTCGATGAGATCACGCGTCAGGACCTCCTTTATCTTCGAGACCGGGGTCCCGCTGTACTTGCCTGTATTCCCCTTAAGCACCCCGCGGTGAAACTCCCTCCTGTAAACGAGTTTTGTAGCCTGCTCTGCAAGCGGATCCGACTGATCCTTGACACCGAGTTCCTCCACAATCTCGACAGCAGGAAACTCTCCCATCTCAGGAACCTCGATAAGCGAGATCATCTCGATGTCCGAGAGATCGAGGATGCCGTATTCAATGAGTTCAACCCCTTTAAGGTCCCTTAGCGCCAGATAGTCGTAAGGCGCATGTGCCGGAACACTCATCACGACCCCGCTTCCGTTTGCAGGATCAACAAAACTTGCAGGCAGGATCAGCACATCATGCTCGATCACCGGATTTCGGGCAGTCTTTCCTATGAGATCCCTCCCGCTGATCTCGCCTATCTTTTCGACCTCCTTATCGGTGTATATCAGTTTCCGGTACGCTTCCTCGGAAACGATCCAGTGCTCGGAATTGACGCTGACTTTCGCATACACGACGTCAGGATTGATCCAGAGGTTCGTAACACCGAATACGGTTTCAGGGCGGAGCGTTGCGCACGGAAGAACCCATCCGTCCGGTGCATCCGGTGCATCCGATCCAACCGACTTGAGTCTGAATTTGAGTAATGTGTAATCGAGGATGTTTGCGCCCTCCCCGTGGAGCAGATCATGATCCTCGACCGGATTTTGGTCATTCGGACACCACCGCACCGGATGCGATCCCTTGACGACGTAACCGAGGTCGTGCAGCCGATTAAACTGCCATTCAATAAACTTTTTGTAAGCAGGATCGATCGTTGTGAACTTCCGTGTCCAGTCGATGGAGAATCCGACCTTCCGCATCACCGCCTCTGCCTCCCTGCCGAAATATTCGGCAAGCGCTTCAGGAGAGTTGAGCGTCTCAAGCACGTCCACAGGGATGCCGTGAAGTTCGGTGTAGACGCGCATGGTTTCGGGATTGCGTTTTGCGATCAATTCAGAAAGTCCGATGAGCGGGGTGCCTGTTGCATGAAAGCCCATCGGAAAGAGGACGTTTCGTCCGAGCATACGCTGGTATCTGGCTATAACATCACCTATTGTGAACGTTCTGGTATGGCCGGCATGTAAATTTCCGTTTAAGTATGGATATGGAATTGTTATGAAATATTTCTCTTTACCGGATACCTCTGGCTGGAATATCCGTTCTGCGTCCCATTTTTCCTGCCATTTTCTCTCGATCGTCTGTGGATTGTATTGCATGTCGATCAGAGGAATCTGAAACTCGGCTGTACTTTAAGATTTCTTAACCGCTGGGGTGTCAATTCAGATGGTGCATTGGTTCTGACTTAGATGCTTTCGGATATTTGGGGCTTGGCGTGGAAGCGACGAGGCTTGGGTTAAGTCAACGACCCCGCTAAAGCGGGAGGCATCATGAGGGGGGTCGCGTATACGTGATGATGATGAGCGCGGAAGATGTGGGGCAGGTGGGGACGCATAGACTTGTTTCTGATTCTGTATAGACCTGTGCTGATTTTAATTATATGAAATCACCAAGTTCTGTGGTTATTGGTTTCGTTTTTTCAATTGCTGGCAGTATATCAAGGTACATTGTCGGATATGGTTTGTTTTTACGTTTTTTAGCCAATTCAAACCCACCACGTTTTTCGTAGAATCCTATTGAATCTTGTTTTGAGTCAACTGTTATAAAACGGCAACCAACTTCATCGGATATTTTAAGTGCCTTACCGACCGCAGCAAGTAATAAGAATCCCCCCACGCCTTTGCCCTCATATTTCTTATCCACAGCCAACCGAGCGATTTTAATTGCAGGATATTCTCCATACTTCACCCTGATACGTCCTTCTTTTTGCACTTCTTCTTTTTCGATAATATCAGTAGTGAAGGTTATATATCCAACCAATTGATTGAAATGATAACAAAGGAATGTTTTGTTGATAAGTTCTTTTTGGTTTTCGAGCGCATCTTCTTTTAAAAATGCATTTAAGTCTTCCGTTCTTGATTCAAACAGTGACACATCACGACGTTCGGTGTATGGAACTATTTTCAACTCATCATAAGAAAAGAGGGTGTGCATAAATTAGAATTTATGCGTATTATACACCCTAATCGCCTCCCTGAAAAACGCCACTTGCTCTTCGGTGACGTTTGGGTTGCGCATACGTTCATCGAAGTTGCGGGCATCCTCACCTTCGAGAACTAATCCAAGTCGAATTGGTTCTGCCATTGATGTTCCTCCTATGTTCATCTCCTGTGTTTGTATGCCTTTCGCAGGAATATGCAGCTGTAATATGCTGAATAGTTAGTAAGTAAGTAACAATACATATAAAGGTTTGTGTGTTTTATGGATGCAAACATTAGGACTATTCTTTTTCAAAAATACACCACCTATAGCTTGTATTCGATGTCCGCTTCACCACACACGCCCCTTCCGATCATCCGATCCCCCGCCCGACCCCCAACACATGAGAAAGCATCGTGATAGTCTCCGAAGTCACTAAACCCCGGACTTAAGTACGGAGCCTGTACATACCGATTTCGCATTGCATTCGGCGATGCTCCGCATTCGGTTCGGCTGCACCGACGTCTTGCATGCACTCAGCCAGTAGCAAACATACGTATCGATCGCGGTAGAATCCTCCTCTTTCCATGCTGGATGAATCGAAACTCATCCTACATAAAACCCCTGTGAGTGGGACTATCGACACCAGATGACGTGACAGTCCTCTAACGGCAGGGTGTCAGGCGCCCGGGCGCTGAGCAGGCTGCCACACGAACGCCTCCATCATCCCTTCGTCTGTACGTATACATGACACAAGCGCAGCAGCGCGGTCATGTTACTCAAGATGGCAAGGATGGCAAGACCTATAAGCAGTTCCTCAAGCAGAAGCATCAGGATCAGGACGGTTACCCGTGCCGCCCGATCGCCTATACCGATCCCGCATGGGATGCCGAGCCCATCTGCGAGGACTCTCGAATAACTGACCATGACCGATCCGACAAAGGATGCGAAGGTCAGCAGGATCAGGGCGTACTCCTGCTCGATGGTGGCATAGTATAGGATGCCAAAGAGGATCGCTGCCTCTGAATATCGATCGATGAACGAGTCAAAGAAGGCACCGAATCTGGTTTCGAGTCCGAACTTTCTAGCAAACGCCCCGTCGAACGCATCGAAAGCCCCTGACATGATAACGAGACACCCACCACAGACGATGTGCCCGAGAGCGACCGTTATGCAGGCAGCGATTGCGAAGAGAAAGCCAATGATCGAGAGGATGTTTGGGCTCACTTTCGTGTACGCCAGTATCTGGCAGAACGGATCTACGAGTTTTCCTGCCAGATTCCTTGCCCTATCTATTCTGTTCAATCTATCACCCCGTCGCATGAAAACCATCTTTCCTGCTGCTATTAATAGATGACGAAGATAGTATGTGGGCGCATCGCAAGGGTTGGCTGATGGACACCTACGGATACGCAAAACGAGGGCGCGATAGGGTCGACCCGAGCCTCAAACAGAAACTTACCGACCGGATACTCGAGATCAAAGACATCTCCCGGTAGAGGGCGCGTGATATCGCCAGTGCGACCATCATAGAAGCGCATGCCACGCTCCGCCCCTCAGGAGAGATCCTCACCCCGATCACGTCAGGGGTTACGATGGGTGAGTTTGGTGTCGGGTCGAGGGGCGCAGGAGGCGGCACGATCTCGACTGCTGCGCTCTATTACGAGATGTATAATGTCTTGGACGAGAATATCACATTCGTAGAGGTGTGCGAGGCACTCTTTGCATCTCGTCTTCCCGGAAGAATCCATGCGATGACTGATGTCACCAATGGCGGAGGTGCCAATTCATCTGGCGCTCTGGTTCTGACTGGTACGTTCTCAGATATTCGAAGCGTGGAGTGGAAGAGACGAGGTTTGGGTTAAGCCCCGTCCGCGCCACCCCGCAATGAAGTCAGTGGCATCCGTGGGGCTCGGAGGTCGCGTGCTTGTGGTGAGCGCGGACAGATGGGGGTGGTGGATGTGTATCCGCAGAGGGTGGTGTGTGGGATCATTTTCGACGTTTTTAAAAACCTCTTCAGGCGGCAATTGATAGATAACGGTGGCAGTGTAAAATAAGTTTTACGAAGCCACTGGAACAAAGCAATGGCATTTTACACCGTGTTATCCGCTTTCAGGCGTCAGTGGAAATCTTGTAGTAGTTCCTCAGCCTTTTTCCGTATATATTGTATCTGTGCTTTGACTGATAGACCCTTTGTCTCTTCATAATGATTATCTCGTATCTTTCGAACCATTTCAACCGTTTTCACTGACATAAGTCGTCACCTCCATTGGAGAATAGATTGCTATCGTTTTATATCCTTTTTCAAGATTCACAGCATTAAACTGTCGAATTTTATCAAAATGTACAATGTGCCGGAAGTTCCAGCTTACCAAAATATCCACATCTGCCACCGTTGCCATCGCGATATGTCGAGCATCATCCCTGTAGTTTGAAGATAAAATACCTCGATCAATATACGTCTCAGCAAGCTCTATAGATTCGGCGTCCA
>DASC01000064.1:13542-15963 GCA_002503595.1 Candidatus Methanogaster sp. UBA203 | reverse complement strand
GAGCGCCATAGCAGCGGCACATGCTGCGTCCACTGCATTCCCGCCCTGCTTCAGCATCCGGGCGCCGGCGCGTGTGGCATCAGGAAACGCGGTTGCAACCATCCCGTTTCCTGCCTCCGCGCACTTGCCGTCCAGGGTGGGCTGAAAACCCGATTCGATCTCCTTAAAATCCATTATTGCTACTTCCTCTGTCTCAGGTCATTCATGAGCAGCGCAAGTAGCGCAGCCCTGTCAAGGAGGCTGTGCCGCAGTATATACTCCTCGTAGTCGTGCGGAGCATCCCCGATTGGTCCCAGACCGTCGATTCTTGTCCTGTCCTGGCGCACAGCGCATATATCAGACGAACTCCACCTGTGCTCCTCAAGGACTCGTATGTCCAGCCGATCACCGATAGCCCGCACCTGCTGGTAGAGATTATCAGTCTCCTGACTCTGCATCATCGGGGGACGACAGATGCCGCCTTCGATCTGGAAACGGTTCTTCTTGCTATTCATCTTCTTTACGAGGTTGTGTATCTTCCGGTCGAGCGTCTCTCCCTGTTCCTGACTGTCAAACCGTACACTGAGTTGCGCTTCGCAGTTTGCATGCAGGGTTGTAATACCTGAGTTCATCCGCACCTTCCGCGGAACTACAACCGCGCCACCGGCTTCGCTGGAGAGATTTGTCAGACTGGCGAGCAGCCGGCTAAACGATGCGATTGCTCTCGCGACGTCCCCTGCATTCCCCGCATCCAGAAGATTCATCTGGCAGTTGTACACCGCGGCACCGGAACGGGAGGTGATAACGGTTCCACCGAGGGATGCGCCGCTTAATCCCGTCACAACCCTCGCCCTCTGCAGGATCTCCTGTATGTGGTTTCTTGCGACCCTTCCATACCGGGTATTGTCTGTTGTAAGCAAGACCCCAACTTTCATCTTCCGCAGGAGGCGGGCGAACCGTAACGCCCGCAATGCCGCAACCATCACAGCCAGTCCGCCATTGCTGTCCCACACAGCAGTTCCATAGAGCTTCTGTTCGGTTTTACGGTAGCGGATCTGCCTTGTAAACGGAGTGGAATTGTCCAGGTGGCTTAGAAGCAGCACATCGTACTCGTTGTCAGGCGAATTGGAGAGTAGCAGGATGTTCCCCACTTCCACCATCGGAATGACCTGACGCGAGAACCCGATATGACTCAACTGCTGCCACACGAGCGTACCCAGTGAATTGACGCCATCTACGTTTCGCACATACGAATTGATATTCACCATCTTTTCGAGCAGTCTTTCGGTATCCTCCTGTTTCGCCCTCAAAAACCCGCGGATACGAATCGGCAGTGGCAATTTGTTTCTGCCAGGATCTATCATCTCTTCCCCGGGCAGTATCTTCTCAGAAAAATATCTGACTGCCGCAACATCTACTATCCTGTTCGCCAGTCTGGTATAGTCATAGCCGGCAACTCCTGCGGCATGGACAAAGGAACCTGTGACACCGAGACTCGCCATCGAATTGATCTCGAGGAGATAGATGTTTTCATCCTCATCCATGCGGATGTCCACACGCGCAAAATCCCGAAGCTCGAGGGCGCGGAAAGCATCCTTGCTCATCCTGACCATCGCATCTGCCAGTTCCGGAGAGATCTCTGCAGGGCATATCTTGCCCCTGGGCGCATGTTTCTTGTCATCCACGGTCTGGATTGCATCCGGATCGTTTTCAAGATCGATCTCCAGGACCGGAAACGCCTCAGGGTCCCCGTTCCCGAGCAGCCCCACGCAGAACTCCCTACCGCGGATGAACTGCTCAACAAGTGCCTGCTGCTTGAATTCGGAGATCACGAACTTCACAGCCTCGCGCAGGTCCGCTTCGTTCAGAACGATCCTGATTCCATACGAGACCGCCTCCATCTTTGGCTTCACGATGACCGGATATTCGACGTCACTCGTATCCTCATCCCCGGTCGAATATAACCAGAAACCGGGAGTCAGGATTCCGTGTTTCTGCATGATTACCTTGGTAATCACTTTGTCAAGTGCAAGCGAGTGTCCTTCAGGTCCTGAGCCCACGTACGGAATGCCGAGCATCTCAAGCATCGCCGGAAGATGCGTATAACGGCTTTCGCCCTGGATACCATACGCCATGTTAAACACCATACCCATCCGCTCCCCTTCGATCACGCTTGGCATGAACTCTTTCAGTCTCTCGATTACGTGCATATCCCCTTCAGCAATCCTGACATTATGCCCGCCTTTTTCGAGGGCGTCTGCCACTTTTTTGACGGTTTTAGGGTTGTATTTCTCCTTGTTTTGCATTCCAAACCGATTGATCACCCCCGTCAAATCTTTATTGTATATTATCGCTACTTTCATGGTTTACCTCTCTTCGAAGAGGTTTGTACCCAATTCCTATTCAAAGATACGGCTATATCTTGCATACTTTCCTGAACAG
>DASC01000064.1:394-13418 GCA_002503595.1 Candidatus Methanogaster sp. UBA203 | reverse complement strand
TGGTTTATCATGCATTCGGGCAGCAAACGATACTGTTGCTGCTAACGGTATGCCTGATTGTGATACTCGAGATCGAGTACTTCAGAATCGAATGGGGGAAGAAGCTGCCCCTTGTTCACAGTCTTTTACGGGAAAAAGAGTCTGGTAGACTTGGTGGCCACGTATTCTTTACGATGGGGTGCATCATTGCGATTTCGGTCTTCCCGGAAGAGATTGCGTCGGCTGCGATACTTATGACGACTTTTGGGGATGCGTCGGCTGCAATTTTCGGAAAAGCCTTTGGGCGAACCTGGATTCCAGGATTAACGGACAGGGCGGTCGAGGGATGTGCCGCCGAGTTCATAGTGGACGTTGTCATTGGAGCGATCTTTCTATCCAGCTGGCTTGTGGTTTTTGTCATGGCAGGTACTGCAACCGTCGTCGAGACGCTGGCTAACAAGATGGATGATAACCTCTTAATTCCCATCTTTTCAGGGTTTAATGGCAATCTCGTCCTTCTGATACTGCCGTACTTCAATTAAAGTGAGGGGAGAATTTTGGCTCTCTGGTAATTCGCGAGTGCATGCACTTTTTCACTTCCTGAGGATCTGGTTATGGTAATGCGGTGTCGACATTCTCAAGATCGAGCATCGACGCCTTCGGCGTTAAGGAAGATTAAACCACAGAGAGCACANNCTCTGTGGTTTTCCGAAACTTTATTTCGAAATATCAAAAAGTCTCCGGGGTTCTGGTCACTGCAACGCGAGATACCAAAGACCCGGAATTTTTCCACCCTCTCTTCTGTAAAGAGATCCCCTCCCTGAAGATCTCAGAGGGACATCATGTCCGCCAAACATAACCCTTATTTCAGGTACATGCTCAATAAGTTGTGGTTTTTAGGATTTTAACCACAAGATTACACAGATTTACACGAGATTTCTGTGTTAATCTTGTGTAATCTGTGGTTTTATGTGAATATCCACAGGATATTGAGCGTGTTCTATTTCAGAGCATCCAACCCGAAAACGCCTGCCAGTTCGATACCTTTCTCTCCGATCTCCGATAAACACGATTCAATCGTCGAAATCGGCATATACTTTTCAGACCTTGCACCACTGTCGGATTCGATCTTTACCACGAGTTCGTCCTTTGCTGCCCCGTGTGCGATACATTCGGATGCAATTTTACCGTATTTTGCGAATACGACCTTCAGACTATCAAAGATTATGGATTTTTCGATCACATCCACGCCATCAAACGCCATCGTCTTCAGCATCGAAACCCTGCGTTTCTCAGCATCCCTTACACAGCTGATAACCTCCTGCATGAGATAGGTGACCTCTGCGCTATCGATCACCTCCAGGATCGATTCATCCTTTGTCAGATTGATCGGCTCTGCGTCCCCGTACACTATCGAGTACTGATTGGTAGCGTGTTGCATCTCAATACGCACCGCCTTTTCACCCTTCCTGTCTTTAAATTCTGCAATTGTATGTTCGCCTGTGTATTCAACACCAACCAAACGGTGGTTCGAGATATCCATCATCTTCAGCACATCTTCTTTGCGGAATATCCCTGCCTTTCCCGGTATCGGTACGGAAAATACGCCGACCAACTGTTTGACAAGCACTGGCTCCTTAAACTCCAGTTCATAAACAAACGATAGTCCCTCCACCTCCGCTTCAAATTCGCCACGCAGTGCGCCTCCACCCTCTGATGTCAGCGAATACCTCGGTCTGGTGTCATACACACCGAATTCAAGAAACGGGGAGAGTATCTTGCGCATCTCTTCCGAGTTGTGATCGATCTTTCCGGCCAGGTCATTAAACGACGCATCGAAATCCGACTCTATCATTGCCCTCTGCTGATCCGCACATGAGGTGCACGCATCATAGGTCACGTCTTTGCAGGTCCTCATCTCGTAAGTTGCGTCATCCGTGACCATCTCGTCAAGTTGCATCCCGACATCGCTTTCGAATGCTTCGAGCCGGACAATTTTCTGATCTTTGACGCTGCGTTCGCTCTCGATCTCTTTATTAGCCGAGATGATCCCGTTTTCAAGGGGATACACCGCCACGGTCAACTTTAGCAGATCCGTAAGATCGCAAATAAAATCGCGCTCTACAGGGAGCTCTGCAGAGTCTTGATATAGGTATTTCATGGTAGCACATCTCTTGACAGTTCAGCATTAATTCTTCGTCGATGCCATATATCTTTACCCATCATAGATATCGCGAAATAGTTTATCCGGGCAATCCGCACACCCCCCTCCATCATGGATTTGATCGATGCGATCCCGAAGCAGTGCCGAGGTTCGTTTGATTGCAGGTAATGCTCAATATGCTCAATAACCCTTTCATGGTCACAAACTAATAATCAGCTCTCCCTCGCTCTGGTACTCAAGGAACAGTTCTGCAACGACGTGTGACTTGATCATCTCGATTCCGGGTATCAGTTCATCCTCCTCGAGCCCAATGATGTCAGCAGCAAGCTGACAGCACTTAAACTCCACCCCGAGCTCGATGCACTCCACGATCTTTGCATCATACACAGGTGCGCCGCGGTGCTTTCCTGCCTTTGCGAGCACAACCCCCATCGGTCCCCAGAGGATCACTATGACGCCAAGCCCTTTCTTCCGGTAGTATTTTGCAAAACGTAAGGTCTCAAGCGGGCTTGTACTCTCATAGACCATGTTCTTTAAGAGCAGCATGACCTTTCCGACTTCAGGCATCCCTCTCCTTCACCGCTGCCTGTGCCGCCGCAAGTATCGCTATCGGTATCCGAAATGGCGAGCAACTGACGTAATCAAGTCCTGTGCGGTGGCAGAACTCAACCGATGTCGGATTACCGCCGTGCTCACCGCATATCCCGATCTTCAAGTCCGGCTTTGTGCTGCGCCCCTTTTGGGTAGCCATCTCGACAAGTTTGCCGACACCAGCCTGGTCGATCGTCACGAACGGATCGGACTCAAGAATGCCCTCCTTCAAGTAAAACGGCAGGAACTTTCCGACATCGTCCCTCGAAAATCCAAACGTCATCTGGGTCAGGTCGTTCGTCCCGAAACTGAAGAACTCCGCCTCCGTTGCAATCACATCAGCAGTGACCGCGGCTCTCGGGACCTCGATCATCGTTCCGACCATGTACTCGATCTCTGTGCCGTACCGCTCCATCACAGCACCCGCAGTCTCTACAAGCCGCTCTTTTGTGAATCGAAGTTCGTTTATGTGCCCGACAAGCGGGATCATGATCTCAGGGATGACCCGGTGCCCATCCTTCTCCGCTGCCAGTTCACAAGCAGCTTCGAAGATCGCCTGCACCTGCATCTCGTATATCTCAGGATATGTGATGCCAAGTCTGCACCCGCGGTGCCCGAGCATCGGATTGATTTCGTGTAGGTTCTGGATGATGCTCTTTAGTTCATCCACCGGCATATTCATGCGCGACGCGGCCTCTCTTACCTCTTCCGCAGTCTTCGGGAGAAACTCATGTAGAGGTGGATCCAGCAGCCGTATGGTCACCGGAAGATCCTTCATGACCTCAAATATATCTTTGAAATCCTCTTTCTGCATCGGCATCAGTTTATCAAGCGATTTCCTTCTTGACCCCTCATCATCTGCAAGGATCATCTGCTGCACGATCGGCAGCCGCTCTTTGCCAAAGAACATGTGCTCTGTCCTGCATAGACCGATTCCTTCCGCGCCAAAGTTCCTTGCAACCTCGCTATCGTGCGGGGTATCCGCATTCGTGCGCACTCCAAGTCTCTTTGCGCGGGAAGCCCAGCCCATCAGCGTCTCAAAGTCACCGGTCATCTCTGGCTCGACGAGATCAGTTGTGCCGAGAATGACATCCCCTTTCGTTCCGTCAAGCGTGATAAAATCGCCCTCGTTGACCACGACATCGCCAACCGTGAACCGGTTCGCTTTCTCATCGACATCGATCTCGTTACATCCGACGACACAGCACTTGCCCATGCCACGCCCAACGATCGCGGCGTGGCTTGTCATCCCGCCGCGTGCTGTTAGTATCCCCTGTGAGGCAGCCATCCCGCCGACATCGTCTGGCGACGTCTCAAGCCGCACCAGAATCACCTTTTCGCCCTTTTCATCCAGTTCCAGTGCCCTGTGGGATGAGAAGACCACTTTCCCGACTGCCGCACCCGGCGATGCTGCCAGCCCCTTTGCGAGCACATCAACAGTTGCTTTCGGATCGATCATCGGGTGCAGGAGCTGGTCGAGCTGGTCTGGCTCGACGCGGAGTATCGCGGTCTCCTTATCGATCAAACCCTCATCCACCATATCTACAGCGGTCTTTACGGCAGCCTGCGCAGTCCGCTTCCCGGTTCTCGTCTGTAGCATGTAAAGCGTACCCGATTCGATGGTAAACTCCATATCCTGCACATCGTGGTAATGCCTCTCCAGTTTCTCGCGTATGGCAGCCAGTTCCCCATAGATATCAGGCATCTCCACCTCTAACTGATCAAGGGTCTCTGGAGTCCGAAGTCCTGCAACCACGTCCTCTCCCTGTGCGTTTAACAGGTACTCGCCGTAAAACACATTCTCCCCTGTTGCAGGGTCCCTTGTGAAGCAGACACCGGTTCCCGAATCCGCACCCATGTTCCCGAATACCATCGCCTGAACGTTGACACCTGTACCAAGATCCTGCGGAATATTATTTAAAGCTCTGTATGTTATTGCCCGATCCGTATTCCATGACTCGAACACGGCATTGATCGTCATCCTCAACTGCTCTTTCGGATCCTCCGGAAACGCTCTTCCGGTCTCTTTCTCTACCAGTTTCTTGTACCTCGATACGAGATCCTTGAGATCCTCCGAATCGAGTTCCGTATCCATCGTAACGCCGCGTGACTGCTTCTTCTCCTCGAGAATCTGCTCGAAATTGCTGTGCTCCATCCCTAAAACCACGTTTCCGAACATCTGCACGAACCTGCGGTACGAATCGTACGCAAACCGCTCATTTTCCACCCTCCTGGCAATACCTGCCACGCTCTCATCGGTAAGACCGATATTGAGCACAGTATCCATCATTCCAGGCATCGAGATCGCAGCACCTGAGCGTACTGACAGTAGGAGTGGGTTTTTTGCATCGCCGAACCGTTTTTTAGTGGACGCCTCGAGGCGGGCGAGATTTTCATCGATCTCGTCCTCGAGACCGTCCGGGTATCCGCCATCGTTTGCATAGTAGTGTATACATGCCTCTGTGGAGATCGTGAATCCGGGAGGCACCGGGATGCCGATATTCGTCATCTCAGCGAGATTTGCACCCTTCGATCCGAGGAGATCTTTCATTTCAGCGCTACCCTCGGCCCTTCCGTCGCCGAAGAAGTAAACGTATTTCTTTGCATTCATGTTATTCCCATCCTTTGGATCTGTGATATTGATGTGCCGTTCAGGACTCGCGACTGACCATGTAGTCGGCCCATGTCAGCAGGAGATCCTTGTACCGTGATCCGGGTACTATTTCTATATGCTCTTTCGCTTCCTTAACGTAACTGTCAGCAAGCGCCCTTGTATACTCGATGCTCCCGAGTTCAGACATGATATCCACAACCTCGCCGGCCTCCTCGTCCGATGTATTCTCATTGCCGAGTATTCGGGACATGCGCCTCTTCTGCGCCTCATCCGCATGAGTAAAGGCATGGTACACAATAAGCGTCCGCTTCCCTTCCCTGATGTCAGAACCAACCGTCTTTCCGAGCTTCTTCGTATCCCCAACAACGCCAAGGATGTCGTCCTGCAACTGGAATGCGGTGCCGCACCTGCATGTGAACTGCGATATCGACCGGACCAGTTCGTTTCGCGTGTCTGTTGTAGATAGTCCGATCATTGCGCCGGCAGATCCTGCAAACTCATACAATGCGCCTGTTTTTCTCCACAGCATCCCGAGGATCTTATCCTCGCTTAACGACTCGATCGGAGCTTTCGAGTACTGGACATCAAATATCTGCCCGGAGAGCAGTGTCAGCACGACCTCGGTCTCCATCATCCGGATCAGGTGCAGCACAACATTCGGGTCGACGCCGCGCTCTACAAGTTCGGATAAGAGTGAGACCGACCAGCCCTGCTGGACATCTCCTGCAAGTATCGCAATCGATGTGCCGTAGTGTACAGCATTGTCGCCATCATAGCCGAGATCCGCCCCTCTCCTGCGAAATTCCTCGTGCACCGTGTATCCGCCGCGCCGCATACAATCCCGGTCGATGACGTCATCGTGCACGAGCGTCCATGTGTGGAATACCTCAGTAGCAGCCGCTGCAGGAAGTGCGATCTCTTCATCGCCACCGGCAGCACCGCACGAGAAGAGCAGTACAGCAGGTCGCAGCGACTTCCCGCGCCTTCCGCCCAGATACAGGTACACCGAGTCGTGGATCACTTCAGGGACGAACCGCTCCTGATACCGGGTGGATGTGAGGTACTCGTAGACGAGATCGCCGCGCTTTGCAAGCTCTTTCTCGAATTCATTCATGCTAATCATCCAAGAACCAATTCCTCTCCGTTTCTGAGCAGATGGATTGTATCGCCGAGCACGTATCCGGTATCCTCCGCCATCTCGATATAGGAACTGTGCATCACGATGTTTCCGTGTGCAGGGATCACATGTTCCGGATTTATCATGCGCAGCAACTCCCAGTGATCCTCCTTACATGCGTGTCCAGAGACATGAACTCCATCGTAGATGCGTGCTCCGCGCATCTTGAGTTTCGTCTCGAGAGCATACCTGTTTGCACGCGTGCTTGGCGTTGGAATCACATTTGCAGAAAATATTACCTTATCACCGTTCTCAATCCTGTATCCCGTATTATCCATCGATATCCGCTCAAGCACGGCGCCCGGCTCTCCCTGATGCCCTGTTACGATCGGAAGATACTTCTCCTTTCCTTCGGATGCGATTCTTGCAAACGCTTTATCGATGTTCTTCCGCACGCCATATATCTTCAGATTTTCCGGAAGCTGGATATACCCCATTTTCGCTGCCAATTTCACATATTTATCCATCGAGCGTCCCATAAGTACGGGAATACGATCCATCTTCTCTGCGATTTCCAGGGTAGCCGCGATCCTTGCGATGTGGGACGAGAACGTGGTCACGATGACTCCTGACTCGCTCTCCTCGGTACCGATGAGCACATCGTTGAGCAGAGCCTTTGCGATCCGTTCTGACGGTGTCTTTCCAGCGATTGCGGCATTGGTACTCTCTGTGATCATCAAAAAGACGCCTTCCTTGCCGATCTGCTTGAGGCGCTTTATGTCTGGCGGCTCTCCGAGCGTCGGCGTCCGGTCCATCTTGAAGTCGTTGGCATACAGAAGAATGCCCCGCGGGGTGTGCACTGCAATGAAGATACAGTCGAGGGTGCTGTGCTGGACCCTTATGAATTCTATCGAGAGGCTTTTTGAGATCTCTCTTGTCTCGCCAGCGTTCATCTCGACTAGTTCGTTCTCTGCCGGGAACTTCCGTTCCGACTTGATCAACTGTTTGATAAGACCGATCGTGTAAGGGGTTGCGATGATAGGGGCACGGTACCTGTGTGCCAGTTTCGAGATTGCCCCTATGTGATCGAGGTGCCCGTGTGTACAGACGATTGCGCGAACCGTGCCGTTCACCCCCTTCATCACGGTATCGTCCGGTATCGCGCCTATCTTGATCAGATCGAGCGAATGCATCCGTTCGATCTCCACATCCTCATGAATCTGCACCTGATCGAGGCGTAGCCCCATATCAAAGATGATGATGTCACCGCCGACATGCACCGCGGTCATATTCCTGCCCATCTCATTATATCCGCCAACTGCGATAATCCCAATATCGTCCAATTATAGTCCTCCGTGTGAAAATATTATTATCATAAAAAAAGTGTGGGCGTGAGATATACTTAAGGATTTGGTGGATGCCGGATCTTTATGATTCTCGCGTCACATCCGGTGCTCTATGCATCCGACCGGATATGCAAATCCTTTTGATGCCGCATCTCGTATTGCCATACATGGTCGAACTCGTAGTATTTGGGCAGGAGGAGATGAAACGGTACCTCCGCCTCTTCGCAGAAGCAATTCGACTCGGGCTTCGCTTCCATCTCTTGATTGAGGGACCTCCAGGCACAGCGAAAACGCTTGCCGTTAACCAGATGGTCTCCTCTCTGAAAAAAGAGGTTGGGGGCATTGCGTATGTGCGGGTGACCGGCAGTCAGGATGCGCTTCCAAGCGATCTCATTGGCGACCTTGATATCGGAAAGTACCGGGAAGGCGAGATAGATATCCTTGCAGGACCCCTGTTCAGTGCGCATGGCAGCGATATGCCGGGAATCGTGTATGCCGATGAACTGAACCGTTTCAGCGAGTACACGCTAATCATATTCACAGAGATCATGGCGGAGTGGCAGGTATCGTTTCCAAAAACCCCGATCACCAAACCGCTTCGCGCGAACGTGATCGCAACCATGAACCCCTACGACATCTCCGGCATCACCGAGGTTCCGCAGCACATCCTGGATCGGTTCAGCGCAAGGATCGTTGTTAATTATCCGGACAAGGAGACCGAACTTAAGATCGCAGCCCAACATACGGAGTATTACTACAAAAAGTTCGCATCCCGCCTGAAATCGTTATTCCATCCACTCGTGAGCACCACGAGAGCTATGCGGAAGCTCGGAGTCCCATTGGGGCCAAGAATATATCTATCGACGCTAGACTTGCTTGCGCTGGAACTGTCCTCGATCGGATCGATCGATAACGACATCGTAATCCAGCATTACGAGAATGCGGTCCGGTCCAGAATCGGGAATCTCGAGGAGGACAAGCAGTCCGAGTTCCTGAGTACGGCATCGATTGCGCTGCGCGGGGAACTTGAAGGGGCAAAGAAATAACAAGTATATATGTTGTTTTTAACCGCAAGATTTATATGTGACAAATACATATTCGGAAGTGGTGATATCTCATGAAAGATTTATCAGTAAAGGTACTGGACGACGAGGACGAGGAATTCGTCGACATATTGATCAAACAGGGACTGAAACGGAATACTGCCAAGGTGCTTGCGTATCTGAAAGGCGTTGATACAGCGACGTCAAAAGACCTCGAGGTCGGCTCGGACTTAAGGCAGCCCGAAGTCAGTATTGCGATGCGAGAACTGCGCGCACACGGCTGGGTCACCGAAACCGACGAGAAGAAGCCAGGAAAAGGGCGTCCTTACAAGGTATATTCGCTCAAGGTTCCTATCAGTGAAATTATAGTGAAATTGGAGGAGAAAAAGAAGATAGAGGTAGAGGAAGCGATGAAGAACATCGAACGGTTGAAAGCGTTGAGTGCTTGATGCGCTCAACCTTTTTCATACCCGGATACGATCTCTTCTCCCTCCACAAAGACCAGATCATTTTTTATTGCGTATTTTTTCGCATCCTCTTTTGTCAGTGCATATCCCGTCTCTGAATCGAGCATCTCGCAGATGCAGAGCACCGGGTTGATGCCTGCAAGTTCTGCAAGCGCTATCGAGAGTTCGGTCTGCCCCTTACGCTCTTTTAATAGATTTTTTGCACCGCGCAGCACTGCAACGTGACCCGGGGATCGAAACTCGCTCGAAAAATCAACCACATCCCCGGCAAGCGTGGACTCTACGATCTCATCCAGTTTGCGGATGGTGAGTGCACGATCCCGGTCCGGGATGCCTGTGAACGTGTCTCTGTGATTCACCCAGAGTGAAAACGAGGAACGGGTGTCGTAATGCAGGTCTCCTTCGGCGAGATGTGCCAGATCTGGCAGACGCCTGAGAATATCAGCAGCGAACGGAAGCCCGAGACGCTCGGCAGCCGCATCCGGTATCACAGCGCACAACAGCCCGCCGCCGTAGATGCGCATCTCTGCAATGTCCTGCGGGCTGATCGATCTTGCCGGTATCATAAAGTCAGTCTCGCCTTCGCGATCCGCGGCGTCATACAATAGTATCATCTTGTCGTTTCTCATCGCATCGATTGCGTCTTTTATATTCTGCATAGTATTACCTCCACCTTACTCTCATCATCGACCCGCAGATGCTCCCTGAGATTCACAGGCGCTATGACCTCGATTATGTTATCGGGATAGTTCTTTCGGTTCGGGATGATGATTGCGCCATAAGTGCCATCGATTTTCACTCTGAAGCATTTCGCAGACCCAAACGTCCGAACCCCATCCTCGAACCCTTCTATATGAATGTCTTTCATAGCATCCAGCTGTTTTCTCGTATTTACGCTGTAGGGATTCAGTTCGATATTCAATGTTCCGGGATATGGTGTAAATCCGAGTTTCTGCTCAAACTGCTGCAGATACCCACCGAGCATGGTGTAGTATCTTCCCTCGCCAAGTCCGGTGCACACCACTCCTGCCAGCCTGATCTCATCAACGCCTCCGAATATCTGCTGATAATCCTGATACTCCTTCTGAAGAGCGATCATGCCTGTTTCAGTGATCATAATCTCCTGACCGTTCGGAAGCATCCTTCTTGCGATCATGTTCTCCTGTTCCAGAAGTTGCAGCTTGCGAGATGCGGTCTGCGGGCTTGTATCGAGATGGTGTGCAAATTCGGCAGACGATATGGCGATGTTCGATTCGAGAGCGCCGAGCAGCGCCAGTCGTTTGAGTGGTTCGATGGGCATGGTATCTTTGTCATCCATTTTTGAGATGGTTATCACATATTGGATGGCTGGATTTAAAGGTTGTGGTTGCTTGCTGTGTTGGGGGTGGATCTGTGTGAAGAAGTTGCGGAGCGAAGTATTATGTCGATATCAGCCCTTGTAACCGATCAGGTGACCCGGAAATGTCCACAGCAACGAATCGTAACTGAGCTTCCTGCGAAGACTCTGAAAGAGATTGAATACTGGTCAGAAAAGGAGGGGACTGAGAGATCTATCTTTTTGATGGGGCTGATCGAAGAGGGATTGCACGAGTGGAAGATGCATAAGGCACTCAGTATGTACAAAGACCACCGGGTAACGTTATGGAGGGCAGCCGAGATTGCAGGTGTTTCCTTATCAGAACTGTTAGCAGAGTTGCCGAAACAAAAAATAATCTTTCAGTACGATATGGCGGAGTTAAACGAGGATCTGGAATTTTCTTGCGGATGATAAGACGACGAGGATGCCTGCATCGCAAGGAACGATGCAATCGAATCGATACAACAATTGGTTAAAGCCGGGTTGTGAGAGGGGGCAAAGGATTAATATTTTGAAAAGGTTATTATGGTGTATGCAACGAGGTGTTCTTGGTTGACAAAGAAATATGTGAATGGTAATTTACATAGTTGCGATGAATGTTTAATAGATATTCGATATAAACTAAAATCGAAAATAGAATTTCCTATAAATAATGTTAATAACGAACCTTCTGATGAAAGTTCTGATAGGAAATTAATTTTAGAAATGATAATTAGTAAATTGTTCCATAACATTGACGGTTGGATGGAAAGACCAAAGTATGCGAAGACAAAAATTATGACTGATCTGATCAATCATGGCCAGTTCGCAGAGGACGAGATGGAAAGTGTTTTTAAAGGATATGAATATGAAACCACCGATTTTTCGGACGAATTTATCCAGGAGCATCCTGAAATCGACTTCATTGAGATATGGAAGCGTTTGGCTATGACCGGTATGACTGAAGAATATCCGAATGTTCCAACCGAGAAAAAGTATAACTTTCCCACCTTTGGATGTGCTCTTCTGATTGCGGTGGGCTACTGCAAAGCGGATGTTGAGGCGTTGCCCTGTCCAGACTGTGATTTGGAGATTCAAAACACTCCAGAAAATTGCACATGGGGATACGAACGTGATTTGGTATGTCCCAAATGTGTCAATGAAAGAGCAGATGAATTTGATATGAAGGGATTGGTCAGAAAAGGCAATCCACCACACCATGGACATTGGACAACACAGGAACCAGAACTTGTTTACACCGGAACGGATTATTTTAGTATTTTACACCCCTTCTGCAAAAAAAGCCCACGAGAAGACGGTAAAGGAGTTATGTCGGTTTCTGGAGTTTGGATCGATGATTGTGGGCGAGTCACTTTAAGCTTGGAATGTACCTTCTGTGGTGCGAGAAACGCATTGAAACCATTTACGAAAGATGGAGAAATTTCTCTTTTAAATGAAAGCGGTGCAGTATGGAAAAGAACAGAATCGCGTATATATGAGCTTATTGAAGGTGGTGAAAACGAAAGAGTTGAATTCAAATCTTCCATGAGGTGGGATTACAAAAAGAGTAGCTTAAACAAAGACTTGGAACATGAAATTACAAGAACAATTTCAGCTTTTTTGAATTTATCTGGTGGTATTCTCTTGATCGGCGTGGATGATTTTGGGAATGCCATAGGAATCGAAAAAGATCTCAAAGTATTAGGGGGTGAGAAAAAGAATTTAGATGGCTTTGGACTGCAACTAACTGAACTTGTGAATAGCTACCTTGGCAAAGAATATCGAAAATTCGTTTGCGTTTCGTTTGAAATGGCTGGTGAAAAAAACATCTGTGTTGTAGAGATTGATAAATCTCCTAAACCCGCGTTTTTGGAATATAAAGGAAAAACGGTATTTGTTGTTAGGTCTGGAAATCGCTCACAAATTTTAGATGCAAAAGAGCAAGATAACTATATTAAAATGCATTGGAAATGAAAATTATATGAATACCAAGAATTTTAAATCATGCTCAATCGCTTATGGGAAGTGACACAATATGAGCACGATACCAAAGATCGCTCCGATCCTGAAGATAACACAGGAAGAACTGGAGAGAGAAAGCCTCAAAACATATCTGCACATCAGACTGAAACGCTGCGAGTCTGAACTATTCAATCTCGCAAGAAAATACGGGGTTTCATCGATCGAAGACTTTGAAGAGGAGTACAAAAGAGGAAATATAGGGGAAGAATGTACATGGGAAGACTTCTTCAGGCTGGATCACCTTGAAGCGGAAAGAGAATCGATAAGAGAGGCAGTAAGGGTGATCCAGTGAATACAACGTTTGCGGCAGTTCGATCAGAGAGTTTCTCAAGCTTTGTACAGCAG
>DASC01000064.1:0-331 GCA_002503595.1 Candidatus Methanogaster sp. UBA203 | reverse complement strand
CGCGGTCGTATTCCAGCCGTACTCAGGCATGTACCTCTGCAAAGAGCACCTGATCGATGACGTCACGCGCAAAGTCAAGCGGGACCTCCGGAAGTACAACCTCCAGCCGGGCACGGTCGCTGTCGCGTTAAGCGGCGGCAAGGACAGCTCCGCGCTCCTCTACCTCCTGCACAAGATCTTCGCACCGAGCCGGAAGGTCAGAATCATCGCAATCACAATCGACGAAGGCATCAGCGGCTACCGCGAAAAGACGATAGAAAATGCGAGCAACCTCGCATCCGACCTCGAAATTCCGCACACCATCGTCTCGTTTAAGGACGCATTCGGAAGA
>DASC01000117.1:9114-9485 GCA_002503595.1 Candidatus Methanogaster sp. UBA203 | reverse complement strand
ATTTTGGAAACTACAGAATCCGGAAACTTTTCATCTGTGTTCGGTTAGATGGAAAGGCTAAACACGTACAACATGGCACAATCGAAAATTCCAGTGAAATCACTATATCCTTAAATTTTTACCGTAGAGCACGCGGAGAGCGCAGAGGCATCAGAAAACCAAAGCGAGGATTGAAACGGTCTTAAAACTCTGCGCCCTCTGCGTGCTCTGCGGTGATAAATCACTGGATTTTTAGACAGTGCCCAATGTCAGTATAGATATCGGCTTCATTTTACAGACTCATATCCTATTTGAGTTCTGGCGAGTGCAAGCAATACGACTAGTTCAGCTCCGGCTTGCTCTATCAGGTATTTTCCTGCCTTTAAAGATGT
>DASC01000117.1:0-9083 GCA_002503595.1 Candidatus Methanogaster sp. UBA203 | reverse complement strand
GTCACAGCAAGTGATTTTATTTCTGACTGCATATCGTTGCTTTCGCCTACGGTTTTCTTTGGAATCTCAAAAACCCTTGATATAACATCTGTTCCATCAACTACTGAATGCGAACACAATTGTTTCGCGATCGTCCTTATACCCGATGGTGCAGTTCCTACGGCATGAGTCGGGATAACACAGATCACATATTCTTCCGTACTTGAAAGAAAGGAACGCAAGCTATTCGTACAGTAGTTAATTCCTTTTATATGCTGATCTTTTACATCAAGAATCACACGAGAGAACGCATCGAAATTCGGATTATGGCCATCATCCCAGGGATAATATATCCCGAGATCAAATATATCCTGCAGAGCCACTGCATTATTTTTCGAATCTCGGAATATCCGGCAATGTGTTGTTTCTTTCTCCATTTTCAGGTCACCATGAACAGTGAACAATAGGTATTTGGGACAAAATCAGATAACGTTGTATATCTGAACATACGTACTTACTCAATATTGTGTGGATATCTACATATAAAACCACGAGATTACACAAGATTGACACAGAAATCTTGTGGAAATCTGTGTAATCTTGTGGTTCCTACCACAGGGTACCCGAGCATGTTCGAACATACTTACATATCTCTCCTATTAGTATTTTATCTGACCGTAGCCCATGTATATCATCCTCTGGTCGAATTTCACTCATCGCATACACATCTTCATTCTTCTCCTATATCAAGTTATTCAACCCACCACACAAGATCCCTCAACACAGCCCCGGCTTGCCCGGATTCGTCTGCCCATAAACTCTGCACCCTCGCGTCTCACCGTCTACCTGCAAGAAGCCCTCGCACATACAGCCGCGCCCAGACAAACGCTACTGCAGGACCAATTATATTTGCAGCAACGATACCCCACCAGATCCCGGTAAGCCCCATATCAAAGTTAAACGCGAAGAGGGCTGCAAATATTGGGGTCAGGATGAGCGTGCGCAGGATCGTGACAATGAGCGCGTTCATACCCTTCCCGGTCCCCTGAAAAAGCGAGGAAGAGAGCATCCCAAACGGCACGGTCACATAGAAGAGACTCACGATCCTTAAGAAGATGATTAGATCAGGTGCGATATGTGCTGCGCTCTCGGACTGTGTGAACACCGCAGCTATCTGGGGGGCGAAGATGAAGGTTGCCACCGCTATCACCGCCTCTATCAAAAAACCGATCTTTGTTGCATAGAGATGAGCGATACTCACTTTATCACAGGAGCGTGCACCGAAAGCAACCCCCGTTACCGAGACGACCGCTGTTGTGATACCGATTAAGGGCAGTGTCGCAATCGATACCAC
This sequence comes from Candidatus Methanogaster sp. UBA203, assembly GCA_002503595.1. Classification (GTDB taxonomy): domain Archaea; phylum Halobacteriota; class Methanosarcinia; order Methanosarcinales; family Methanogasteraceae; genus Methanogaster_A. The sequence continues at coordinate 7,750 of DASC01000117.1, read as the reverse complement.
CCGCCATCCTGTGGTATAGACCGCAACCCCCTCGATGCTGCCCACCGCTACTACCATGACGTTCATTATCACCATTGTAAGCGACATCGAGAGTTGCGTTGCAGAAGCCGGAATGCCTACCTTAAAGATATCCCTGACAATTACCTTATCGAACCTGAAACCGCTGAATTTGAATGATACGTACGTGTCCTTCTTAAAAAGCAGCCAGTTTACCATGACCGCAGACGAGACTGCCAGTGATACGAATGTAGCCCATGCAGCACCCGCGATGCCCATGCCGAGAGTGTAGATGAAGATCGGGTCCAGTATGATATTGAGACCTGCGCCCAGCATCATGACGTACATGGCTCGCTTGACATCGCCCTCTGCCCGCAGTATAGCGCTTGCGACGCTTGTTATGAATATGAATATACTGCCTGCGAAGATGATCCTGGCATACGAGACAGCCATCCCTGTTGCACTGCCAGCACCGATCAGGACGAACAAGTCCCGAGCAAAGGCAAAGAGCGGGATTGTGAAGAGAACCGCAAGCAAGAGCATCATAACAATCGTGTGAACCGCCACGTTGTCTGCACCCTCCTTATCACTGGCACCGATCATCCGGGATATGGCAGACCCGCCGCCCACCCCGAGTCCGTTGGAAAGCGCCATAGCTGCAAAGAAGAACGGGAAGACAAAGCCGATCGCAGCGAGAGCGTCAGCACCGAGACCTGAGACCCAGATCGCATCGACGAGATTGTAGACCGTCTGCGCTGACATAGCTACGATCATCGGCAGCGACAGTTTTATGATGGCTTTTTTAGGATCGCCGAGAAGTGTTTTTACGCCTTCAGAGTATTTCTTTCTGCCATTGTCGCTATCTTCCATCCTGCTAACTCTTGCAAGGCAAGTATTAAATGTTTATCAGTAGATCATTTCTCCATGATCCGCGTAGGCAGGGATAAGAGAGCGGCTCTGGTGTCGATAGGAGTGACCGCATTTCTGGTGGTCATAAAATACGCTGCCGGAATGCTCTCAGGAAGTATCGCTCTCGTTGCTGATGCGATCCACTCCCTCACAGACGTGATAAGTTCCATCGCGGTCTTTATCGGTCTTAAGATCTCGGATCGCAAGCCCACGGAGGAGTTTCCGTACGGATTTTACAAGGCAGAGAATATCGTAAGTCTCTTCCTCGCTCTTTCGATCCTTTATGCCGGGTACGGGATTATCCGCACATCGATCAGATCGGCGGTCGGAGCGGTTATCCTGGCAGATCTTCCGTTTGCACTCTCAGTCGCACTGGTATCCCTGGTGTCATCCTTACTTTTAAGCAATTATAAGCTTAAGATCGGAAGAGAGGAAAATTCACCCAGTTTAATCGCGGATGGCAAGCATTCAAGAACCGATGCTTTCTCTTCCGCAGTCGTATTCGCGGGAATACTGGGAAACTATCTTGGTTTCTATTTCCTTGACTCGGCTGCCGGTATTCTGGTAGCTCTCTTCATCTTCAAAGCAGGATACGGGATACTAAAAGATTCGATAAAGGTTCTCCTGGACGCATCCATCGATTACGAGAGTCTCAACCGGATCAGGGAGATCGCATCCGAAACTCACGGTGTCGAGAAGATACATTCCTTGAGCGCGAGGAGTTCCGGAAAGTTCATATTTATCGAGATGGGTGTGGGTACGAGCCTCACAGACCTTGAACGGGCGCACCGACTGAGCGATAAGATCGAAGAGAGGATCAAATCCGAGGTAAAAAATGTTGACAGGGTCCTGATACATATAGAGCCAGAGGAGAAGGAATTTACAAGGTATGCGGTCCCGTGCACCGAGAACAACGGTCTCCTGTCCGAAATCTCCAGGCACTTTGGGGAGGCGGAATATTTCTGCATATTCGATATGCGAACAGATGACAACGATCTTGTCGATATGCGGTTTCTGAAAAATCCGTTTGCCACCTTGGAGAAGCGGAAAGGGCTTAAAGCCGCCGAACTGCTGGTTGAGAACAGGATCGATAAACTGATCACAAAGGAGAGTATCGCGCAGAAGAGCGCGTTTTATGTCCTGGACGATGCTTACGTGGAGTCTGGGGAGACCGATGCCGGCACCATCGGGGAAGCCATCGAGAAGATGAGGGGGGGATGAGAGGGGATGGGGGCAACGCGGCATGATCAGCCACCTCGCCTCCGGTATTCTATCAGCGCAAGAAGCAGCACCACAAAGATGCAGCCGAAGAAGAACCAGACGCCGGGATGGGGTCCGAGCACCTGCACAAGATCGATCGATGGGATGCCCGTGCCTTCCGGGATGGGGGATGCTGCAAGCGTTGGTTCCGGGGCTGGCAACGTCACGGCTGGCTGAGGCAGAGGTGTACTGGTCTGCGCTGGCGTATATTTCTGGACTACCGCACCCATAGCCGCTTCCTGTGCGTCTGATAACATATCGGTCACGCACCCGCCTGCACCTGCCTTGCTTTCGGCGATACCGACCGGTGTTGGCGCACACACAGGTGCTGGCGATGCACCACCTATCATCATTGGCTCAGGCGTTGGCGCTGGTAGTGGTGTTGGCGCTGTTACTGGTGCCGGAATGCCAGATTCCGCCTCCTCTGCCACATTCCTGACCACCTTACCTGTGCCAGCGAGCAATGGCTGGTGCCACCACTCGATGATCGCGGATATGCCAGCCGCACCGAGCACCACGCCGAGATACCTCCTTAGAATATCAGCAACCGATTTCCTATCTGTTTTGTCGGGAACAACGACGATTAACTTACGTATCGGTGCATATATCTTGATCTTTCTACCCTTAACGCTCCATCTTGTCTGTTTGACCATGATAAGGCCGGACTCGATCAGCGCATCCAGATTGTACTTGACGGTCGTGAGAGGAATCTCCAGTTTTTCGGCGATATCCGATGCTGACATCGGCTCATCAGCGAGCAATTCGAGCACCTGCCGTGCAGAATCGTTCGAGAGAGTCTGGGTGATCTTCTTGGACTCCTCGCCAAGCGGAAGGATTAGCACCTTCTCGTCACTCTCGCGGTTCGGGGGCGAAGGGTCTGGAGGATGCATGTCAGGTAATTGCCGCCACCACTAATCTCTCTTTTGATAACTGCGAACCGATTTGCACCTAACACCTGCACCATCCACAATTCGCCTGAAGTATCTTCGTGGAATCTCCAGCGACACCACAGAGCCATGACAACCCACCCATTCATTTGTGGGCATTCAGCCATTCAGCAGTTGTAAGCCTATCCGTTGTGCACCACACCACCCAACCGCCCGGAAGCACCGCCTACAGCCTCTTCGTCCCGACCGCGACTTAACGAGATGCCGGTGCGAGTGGTGCCGGGGTCTGCGGGTCCTGTCTCATGCGTGCGCGGGCTTTTTCCGGGGTTGGGCGTGTGAACATCCGGAATTCCGGTTCACCACAATATTGATAACCACCTCCCGCCAATACCAGCAGTGCATCGTGATAGGGCCGATAGATCAGGGGTAGATTGCTTCCTTGGCATGGAAGAGGCCTCGGGTTCGAATCCCGATCGGTCCATTCACGCGTTCACCCCAGCGGGGGTTGCCCAGCCAGGTCAAAGGCGCTAGGTTCAGGGCCTAGTCTCGCAGGAGTTCGTGGGTTCGAATCCCACCCCCCGCATCAGGTTGTATTGTTTTTTGGATGGTTTTCCAACAGCATGATTCGCTCTGCACCAGAACCAATATGAAATATATTTCTCTATGTTTTGAATCTCTTTTTTGATTGTCGTAATTCCATCGATTGCCAGTTCCCAATCGCAATAGTCCCCTTCGACCTCAAACGAATAATTTTCTCTTTTAACTACTTCATTTCTTTTGAATTCCTCAAAACTCATGCCATATTTTTTATCAAGTTTTTTTTCAATTAACTTATATTCTAGTAGCTGTCTTTTTAGCTCATTGGTGATTAATTTAATTGTACCTTCTCTCGGCGTTGTTTTAAGGATATTGGTGTACACCGTCTTGAATTTGGAGGGTAAATTTACTGCAATAGGCATCAGTATCACCAGTTCTTTTTTGGTATGCGTAGTTATAAACGTTCTTCTCATTGAGTTATACTCGGGCACACGGCATAAACTGCGATTTTCGTTCTTTGCGCCCTCGCGTCTTCGCGTCTTTGCGTTCCCGATTTAAACGCGAAGGCGCAAGGGCGCAGAGACGCGAAGGGGATCATCTCTGTCGTCACGTCCTTCATGTTGTTGTCATCCAACCGACCATCAAAAAAGCTCAATTTGTGGCGGTGCGAAGTATAGATGTTCATCGCATAAATATAAAAAAAGAAACAGAGGAGGGAGGATCTCTCCCTTCACAGGGTCTCACTCACTCTCGCTGCCGGAGCAATAGATATACAATTACAAGCGGTCTGACAATGGCGAACACTACCAGCTTGCAGCATTCTTCTCGGTTGCGGCAGGGGTTTCCCCCCTATCCAGTCTCTCGAAATCAAACAGTTGCGATCCGGGGCGGTTTGGTGGTTGTGATTTTCTCTGTATATCCGGTACCTCCTCGCCGGTACCTTGCTGATGTTCTCACCCCGATGATAGTAATGCCCACGATCTCGTCCTGTTCTTCATCGTACCGCATGATAACACCATTGCCCATATCCACACCAATGGCTGGTCTCGGTGCTCCAAAACTTATGTATAAAACGTCAGCTTCACCATCATAATCCCATTCCATGTTTTTTTCTTTTGAAATAAATTTTGGTTCTTTGGTAATTCCCGTGAAATCGATCTCCATGATAAATCAAGTAAATAAGGAATATCCCTCGATATTAGTGATTTTATTACTTTCTGGTTACTATGACTTCTTTCAATTCTATTAACCGCAGATGCACGCAGATAAACGCAGATACCCGATTAACAAATCCGCGTTCATCTGCGTTTATCAGCGGTTCATTATATTTTCAACTGACCGGAAGAACTCTGCAAAACCGATATCGAGCGGCTGAATAGATGGTTAATCTGATAGAGCTCGGGTTCACTGTCACGGAAGATACCAGAGAGTCTAAATTTTTTTATCGATGCCATATTAGCTGCCTCCATTTTGCCAGTTTGGCTGTGAAATATAATGTGATGAATATTTAGAAATTAATGGTGTTTTTCTATAGCATTTTATTGCTATCAACTCCTCCCAATTGCCTTCTTGGACAAAATCAGGATAATGCTCTTATTATTTTAGATTCTATTGGAATGCGATTCAGTCCTATTTTAGTATCTTTTGGGAGATAATTGAGAATTTCAAATCCGATCACAGACCCGTCTTCTGCTTTGGAGAGGCTAATATCCCTCCCACCATCGATTTCTGTGCAATATGCTTCTCTTTTATCACTGAATCGCACATAAAGTGTATTTCCAGTTTCATCGTATATTATTTTTATTGGTTTCATATATTAATTCACCTTTTTTATCACTCCCCTCACTTTGAACTTCCTATTCAAACGGTAATACAATGAAGCTTCCATATTGCTTGAAATGCTCATCAAATGCAAATACCTCTGTCACCTCCACTCGTTCCATCAAAGTAAAGCTTGTACAGTCAGTAAAGCTAAATGCCTTATCCTGATACTTCACAAATATCTCCCATGCCTTTATCTCATCTCGTGGCGTCACACGGATGAGGTTAGCAATGGATTCATCCCATAGTTTTTGCCCGATCTTGACAGCTACGTTATGGCCCAGACGGCTTCTGACAAGGGTTATTACCTCATCTGCGATGTAGTTGCTGGTCACCAACGGATGGACCAATGAGTCTTTAAACCTCACCGCAGCATGATGGTTGGCATCATCTTCATCCAAAAGTGCATACCAGGCACCGGTATCAACGAATATGTAAGGCAAGTTTTATCAGCCCTCATAGATGTATTGATCATGTCTGCATGAAACATCACTGATACCACTCTTTCCAATACCAATTATGCTCGATAATTCCTTTTTCTGTAATTGCAATAATTTCTCGTCCTCTTCTGGTATAACTACTAAATACATACGTTTGTGCTCAGGGAGGGCTATCTCCTGGAGAGGCTTGAATATGCCATCCTCATAAACCGCTACTATTGTTTCTATCATATAGCTTCTTCCCGCATATTTCTAACGACTTGAGATAAACGTTCTTCTGACTTTTTGCTTGCTTTCCATGTAATCGCCCTTACCTCTTTAAGAGTCCCTGCTTTTATAGCATATCTGAAAGCAATCTGCCAAACTGCATCTTTGACGGTCTCTGGCTGGTATTTGTAAATGCCACATCAACTACAGACTTTGCCAAGATTTTAACATCGCCGCGAATAACTGCTGCCATTGCAACACTCCTCTTGTCTTCACAGGCTAATTAACCTTTGCAAAAAAAGAAAAGATAGAAGGGAGGATCTCTCCCTTCACAGGGTCTCACTCACTCTCGCTGTCTCAGCACAAGGTATGCGACTGCGAGCAGTCCGGCGATTGCGAATACCGCCTCAAAGCCTGGTACGCATGGCTTCTTGGTCGGTTCCACTGCTGCATGGGCATCTCCATGCTTTGGTGGTGCGACGCCGGTGATGGTCATCTCGATGGACGGATATACATCTGTGTGGACTTTAATTGCCTTAATTATCACAGTTGATGTATAATAACGAATATGAGGGGGTAAACCAGACCCGCTGCAGTGTTATACCGCTTCGATAAGTCGTTTCTCAAGTATTCCACTTGCAAGATAACCTGGAGGGACGCCTTTTTTTAGGGCACTTTCCTGAAGTAATTGTGCGGTATTCTTATCCAGTTCTATCAGATAATGTCTCTTTTGAATATCCACATGCATTTCAACTTCTTCCAATACATCCTCGTACTCGGTGCTGTCGTGTGTATCCCAGAACTCAGCAGCTTCTTCGTATGTTTTGAATTCTTCAGGGATCTGTTTAATTTTTCTTTGCATTGTAATACCTCCGTTCTTGTGATGTCATATCTCTTGCTGAAATGATAAGTCCGACCATAGACGGTTTATAGATGAACACTATAAAAAGGTAACGTCCTGCATCGGTTTTGCCATATGCGACATAAACATCTTCCCCTTTGACCCTGCCCCGACGTGCACGGCGAAATAGTGCCCCGGAAAGCAAAGCCTCTTCTACCTCTTCCACTGTGACGTTGTGTTTTTCTTTTATTTTGGATACAAACTTATCAATCCAGAGTATCTCTTTCAACCACAAGATATTGTCCTCATTTGAGTGTTACGAATTTTATAGTGAAAATCGATAATTCAGTTTCATCTTCATCACTTTATAAACGATAGTATCAGTACTATCGTAACCAGAATTATCATTATGATAAGCCCGATCTCTATTATGTCCAAATTTGCAAATCTTAAATCCATTTCATCCACAATTAAATCCGTCCTGGTGTCTTCTTTCATTTTTGGTTGGATGGTACATTTAGTGATACTTCTATATTATCCAGTACTGTTTCAAGTTTGATCACCCGCATATCTATGGTATGCAAACTTGTTTCGGTATCTTTTGCACCTATTTTTATTTCTTTGATGTTTTTACCCATTTCTCTGATCTTTTGAAACAGTGCACCGGCAGAAAACACGATCGAGAGATATGGTATCATGTCAATGTATACAGGTGACCGAATAAATCCTATGGTCTTCCCTATAATCCATAGTAGAAGTATTAACATAGATATTATAAAAACCCAATCAGTCCAATCGTATTCTGTTTTTATTTCCGTCATAGTCGCCACTTCGGTGCATTATTACTTAAA
>DASC01000032.1 GCA_002503595.1 Candidatus Methanogaster sp. UBA203 | reverse complement strand
AATAGGGTACTGTCCTAATTTATAGTTGATGGGCATATCTTGAACATCAACAGTTCTTTCCATGCCCAGATATGATCTGATATACCTTCCGCCATACACGATGTTCTTTTTATGGTATGTACACTATAAACTCAAACCCCCTTACGCACCACTTATTTCCAAGATCAATCATTCATATACCCAGTGTACCTCGATATCCCCTCACCTGAAATATACCTCATCGCAGTTCTCCTCTGCATCCTTACCGATACTCTCTCACCGTCCGACACATTTTTGAGGACAATCACAACTGGGGCGCATTTCGCCTCGCGGAAAAAGACAACCTCAGAGATGTCGAAATCAAAGAAGTTGACAAGATACTCTCTTGCAAGGATGAGAGTCGCGGCTTCTTCTCATACCGGTGCGCACATTGTGGAACTATACTAAAAGTCCATTTCGGATGCAACAGTCGTATCTGCTCGAATTGCGGCAAGAACCACACAGACAAATGGGCAAGATCTCTCCAAAATGCGTTATTCAACGTACCTCATCGACACGCGGTACTTACAATCCCTGCCGCTCTGTGGCCAGTCGTAAGAAACAACCGTTTTCTTCTGAAGGTCTTGATGGATGCTGCGATTACAGCGATCAACGACACGATCTCTTACAAACACCGAAATGGAAGGTTAACTGCGGGCGCCGTTGTCGTGCTGCACCCGTTTTCCAAGCAAATGAGCTTCAACCCTCACCTCCATATAATCGTGACAGAAGCTGGATTCGACAGGCGTGGCAAGTTCGTTCATCAAAAATACATTCCTTTCAATGCTATGCGAAAAACATGGCAATATCAGGTGCTTACTCAATTCAAAGTGGCACTTCCAAAGAACATAGTATTTTCGATACTCATAGACCGACTTTTCAAGAAATATCGCAAGGGATTCTACGTATATCTACCAAAAGAATCCAGAATCACGAACAAAAAGAAGATAGCGAAATACGTGGCCAGATATATCAGACATCCAGCTGTTGCAAACACGCGATTGCACAAATACGACGGAAAAACGGTCACATTCTGGTATGGGGACCATGATGGCAAGAGACATTTTGTGATGATGACGGTACGGGAATTCATTAAAGCGTTAATTCAGCACATACCAGATAGGAATTTTAAAATGATACGGTATTACGGCGCATACAGCCGTAGAACCAAAGGAAAATACTCCGAGTACTCACAGAGAAGTATAAAACAAGCGACATTTGATGATTTTCTCAAGAATCCGAACAAATGGGCGCCAACATGCCCAAAATGCGGCGAGAAAATGACATTTGTGTATTATGAGAAGGGACCACCAAAGGAAAACGAAGTTTTTGGATGCAAATTACCTGATTGGAACCACCCGATGCTTAGCCAGAGCTACAACTGATTTGCACCCGAAGGGTGCTTTCTTGTTAATTTATTATACACAAATATTTTAGGAAAATAAAAAATAAAAAATAAAAATAGATATGTATCCAATTCACGGAAAAAGGAGAAACCTGTGGGGTTACATAAATAAACTGCAAACAACAATAATATTGTACTTATTAAAAATCCGATAAGATACTTTAAATTAAAACTTCTCTCTTCAATTCTTAAAATGAAAAAATAGAAGTCATCAATGATATTAGAATAAGACTAAAATATAATTGAACAAGGTCTGAATCTATTAAATGGACATAACCAACAAGAATAGCATACGCTAAAATTCAAATAAGAAATAATTTAGCTGTACACTCTTTAATATAAATTTTTATACTTATGTACCAGAATAAAGGTACTAACGCTAATATTATAACAGAGATAATCGCACCGAAAACTTCTATTAGCTCCATAAGTAATTAAACCCCGCGACTATACGTACCGAGCCTATACATCGCTTTTTCCGCGTTCGGCTTGGCTGCGCCAATGTCTTGCATGCAATCAGCCAGTAGCAAATTCATGTATCGGTCGTGGTGAATCTCTCCTCGTTCCATGTCGGATAAATCGAAACTCATCCCATATAAACCTGTGAGCAGAACTGTCACCACTATGGGCGTGGCAGCTCCGTTTAACCTGTAATGAACTGTCCACTTGCGTCTTTCTGAACAATTCGATGCGCCACCCACCCCTAACAATTATATCTACCCCCTCTCCATGTCAGTACTATGCCATCCGATATCGTCCTGTTTAACCCCATGCCAGTGAAGCACTCGGTAGCCGTCGTCAACGAGATGACCACGTCACTCCAGGTGCCTCTTGTCAATATCCCCCTGTCCCTGCTGGCATTAGTCAGGATGGCCATGGATGACTTCACGGTTGCGATCATCAATGCCCCTGTAGACGCCAACTACACCGAGATGATATTGAAAGCCTGCCGCGATACCCTCTGCTTTGGGGTGAGCAGCATGACCTGCTACCAGATCAGGGACGGGCTTAATGTGTCAGCCGCAGTGAAAGAGCAGTATCCAGACCTGCCTGTGATCTGGGGCGGCTACCATCCCACCACCCAGCCAGAACAGACACTTGCGAACCCCAATATCGATATCGTGGTCAGGGGACAGGGCGGGATCACATTTAAGGAGGTTGTGGAGCGATTGCACTCCGGTGAGACACTGGAGGGGTGACAGAGGTTCCCTACAGGGCGGATAAAGGTGAAACATCGGAGCAACCAAAAGGTTTATCGCTCTCAATCCCCCCTGAAACCATAATGGCAGCCATCTCCCTCCTGCTCGGAACGGCGCTGGCAGGTTTCCTCGCATTCCTCGCAGGGATATTCGAGGACAGTGAATCAAACGCGGGTTCTGCGAGCAACCCGAACTCGCAGGTGCAGCTTGCACCGCAGATCGGCAATCGGCATCGTTATTTCAATAAAGCAATCTCTGGTGAGCCTCCGGCGAATGCGCTCTGGGCAACAACCGCTGCAACGATTGCATATCTCTTGACAACGCATTTCGGAGGAGATGCATTCGCTGTGCTGATCGCATCGATCATCGGAGCCACAGCTTCCACACTACTACTATGTGCTTATGGGGCATTATCTCACATTTCAAGGATTGCGAGCATGAAGAACTTTGAGCAGACGCTGTACTGGGATTCTTTGCTCACACCATTACCTCTCGACGCTGCGTATGGATTCTTGACCGCGCTTATGCTGACCCTTTTAGCCTTTGCCGCGCACGGTCTGCTTGGAAATCCATTTTCAGTCCCGCTCCTTGCATTCTTCTTCGGAATAACGATTGGCGCAATCGGGTCATCCACAGGCGACATATATTACGGCGCAGAGCGGCTCTATCAGCATTACATATTTGGTTCGGGCATCCCGATCTCTGTTCAGGGAGATATCGATGTGAAGGGGGAGTACGGCTACCGCAACTCTGTGGACACGCCGTACTTCACGATGCGGTTTGGGGGGCTGGTCACAGGTCTTGCTTTTGGTATGCTCATCTTCCTTGATGCGTGGAGCAGGTTGTTCACGTTTGCCGGCGTTTGGACTGGTGTTATCGTCGTGTCGGTGCTTGTTCTGATTATTCTAATATTCATATACCTGCTTGAGGTATATACCAGGAAGAGATACGGACGATATACTGAGGACTGAAATATGGTAGACCCGGTAACAGCCACAATCATGATAATTGCAGGCGGCGTTCTCGTCGGAGTCTGCGTCCACTTCATCCCGGCGAGCGCGACAGGCGCAATGGCTGCCGCAACAGGTATCGCAACAGGACCGAGCATGCTATCAGCAGGTGCGGGTCTTGCCGGTATCTATGCCGCGGCATACAGCATCGATTCCGGGCTTGCACCGGTCATCGTATCCGGCGCGGTCGGCTCTGCCCTGATGCTCTTGATAACGATTCTCTGCGGAAATATCATGCTTGCATTCGGCATAGGTGCTCCACCGGTATCTGGTCAGACTGCAGCAGGAAAATCCACGTTTGGCGGCACAAAGGATATCATCACGGGTTTTGAGCAGGAGGGGTACACATCTCCCGGAACCGATGGTCACGGCATGCCCTTTCAGACTGCTGTGAGCGGCGGTTTCGGCGCGCTCATGGGCGGCGCTGGCGGCGCTCTTGTCTTTTATGCGGTGTATTCGATGACTCTGCCAGGAATTGCCACTGAGAATGCGGTAACACTTGCAGGAATCGTTGCTGCTGGCGTGTTCCTGATAAACAGCGTACTTCCGGCTTATGTGCTTGTCGGAAAGACGGAAGGGATGTTTGACATGAAGATCAGGAGTATGCACAGGACGTTTATCAGCTGCCTTGTCACATCCTCGATTGTGGCTTGTGTAATCTATGCGGTCTGCGAGCTTGCAGTCTCCGGGGTGATTGAGTGAAAGAGATACAGATCCACACACTCTTCGGAGCGGCACTATTAAGCGGCATAGCAGGAATCCTCCTGATCGGGCACGGGATCTCTATTGGAATCGTCCTTCTCTGGATTCCGTTCTTGTCCGCTGCAAACTCGATTCGTGGCATGGCAAAGTACGGGCTCGGTACTGGAAATGCATCCATCGGTTACTGGGGGGCTGCTGTTGGCGCAACATCCGCATTCGTAACATCGCTGCCATTCTCTTGCAGATCAACGCCGCTTTTGTATGTGGCAGCGGTTGTCGCAATCTCGCTTGTGGTCGGTCTTGCCACAGGTGTACTTGCAGATAAGGTGATACGGATGAAGATTCCGAGAATTGAGCTGAACAGTGCTGTCATCGCGGCATCCACTGCTCTAATCACAGCAGGATTTCTCCTGATCCTGGGAAGCAACTATGGTTTATATCCATTTATTTACATAATAATTACACTTGCGGTGCTGCATCCGTACAACGCCAGCACCGGTGCCGGCGAGAACCAGAAGCGCACATTGATGCTCGCTCTCGTCGAGGCATGTATGACAACGCTTGTGATCGGAATCGTTGCGATGCTCGCCAGCGGACCAGCGATGCCGGTTTCGGATGATGTGGCAATCGTTGTGGTGAGTGCATTTGGACTCGTAATCGCGGTCGTTGCGTGGTATAGGCTGGTTAAATCCGATATCTATGAGATAAGGTGGACAGGATATTCACCTGCGGAGCATTGAATCATGTACGTGATAGTAGACCCGGACGTAAACGTTGCAATCGACCCTGCAAGCGGCATCGCAGCCGAGATGGACCCGAGCCTACCGATTGCGAATATTGCGGAGCTGGCAGACCGGATCGAAGAGATCGAACGCGCCGCAATCGATCTTGTGGATTCGCTGAATCCAGCCACGGTACCATATCCATCGTATCCGAATCGCGAGGGGATCTACCTGAACCTCGGGAGGGTTTCCAACGCCGTCATCGGTTTCATTCTCGGGCTTGCTGCGGTTGCTATTCTGTTGATTCTTGCAGGAGGTCTATGAGATGGGTTGGCCCGCTGTATCCGGTGAGTTCAGGGTTGGCGATGAGAAGAACCAGATAGTACTGGTAACGCTTGGAAGCAGCATCGATGTATCAGGAGTAATCGACAAGATCGCGATCTCCGGCACCATGAAGACCGAGAATATCGGGATTGAGAAGGTGATTGCAAACATCATCTCAAACCCCTGTATCAGGTATCTCATCATCTGCGGAGCCGAGGTTCACGGACATCTTGCAGGTGATGCATTCCTTGCGATTCACAAGGCAGGAATCGATGAGAAGAACAGGATCGTCGGCGCATCCGGCGCAATCCCGTTCATCTCGAATCTGACCTCAAAGGAGGTTGATCGGTTCAGGGAGCAGGTTGAGATCATCGATCTGGTGAATGTCGAGGATATGGGGCAGATCGGGCAGGCTATCGACTCCTGTGCTCCAAAGGACCCGTTTCCTGCAGAACCGATGATCGTTACCCTTGGAAAGGCAGCACAAGCAGATGGGGGGAGCGACACGATCCTGACGCCGGAAGCGGTCTCGATAGAGTCGAGACTGCGCAGCCTTGAGCAGGAAGTGAAGGATCTTGGCAAACTGAATAAATTTATGTCCGGTATAGTATCCGGAATCTGGCAGGGGCTGACGTCTGGTTTTGTTGTCACATTGTTAATCTTTGCAATCAGGAGGTTTTTATGAGAGCCGAAAAAGAAAAAGAGATGATCCCTGAACTTCATGCCCCGAATACACGGGAGACTGAGCGGATGACAGAGAGCATAAAACGCCGGGCACTCCTGATCGGTAGGGATCAGCGCACGTACTCAGGACTATCCGGGACGAGGATCTATCTCGTGATCGGGTTTCTCTGTGCGTTGTTGCTGATGCTTGTTGGTGCGGGAGGATTCTGAGGAGGGTTTGTTATGGACTACGAGAAGATGATGAAACGGTTGGACCGGGCTGAGGAGAACATCGAGTTTGCTGGCGCAGAGATCATTCAGAGCAGGGGAACGATGATCGGACGGTGTATCGGGATTACCCTGGGCGCTGTTATCGCACTGATAATGGTGAGTCTTTTGGGGTGGTAGAATCGGTTATGGCTGCCCCAGCCGTGCCACACTGAATGAATTCGTGGGCATCCGTGGAGGGGTCGCGTGTGTGAGATGATCTGTGAATGTATGTGGGGCAGAGACGGCAGCGCATGGTATGGGCTTATTTCAGTTCTTCACCATCATGAAAACTACCAGAATTGATGTCACCGTCTCGCCTGAAAAAAACAGGTTCTCTTCGATTACATGGAACGGAAAGGATCCATGAATAGTAGTCATTGTCTTGACCATTTATTTATAAAGAGTTGGTCAATCAACTGACCAAAGTTATATAACTGACATTCCGCAGGTCGCCATCCATTTTTCATAATTTCTACTGATAACGATTTTGAATATCCATAAAATATTATTTTTATATTGTAGTGGTACAACCTATCCGATTTCAACATGGACTGCTTTACATGTTTATGTAAAAATATGAATTATACTAAAGCGATTATCTTGAAAACCCCAAAATCACTATCAGTAGCCACTATCCACCATTTGCAAAAATAGATCTTTTTGCAAAAACACGTGCGGAATGTCAGATATAAACAAGAAGTTACATTATTACCAGTATGGATCATAAGATTCCAAAGCACAATCCATGGTGGAGAGATCCGTCTGAAATATCCAATGGTGAGAAAATAAAGGAATTCGAAGCTGCAACAATTCAATGGAAGCCCTGAATCAAATATTCTATAAAATTTGATAAAGATAAGATATACCCCCTCCGGGGTCATAGACAGGTTGGAAAAACGACGTTAATCAAACTTTTGATAAAAGATTTGTTAACAGAGGGTAGGGATTCTAAAAGCATCTTTTACTACAGCTGTGACCTCGTATCCAATGAAAAGGAACTATTTGAAGTCATAAACGAGTATCTGGACTGGGCTCTAACATTTCGGTTGGACCGAAAGTACATATTTCTGGATGAGATTTCGTCTGTAAAGAACTGGGAAAAAGGACTGAAGTATCTGGTTGATGCCGGGATTTTAAAGAACATATCAGTTATTTTAACTGG
>DASC01000057.1:2193-5050 GCA_002503595.1 Candidatus Methanogaster sp. UBA203 | reverse complement strand
CCGGAAGTTGGCGCGATAATGCTTTAGCTGATGGCGTAATCACCAGTGCCTACACAACCTCGACCACTGTTGTCACCGGCGAAGAGTTGAATGTAACAGAGAACATCGATACCCCAGCAGGGACTCAGACTGACACCTCAACCATTACTACAGTAGCAGGCGCAGCAGCAACCAAGGTGCGTGTGGAGACTGCAACAGATGGAAGCGGGACTGTTATAGGAGCCCAGGATGTGGTTTCGGGTGCCACGCTTACAGCCTATGCCATCACCCGTGATGCGAATGACAACTTTGTGGCAAATGTGGTAGCAGATACATGGTCTCTTACAGGCAAGACCGGTGGAGTAGTCGATGGAAATCTGGTTCCGGCACCAGATAACGAGAGCACTGTCTTTACAGGTGCTCTTGTTGGAACTGCTGTGATCCACGTAACTTCGGGTGAGCTAACTGCGGGAGACTCAGGAACCATAACCGTAACCGCTGGCACGCTCGACCACATCAACGTGACGCCGATGTCGGCATCGCTGAACACGACTGGCGATAACGAGACCATGTTCACCGCGACAGCAAAGGATCGGTACGGCAACAACAAGTCGGTAACGTTCAGATGGGGCACCTTACCATGGGGCGTCGGAACGCTCAACGATACGACCGGTTCTGTCGTGACCTTCACGGCAGCACATGCAGGACGCACCGAGATATATGCGGTGAACGGCAGCGTATCGAGCAATGCGACCTACAAGGTGTGGGTGACTGTTAACGCGACAACGAATACCACAAAGGTAGCAGACGGGAACGCCACCGCAACATCAGGTGATTCGACGGCGGTAGTCAAGTTGGACAACGTATCAGTCACAGGCGCGATCAACATCACAGAGCTTGGTGATCCGATCAACAGCACAACCGCGAGCGGATCCACTACCGGACTTGGCACAGGTGTCGAACTGATAAAAGGTGTCAACATCACTGCAAGCACAAACATCACGACTGCGCTAGACGACCCGAACAGTTGGATTCACATCAAGATCGAGTACAACGAATCACAACTCGGTAACATCGATGATGGCACGCTCTTCATCTATAAGTATGTGAACGGTACCGGCTGGGTGAAGCTAGTTTCTGGCAGTAACAACTGTACCGCAAACGGCAGAAACACGACCGCGAACTACGTCTGGGCGAATGTGACTCACCTCTGCGACTTCGGTTTGGGTGGTGGCGC
Source organism: Candidatus Methanogaster sp. UBA203 (assembly GCA_002503595.1). Classification (GTDB taxonomy): domain Archaea; phylum Halobacteriota; class Methanosarcinia; order Methanosarcinales; family Methanogasteraceae; genus Methanogaster_A. The sequence continues at coordinate 3,834 of DASC01000057.1, read as the reverse complement.
AGCAACCCCCAGCCCCTCCCGCCGCACCGGCGGTGGCGGTGGCGGTGGCACATATCCGCCAGGATGGTTCGAGACCCCGGCGCCGACCGTGACCGCAACGAAAGCACCGGCGACCGCGACAGATGCGCCGCCGGGCGATGAGGTGACGCCAACACTGACGAAGAAAACCGCGGCAGCAAAGGCGGCTGCATCGGCGGCGGAAGGCACGACGGCAGAGAATGCGAAGAAGAGTGCGCCCGGGTTCACCGCGGTCTTCGCGATCGCAGGGATGCTTGCAGTCGCTTACGCGATGATGCGGCGCAGAGAGTAGGCAGCAGCACAGGCGATGACGAACGAAGGGAGCACTTCCCTTCACCATCTTTCTTTTTTCGACGGCAGCAGCCGAGCAGATCAGGGATTACTGCTACGTCTCTGACATGGCAGATGCCTTTATGCTGGTTGCAGAGCGCGGCGAGGGTGTGTACAATACCGCCGGCGGAAGCCCGACATCGATCAAGCATCTTGCCGAGTTGATGGTCTCGATCATATCGCCGGAAGCCGAGATACGGTACGGCGGCAGGACATGGGCTGACGATGTAACCGGAGGGGAAGTTGGAGCAGAAGTCGGAGAGGAATCCGATGAACCGAAGAGACTGGTGGATGCCACCAAGGATAGATTGCAGCGCATCCTGCATAAGGAGCTAAAGACCCTCCCCCATCACGATCCGAATATTCATGAACCCCTCCTGAGTTCGAGGTGCCTGATGGTTACACCGAGGTTGAACGCTACTTGGGTGGATGAGCCATATACCTTCGTAAGCATCCTCGATGACACAAGGATGCTGCATTATCCGGTGGTCGAGCCATCGCTCACCACGTATGAGACGGAGATACTCGAGCGGGTATACGAGGACCTGCAGGATGTCCTGGCACTCAAGGACACTTCAAAGGCGGACAAGAACGCGGTTCTGACAGATAAGACGCTCTCACTATTCGAGCGCTACCATGCATTGCTCGATGCCGCATCGATGCACAGGATCATATATTATCTGCGCCGGAACTTTCGCGGTTATGAGAAGATCAATCCCCTGCTCTCAGACCCGCACATAGAGGACGTCTCCTGCGACGGCGTCGGTGTACCGGTCTTCCTCTACCACAGGAAGTACAGGAACATCATGACAAACGTCGTCTTTGAGGAGGTTGAATTGAACTCATTCGTGATCAAGGTGTGCCAGAAAAGCGGCAAGCAGATATCGATCGGCGAACCGATGGTGGATGCGACGATGTCTGACGGTTCGCGGTTGCAGGACGCTTGGCAGGGTGGTGACGACTCGCGGCAGCTCGTTTACCATCCGCAAGTTCAAAGGGGATCCGATCACACCGATCGACCTGATCGGTTTCGGGACGTGCAGCATCGGTATACTGGCGTACTTCTGGCTGGTGATAGAGAACAGCAAGAGCATCATCTTTGCCGGCGGAACCGCATCAGGAAAGACATCGATCTTAAATGCAGTCTCCTTCTTCATACCCTCTCTTGCGAAGGTGATCTCGATTGAGGATACGCGTGAACTGACGCTGCACCACGAGAACTGGATCGCGGGCGTCACCAGAAAGTCGTTTACAGGCGGGGCAGGAGAGGTGAGACTTTTTATTATTTTCTGG
>DASC01000057.1:0-2100 GCA_002503595.1 Candidatus Methanogaster sp. UBA203 | reverse complement strand
GACCAGAAGAAATTAAAAAGACTCGGAGAGGTCTTGATGTACGACCTCCTGAAAGCCGCTCTCAGGCAGCGCCCTGAGTACATCCTTGTAGGCGAGGTGCGCGGCGAAGAGGCGCTGGCACTCTTCCAGGCGATGTCAACAGGACATACCACGTACTCGACCCTACCGATGTGCAGACCCTTGTAAACCGGCTCGAGAACGAGCCCATCAACGTCCCGCACGCGATGCTACAGTCGCTCGATATCGTCTGCATCCAGGTGCAGACTTATGTCAACGAAGTAAGGGTCAGGCGGAGTAAATCCATCGTAGAAGTGACCGGACTTGACGCAAGGACCGGGAATATCCGCATAAACGAGATCTATCAATGGGATCCGGCGGCAGATACGTTCAAACAGGCTGGCGAATCCTACGTGTTAAACAGCATCATGCAGTCGAGAGGATGGAAGCAGGACAAGTTGGATAGCGAACTTACAAATCGCGGGAAGATCCTTGAGTACATGCGCGGGAAGGGGATGCGCGATTATATCAGCGTATCGCTTGTCGTGCAGGCATACTCCACGAATCCGGAACTGGTTCTTGAGGCGGTCAGGGACGACACCTTGCAGGAGATGATCTCGCAGCATCTGTGAGGGGGCATACATGAACGTCGTAGCCAGCACAGCATACCGGATCTTTGGCAGGGGAGTCCGCGAAAGATCCGGAAAACATCACAAACTCCGGACACAGATACGCAAGGCAGGCACTGTCTAAAAATACAGTGATTTATCACCGCGGAGAGCGCAGAGGGCGCAGAGTTTTAAGACCGATCCGATCCTCTGCGTTCTCCGCGTGCTCTGCGGTAACGGCTCTGCCGTCGACGCTTGCGTTAAAATTTAAGGATATAGCGATTTCACTGGATTTTCCGATTGTACCGGCGGCAATGAAAGACAAATGCGAAACTGCTTTTTTATGCATCTTCCGAACTACGGTTAAGTCTCACACCCTTCCCGCGTACTCCACAGCCCCCCTGCACATCAGATACACGCCAGCGTACTCAGGAACCGTGTTCACGCCCTCCTCGATCCTGAAGTGATTCCCGCGGAGATCACAGGATGCCGGACTTTCCGCCGCAACCGAGATCTCCGCATCAGAGAAGACGACAGCGTCGTTTAGTGGATCAAACATCTCGATAGTCTGTAGTGTCAGTGGAACGACCCTCAGACTTGAACCGCCATGTAAGGATGTGGGAAGCCGGATCAACCGCTTTATGTCGCCCGTGACCGGCTCATCAACGCTTGCACCGATCTCCTGCACCGCCTGCAATCTCAACTCATTCCAGAACGATTCCGGAATATCCTTGAGAAAACCAATGTCACCATTCTTGATCAGTTCGATATTCGTATCATTCCCTGCGTTGATAAGTGCCTTTGCTCTCGCCTTTCCAATGCCATCGAACTTCTGCAGTATCTTCAAAGCATCATCCCGGTCATGCAAACCCTGTAGATACCCAACAATCCAGCGATTGAATTTCGCCCCCCATCCGGCGCTTTGCTCTCCGGGAATGGGCGTTATCGCAAGCCCGCTTCCACTCACGTAATCCACGATCTCCCTCCGTTCAGCACTTTGAAGCGTCCGCACCCTCTGATCGCGCACATGGATATGGTACCCGCGCCCGCCAGAGAAGACGACGTCGATCAGGTCCTCTGAGAACCCGAAGTCGTCGGTCAGAAAATCAAGGAGTTTCAATGTCTCGTCCTTGACATTTGCAAGCATCGCAGGATATGACTTCGGCGCATCCCGGAGATGGTCGGCATCCAGGTCAAAGATCAGGTCTGCGCCGGTCCAGTGCTTGTCAGCCATCGTGCCCGCATCGGGACGCTCGTAATACGCAACCGAGAAGAATGCGTGCGCAGGAGCCATGCTCCGCAGGTATTCAAGCGCTTCCTGACGTGAGTGGAATGATTTGTGCCGGTACATCACGATCTTCGGGAGCGCATCGAACATGACAAAGCCCCATTCCCGGCTCTCAAATCCGGGCGGTAGCTGGATCGGGTACTCGAGGTAATATTCCTTGAATTTCTCTCGCAGGAAGTTTTTTGTGCGTTCGTTCATTTCGTCAAG
>DASC01000033.1 GCA_002503595.1 Candidatus Methanogaster sp. UBA203 | reverse complement strand
ACCTCTGCGCCCTCCGCGTTCGGCCTTCGGTACTGCTTCGCAGACCGCGGTGATAAAACACTCGGATTTTTAGACAATGCCAACTAAAAGCAACCCATTTCCATGCTCAACATATCAGACCTCTCATCCGAGTTCGAAGACCGGAGATCCGCAATCCTTGACTACGAGCGTGAGACCTCTGGCGAACTCGAAGAATACAAAAAATCGATACCGGATCTGGATCGTGCAGATGCGTCCTTAAACAGCGCTCTTCCGCAGTACAGTGGCGCAAGGATCTTTGAGCCGGGGGAGACCATCAGACGTTTCCGCCCGGCTGCGGACTGGAACGGCAGGCAGGATGCCATGGAATGGGTGGACTCTGTGCTTGCCGGTGTTGCGGTCGGATCTGCGGATGGCAGCCAGATATACCCGGATAAAAATTATGGTCTCCCGATTGCGGTCGTGCAGATCGGCAGCGTCCGGAACCGGCACACGGAAGAATCCGGGTACGCGCAAAGTACAAGCGCGACCCTGATCACGCCTGATGAGTTTGCGGACGCAGAGGTGTATGCATTCAGCAAGGCGTTTGTGGATGCCAGACGCTTTGCTCTCGAATGCGATGCGCTGATCGATCTGATGCACACGGGCTCGGGCACGGATACGGACACGGACGACAACCGGATCTACCTGCTGCTCGATGGAACGCTGGTGCCCTCGCACGTCAATGCGCTACGCGCGAACGTAAAAGAGATATATACGGGCGCGATGACGAGATTGCTTGACGCATCGAACGAGACCGGAAATCCTGTGATCGGATACGTGGATGTGAGCGTGCAGAGGGATGTCGTGACGATGATGCGCCATATCTATGGACTTCCCGAGACGAAAAGACTCTTCGATCCGGTCTTGTTTGCGGGCAGGCTGAACTGGGGCGACCGGACAAAGGCGTTTGTCTGCAACCGGGACGACCGCCGCGGCGCAGACAGCCCATCGGTGCTCGATATGTATGCAGGGCACAGGGACAGCATCGCATTCTTTTACATGCGGATGGGCGATCTTCCGAGCCGGATCGAGTTTCCGGTCTGGTGTGCGGACGATACTGCCGAGATCGACCGCATAGCAGACATCATCCGTGCGGAGACGATCATCCGCGGAAGTTATCCTGATATCCTGATGGTGGCGCACAGGAATGCGGTGATCACGACAGGGGAACATTCGCTCTTTTACAGGATGCTGAACCGTTTCTGCACCGAGCACGGGATTGCTGCGTACACCGGAGCAAAGCAGGTGCATAAGGAGCTGGATAAGGGGATGTCCCGGGAAATCGGGAGCACGGGTACGCACCGGAATCGTTAGGCGTTATGCTTAATAACCGCGCATAATTAACCTGAACAAAATTAACTTCTTCGTGGACATATTCTGCGACTCCAAAAAACTCCCTTCTCTGTGCTCTCTGTGACCTCTGTGGTTTTATTTCTTATGATATATTCTTTAAATTATCTTATAGATTAAACCACAGAGTACACAGATGGACACAGAGATTGCGAATTTTGTGGTGAAACGGGTTGGTAGGAAGTAGTTTCGAGATGTATTGCCTTAAGTGTACAGGTTATTCGTGCGCGGTTACTTAGGTCGGCGCCACAAGTCGCGACACTCCAGCATGACCGAATATTTTATGAGGCATAACATCACTTGATCATGATGCAGGGCCCGTGGTCTAGTCGGTTATGACACCGCCTTTACACGGCGGGGATCATGCGTTCGAATCGCATCGGGCCCACAGGGGCTGTGGCCTAGCCAGGTATGGCGACGGGCTCCAGCGGATAAATGATGAGCAACGGGTCTACTGACGCCTGCCCGACGGGGCGGGTGTATGATGAGCCGTTGGAGCACTGATGTGCCCTCCTCGACCTTCGAGGGTTCGGAGAGACCCGTCGATCGTGTGTTCGAATCGCACCAGCCCCATTTCCTGTAACCGGCACTGTCTGAAAATCAAGTGTTTTATCACCGTGGAGAACTTGGAAGGGTGTGCAGAGGCGCAGAATTTTAAGACTGATCCAATCCTTTGCGAACTCCCGCGTGCTCTGCGGTGATAAGGAAATTTAGTGATATAATGATTTCAATAGAGAATCCGACAGTGTCCTGTAACCTTTATAGCCAATCCAGACAGATATATCAGAGCATAAATCCAAATCTAACAGGCGGACATTCATGAACGAAATTCAATTAACAGTTGTAAAGGCGTATCCGAAGGATGCGGGAAGGGGGATGGCGCGCCTCGATCCCTACGTCCTTCAGACGCTTCAATTGTCGCCCGGTGACATCATCGAGATCGAGGGTAGGAGAGTGACCGGTGCGAAGGTCTGGCGCGCTGATCGGCAAGACTGGGGGCAGGAGACGATACGGATCGACAGTTATGTGCGCCAGAACGCGGGCAGTGGGATCGGGGAGCGGGTGAAGATCAGGCGTGTGCCCGTAAAAGATGCCGAACGAGTGGTTTTTGCCCCGCCGCAGGGTTCGGAGGTCCAGTTCGGTTCTGATGCCGAGACCATCGTGAAGCAGCAGACGTTCAAGCGCCCTATCCTACTCGGCGATATCATCCCAATCCTGACGACGCCGTCCCCGTTTGGAGGGCAGATGCTGCCGCTCATCGTGACCGAGACGATACCCGAAGGGATGGTGCTGGTGGACAAACAGACCGAGATCGTGCTGCTCGAAAAACCGGTCATCGGGTTTGACTCTGCGAAAGGTACCGGCATCACCTACGAGGATATCGGGGGGCTTCATGATGAGGTCGATCGGGTGCGTGAGATGGTCGAACTGCCAATGAAACATCCCGAAGTTTTCCAGAAACTGGGCATCGATCCTCCGAAGGGGATACTGATGTACGGACCGCCCGGAACCGGGAAAACATTGATTGCAAAGGCGGTAGCAAACGAATCCGGCGCTCATTTTATATACCTCGCAGGACCTGAGGTTATGGGCAAGTATTACGGAGAGAGTGAACAGCGGCTGCGGGATATTTTTGAGGAAGCGGAAGAGAAGTCGCCTTCAATTATTTTCATCGATGAGATCGATTCGATTGCCCCTAAACGAGAGGACGTTTATGGAGAGGTGGAACGGAGAGTGGTTGCCCAGTTGCTGTCATTGATGGACGGTCTCGAGGAGCGCGGTCAGGTTGCTGTGATCGCGGCAACGAACCGTGTGAATGCGATCGATCCGGCACTCCGCCGCCCGGGAAGATTTGACAGGGAGGTCGAGATCGGTGTTCCTGATCTGGAAGACCGCATCGAAATCCTACAGATTCACGTGCGCGGGATGCCGCTCTCTGATGATGTTGATCTGCGCGAACTCGCAGAGAACACACACGGCTTCGTTGGCGCAGACCTCTCATCACTGACGAGAGAATCTGCAATGAAAACGCTGCGCAAGTACCTACCAGAGATCAATCTTGACGACGAGGAGATTCCAAAGGAGGTGCTGGAAGGCATGATCGTCACAGGGGCGGATTTCGAGGAGGCATTGCGTGAGGTTGAGCCGTCTGCGATGCGCGAGGTGCTTGTCGAGATTCCGCATGTTACATGGGCTGATGTCGGAGGAATGGATGCGGTACGGCAGGAGCTTCAGGAAGTGATCGAATGGCCCCTTAAGAATCCGGAACGTTTCAAGAAGATGGGCACAACGCCGCCGAAGGGCATCCTCTTATACGGCCCCCCTGGCACAGGAAAGACCCTGCTTGCAAAGGCTGCTGCAAACGAATCGAATGCCAATTTCATCAGCATAAGCGGCCCCCAACTGCTCTCTAAGTGGGTCGGGGAATCCGAAAAAGCGATTCGGGAGACATTTAAAAAGGCAAAACAGGTTGCGCCTGCCATCATATTCTTCGACGAACTGGACGCGCTCGCGCCGATTCGCGGGATGGATTCGTCAAGGGTCACTGACCGCGTGCTAAACCAGCTCTTGACCGAACTGGACGGGCTCCAGACGCTCAAGGCGGTGATCGTGGTTGCTGCCACCAACCGCCCGGACATCGTCGATCCTGCGCTTATCAGGTCAGGGAGGTTTGATCGGCTCGTGTATGCCGGGGTGCCAACGAAGTCCGGAAGAGAGGCTATCCTGCGAATCCACACCAGAGATATGCCGCTAACGAATGTGGATCTCACTGAACTCGCTGATATAACCGATGGCTATGTCGGATCCGATCTCGAATCGCTCTGCAGGGAGTCTGCTATGCTTGCGATGCGTGAGGATCTCGATCAGATCGAGATGCGGCATTTCGAGGAGGCTTTGCAGAAGATACGAGCGACCGTAAGCTCTGATCTCACGGATCATTACCAGCGGGTGCAGGAGAAGTTCAAAGGCGGAGCGCCTGCAAAGGAGCCGAGTTCGTACGTCGGATACCGGTAATATGTCAGCCATACTCGTTACAAACGACGACAGCGTGTACTCGTCAGGCATCAGGGCAGCATACAGGAGCGTCTGCGATCTCGGAAACGTTAGCGTCGTGGCGCCATCGATGCAGAAATCGGGTGTCGGGAGATCGGTATCGGTCTTCGAGCCCCTGAGATTCTCTGAAATCAAACTGGACGCGTTCGAGGCTTATGCGGTCGCGGGAACACCTGCCGATTCCGTGATCCTTGCGATCTTTGCTATCATGGACCGGCTCCCTGATCTATGCGTATCCGGGTTTAATATCGGCGAGAACATCAGCACCGACACAGTGACCACATCCGGCACGATCGGTGCTGCGCTTGAGGCTGCCAGTTACGGCATCCCAACGATAGCAGCATCGATTCAAGTGGTGGATCAGGGCGACAAGTTCGACGATCTCAGGCATTATGAGTACGATTTCGATGCAGGGATTGATCTGGTCGGGAGGATTGCAAAACACGCGCTTAAAAATGGTTTTCCGGATGGTGTGGATGTGCTAAACGTCAACATCCCGAGAAACGCATCCCTTGATACCGAGATCGAGATCACCAGACTGTCGAGAAAGATATTCAAGACTGCTGTTGAGAAGCGGCACGACCCGCGGGGGCGCCCGTATTACTGGATCAATGGCGATCTCGTAGAGGACGACGACCCTGGCACCGATGTACATGCTCTCGCACAGCACCACATCTCGGTCACGCCGCTAACGCTTGATTCGACTGTGGGGCTCGACCAGCTAACGACGCGGGAGATCCCGGAAACGCTTCGCGGGGCCGTGGAGGCGTTCTATTAGGACGAGATGAAACTGATGCCAAGGGCAGATCGCCGAAAACGATAGAGAGTCCTGTTGAGTTCCTGGATGCGGAGAGTGAGTGACGGCACTGTCTGAACATCCAGTGATTTATCACCGCGGAGGGCGCAGAGTTTTAAGATCGTTTCAATCTTCGCTTTGGTTTTCTGATGCCTCTGCGTTCTCCGCGTGCTCTGCGGTAAAATTTAAGGATATAGTGATAACACTCGTATTTTCTGATTGTGTCGTGAGTGACTGCGGATCTGCTCGGGTCACCTCATGATTGCTCAAATTTAATACCGATACAGGACAACTTCATCTCATGCGATTGGGAGACATCATTCATGTGGCGTCGGCTGACACATACACCGTTAAATTGTGTGACGAGAATAGTGGGTTTGCCGGACAGTTTGTTTCGATATCGACGTCATACGCCACGATCATCGGGGTTGTTACTGGAGTATCGCATTCGGTTAAGGAGGATATGGTTGGCTATCTATCGCAGGATAAAAAAATCAAGTACCAGCCATACATCGAGGACTATAAGAACAGTCACTGCACCGTGCACGGGCTTGGAACGCTTTCGGATGGTGGTGGTGGCGCGGTGTATGCGATCGACAGGCCTCCGCATATCGATGATCCGGTTAAGCCCGCATCCCCTGATGAGATCGTGCGGTTCCACACTGCCGGCGGAAGACCGTGCGCCCCGTACCTCCACGATCTTAAGGATCGGTTGCAGTCGCCTGTTATCCTAAAGATGATCGACGAGACCGGGGGTGCGGTCCCGGAAAGCGGGAAGATGCTCGATCTCGTCAGGAAGTACATGAAACGGGTTACTTAACTACGGTCTCGACGATTTGATTCGTATGCCATACTGTTTGGGCGATTTTAACAGACTCTTGCACACCTGCGCAGGCAAGCGATCCGGCGACATGCGCGACATACAGATGTCAGGGGTCGGAAATACTTCACGCGTGGACGCCGATGGAGGTGGGGCGTGCGCTATATTGGCAGACTCCAAACATTTAAATGTATTGCGGATCTAAAGTATGGATTATGAGCACGATTACCATAAACATAAAAGACGACGTAGAACAGGAATTTAGATTGCTTGCTGGCATAGTTTACGGCAAAAAGAAAGGGCATTTGGGAAAAGCGTTCACCGAAGCGATACAGGACTGGATAGATGAGCGGAAACAGGAGAAGATAGCCAGAGAAGCGTTAGCGATCATGAACCAAGATTTTTCTTTCGGCGGACGGTTGTACCAGCACCGGAGTGAACTTCATGAGCGGTGAACTGGCGTTAATCGATTCAAACATACTCACGTATGTATTTGACGCTGATGAACCTGACAAACAGAGGGTGTGCCGAGAACTAATTGGTGACTGCTGGAACAGGAAACGAAAGTACGCTGTTTCTGTGCAGAATCTTTCAGAGTTCTATGTCGTTGTTACCAGTAAGGTTAAAAACCCAATTCCAAAAAAAATAGCCAGTGAGTTTATATCATCGATTGTAAAGTTCCACAACTGGGAAGTAATTAATTTCGATGCGGATACGGTTTTATCTGCAATCGAGATAAATATGGAATATGGCATCCATTATTGGGATGCGGTGCTGGCTGCAACGATGAAAGAACATGGCATTTTTTCGATTTATACCGAAGATCAGCATTTTTCAAAGATCCCGTGGCTGGCTGCGATGAATCCAATGGCAGGCAGGAAGTCACTTTAATAACTCCAGGTTTCATGGCTCAACATTGAGCGGTTCAGCTCTTCTTTATACAAATGCCACTGGGGCATGAATTTATCCATGCAGGCTACGAAACGGTCGCCGTGGTTGCGCTCTATCAGGTGTACCATTTCGTGTACGATGATGTATTCGAGACAGTGTTCCGGCTTTTTTGCGAGTTCAAGATTTAACCAGATTCGACGGCTTGCAAGAGTGCAAGTCCCCCATTTCGTCTTCATTTTCTTAACGCCCCAGTCAGCAACTTCCACCCCGATTATCTGTTGCCATTTGTCAATCAGTGCCGGTATCTGATCTTTGAGTTGCTTACGATACCATTTCGTGAGTACTTTTTCTCGCTGCTCGCAAGTGCTCCCAACTCTAACGTAAAGGTCGATATGGGTTTTATTGCGAATTTCTACTTTTGGGGCAGCGTTGTGATAAATAACATTTAATAAATAACGCCCGCCTTTGTAATAATGGCTTTCACCGGACACAAACCTGCGTTCTGATTGACGTTC
>DASC01000154.1:4031-24215 GCA_002503595.1 Candidatus Methanogaster sp. UBA203 | reverse complement strand
GGCACAATCGAATTTTCTAGTGATAGAATGAAGCACTCTTTCCAGAATCTCTTTAATCGTTGATGCATTGCAATCTTGGATTAGCTGCGGATATCCGTTCTTTTCTACTGAATTGGTTATTTTCATGGTTTTTGGTTGGATGCGACAGAAACAAAAACATTAGACGATAAAATGGAAAGTTTGACTATCACTAGGTTTTTAGATAGTGCCTTCATGAAGCATCGGTTCATCATCCGCGATGAATACCGTTGCCATTATCACTCCCCTTTGGGAGCAGCACAGCGAAGTTGCCCCCCTGTATCCGGTCACCCTTGACACGATCCTCCACCTGTTTATGAGACTTCTACGTACAAAGTCACTGTGATTTTATGATGGGTTGTAGTTAACCAAAGCACGCATGGACTTAACTACGGTCTTGCAGGTCCGGCATCCGCATACCCCTGCCGCTGCCCGGTTCCTGCTTCTCTTTCGAGTGTTTCGGGCTTGAAGATGAGTTTGATCACGTTTAACGCATGTTCCCTGGCGCGGGCTTCCGAGAGCGCTGCAAGTTCACGATCACTCGCAGCTTCGTCCTCGTGCACGAAGACCTCGATGATGTGCGTGTTCGTCATCAACTGCGCCATGATGATCCCCTGTGATGCCTCGTGTGCGCAGATATTGTCCTTCGGGTCTCCCCCAGGCATCCCAAACGCCATCACGATATCGCACGAGCGCTCCTCTATAAGTCTCTTGCATGCAACAGGAAGGTCCTTGATCCCGGGAACGGTGTATCGCTCGATCCTTACTGATGCGTTCATCTTCAGTTCCGATATCGCAGGTTCTGCCATATCCACCCGTGCAAATGTCGTATCAGCGATTCCTATGGTCGTCATGGTCAGGTCTCTCAAACTGCGATCGTGCCCCTGTATATGCAAATTTGGATTGGTGGCATAAAAACATATCCGGTAACTACGGGCTGTCAACCTGGCCCCGGTGGCGCGATAGGCCCATGCTGCGGAGATCACCGTGCAATCGCGATTGTGACCCTGCCATATATTCTTTTCTCAAGCACCAGCTCTTTTTCTTCGGAGAGTGCAAGTGCAGACGGCTCTGCAACGCCAACGAGATCGAACCTGTTCGCCTCGGACGGGGAGGGCGGCTCATAAGCGTTGATCGTCTCATCGTCCAGGAATACGATCTCGCGTCCGAGCGACCTTACCGCCTCCTTGATGCCTGCCTCGTTCTCTTTGAGCCGCGAGGACGCAAATATCCGCACATCAGCAATCCCGATCTCTGCATCACGGAGCGCAGACTCGATGGCAGCAGAGACCTCCTCGCTGGTAACGCCGCGTCTTGATCCGATTCCGATGATCATACCCCTCATAAGACTCACTCATGCCGGAGCGCATCCACTGGATTCATCTGCGATGCGGACCGGGACGGCAGGAATCCGGCGAGAACCCCGATCGAGAATGAGAAGAGGAGCGCGAACGTCGCAAGCTCCCACGAGATCCATGCGTGTAAGAGACCGACCCCCATCTCTCTCCCGATCATCTCCACCATGAGTGCCATCCCAAAACCGAGCACGATCCCGATCAAACCTCCAATTAAACCAATCAAACCGGATTCGACCAGAAAAAGCATCAATATCGTATTGTTCTCTGCTCCTAGTGCTTTATATATCCCGATCTCCCGCGTCCGTTCCACAACTGAGGTATACATCGTATTCATTATCCCGACACCACCAACGATAAGCGAGATCGCACCGATCCCAATCAGGACTGCGGATACTGCTGAAAGTATTCCACCAACCGTCTCTGAGAGTTGTGCTGCGGTCATGACCGTGAAATCCTCCTCATCATGCTCATCTTCAAGCCGATCCCTTATACGCTCTGCAACATCTTCAGGATCGGCTCCTTCCTTTATCTTCACGAAGAAGAAGTCATATTCATTGCTCACGTCGAAAAGATCCTCCGCATCATCGAGACTCATGCTAATCGTCATGTCATCATCCCGGTTCCCGATCTCCTCCATGATCCCGACTACCTTGAACCCCCGATCCTTGATCTCGATCTTATCTCCTATCTTGACCTCTTTGTAGGTATCTCCGACTTTAAAAGTCTTATACGCAATCCAGTACCCAATCGTTATCTTATGGGTATCCTTATCCTCCAGCTCCCTCCCTGATTCAACCTCATACCCCTGGACATCGAAATACGCGTCCTCTGCTATCGACGGCACCATGCCGACAACCGACGCAGTGGCGTCGATATCCTTGTAGGTTATAAGCGAGGTCCGGTAGACCATGTAACAGTTCGCATCGACCCCCCGCACCTTCTCGACAGTCCTCACATCCCGGTCCGTGAAGTACGTCGATGCGGAAGTCGGACCAGCTAATGTACCGCCCGGCGGCACCGGCATTATTATGATCTTGTTAACCCCCATCTTCCCGATCTGCTCGTCCATATAGACCTGCATCCCGACTCCGATCGAGATCAAGCCAACGATAGCCATTATCCCGACCACTATGCCGACGATCGTTAGGTAACTCCGGGTTTTCCGCTGTACCAATCCTTTGTAGCAGAACCGAAAGTAATCCGAGAATTTCATTTGGATATAATCCTTTTAATGCGTTTTCTAAAGAGGTACGCAAGCAGCAGAACGAGTGCTGCGATGATTATCCCTGTATATCCACCACTCTTAGGTGCAATCGCTTTCATCTCTTTAGAGGTGTAAACTTTTATCGGTATTTCTGTCGTCATACTGTACGTATTACCGTAATCATCATCGTAACTCACATCTACAGTCACATTGCTGCAGTCTGACGACTCAGGCAGGATCCTGAAATCGACAGTATCGTAATCATCGTTCTCGATGTCTCCAATATATCTCGTGTCGCTGTCGATCAGTTTGAACCGATCCCCATCCGCTATCGCCAACGCGACGTGCTTTACCCGCGCAAGCCCGCAGTTCGCAACACCGATGGTGATCTCTCCGATCACGCCAGCAGTGAGTTCGTCCTGCGAATCGAGATAGACGAAGAGCGTGTTTCCGCTCGATACCGGAACCAGCACCGAATATTGTTGCGCTGGTTGCATTCCGTGCGTCTCGTTTTCGTAATAGATCGCAATCGGTAGTGGGTGCTGGGACGGTACGATGGTATCGACAAAGAAACTTGACTCGATGAGTGCAGTCTCACCAGGTTCTACTGTGTCGATATAGTAGATGGACGTCTTCGGAAGGATGCTGGTTTGATTTCCAAAAAAAACCTTTACATTCTTTGCAGGTCCGGTTCCAACATTTTTAATCGAGAATTTTGCATCAAACTCAGATTTGAGATCTACTTCCGGGATGTCGGCATCGAGGAGGACGAGGTCGGGATGCCCCATCACCCTGATCGTGAGTTCGATCATGCTCTTCGTGGTGAGATAAGGACGGTCAGAATCAAAATCCCCGCTATAAGTGACATTGAGCTCGAGCGTGTACTCGCCAGACCTTGCGTCGGGATCCACAGTCAGGTGGTACTCAGTATTCGCAGTCTCGCCGCATCTGAGTTCGGGGAGCGTCTGGATTTCTTCATCGATCTCTTCCAGTTCAAATGGTTCCGGAACATTCAGATACCAGATGATATTCTCTGCAGGTTCGTCCCCATGGTTCGTTGTCTTGATTAGCAGCGTAACCTCCTCTCCAGGCTGCGCAGGATACGGGATCTGCTGGAATAGGCTTGCAGAGAGCGCAGGAGCATCAGTAGGATATGGCGTTGATGAGCTGTATGTGTGGGTCCTTGTTTTGACTGTAGCATCTGCAACACCTGCATGAGCTGCCACGAGTGTCAGACTTATGATCATAAGCAGCGCAAACCGGTTCATAGGTGTCGATCTGTATCTGATGATATATATGCTGACCGATCATCACTGTCTGGTTTGGAGACTTCGCCGTTGCCGACAATAAATTCCAGTTCGAGGTCGTTCAGGTCGAAGAGCAATGCATTGTCCTCTGCAGCGAGTTTTTTCATCCTTTTAGTAAATCCTGATCTCGATATCAAACAATATGTCTCCTTGCGCCCTAAACCTCCCCATTTTACAGATCCTGCCTTGTCAACGAGGTTCAGATAAACATCCGTATCAAGCATCCTGTTTGTATATTTGCATTCGCAGAATAATATTTCTTTTGTGATATCGTTTAGAGCAACTATATCAATTTCGTCGCCCCTGTACCACCATGAGCCGATTCTGGTGAACTCGAATGGTTTCTTCATCAGTAAAAATTCGATGCAAATCTTTCCGAATACACGCGAGCATATTTCGTTATTACGTTCCATGATTGATTTCACGAGTTGAGAGGATAGATTCTTTTCTATCATTTCCATATTATTAAAAATGTATCTGAACCAGAATACAAAGAAGTTATCGTGCAGGACATATATGCTTTTCCTTGATTTTGCGCTTTCGGTAATAGATATCATTCTATTTACGAGTTTCAAATCAGATAGTACTGATAGGTACTTGGTTATTATACCTTTTTCGTATCCTGTGTGGTTTATGATTTCAGATAGCGTTGTTTTACCAATAGAAATTGCATTCAGGATGCTGAAATAGATCCGAGGTTCTTTCAACTCTTCGCGCAGGAGAAACGGTACTTCGTTATACATAAAAGCATCTTTCCTGAATATCTTATCCTCGATGCATCTCTGGATGGGCGTGCCATCGAACTCGATAAGATATGCAGGCGTTCCCCCACAGATTGAATAGATAGTTATTTTCTCTTCAAATGAGTAGTTCTCCAGAAATTTACACGAATTTTTGAAATCCATCTGGCAAACGTTTATTTGCGCAGTTCTTCGCCCGTACAATGGGGATTTATACCCAAGAAGCGATTCCATCATGGAAATCGATGATCCGCAGATTATAATCTTCAGGTTCGTTTTTTTGATCTTCCTATCCCAGTAATCCTGAAATATTGAAGGAAGCGCGGGGTTTGCACTGACCATGTATGGAAACTCATCGAAGACTATCGCGAAATTGTTAGTCTTCTTCTCGATAAAAAAATCGAGAAGGGAGTCCCATGTCGTAAAAGGCGCTCCTTTAAGATATTCTATGCCCATCTCCTCTGCAATCTGCGAAGAGAATCGTTCGAACATCTCTTTCTGGGATTCGATTCTGCAAAAGAAGTAGATTCCGTCTGTATCTTCCATGAACTTCTGTAAGAGTGTGCTTTTCCCTATCCGTCTCTTTCCGTATACTACGATGAATTCTGCGCCTCTTCTGCTGAATCGCTCTCTCAGTGTTGTTAGTTCCTGCTGTCGGTCTATACAGGTTGGATACTCCATAGTAGACTACTTTGAAGTATCTTATACTTAACTATTGTGTTGGCGTTGGACAGTTTTCTGATCAGGCAATACTTATAAGATCACCGGTTCTGTAATATCGCATTATATGAATGAAATGGTGAAACCATGCCAGAAATAGGAAAGAAGGTAAGGCTTGAACGGATCCTCGATAGGAAGAGCGGAAACATGCTGATTATTCCGATGGATCATGGAATATCAGAGGGTCCGATAAAAGGACTCGTAAACATCGGGGAGACCATAAACAAGGTTGCAGAGGGCGGCGCAGACGCAGTCCTCATGCAGAAAGGGATGGTCAAGCACGGGCATCGCGGATACGGCCACGATATCGGACTTATCATCCATACGAGCGCATCCACCTCGCTTGGACCTGATCCGAACAACAAGGTGCCGGTATGCACCGTCGAAGAGGCGATCAAACTCGGCGCGGATGCCGTGAGCGTGCATATCAATGTTGGCTCTGATACCGAATCGGATCAACTCGAATATCTTGGTACGGTCTCGGATGACTGTGATTACTGGAGCGTGCCGCTCATTGCTATGATGTACCCGCGAGGTGCCGCAATCCCCAACCAGCACGACCCGGTCGCGGTCGCACACGCGGCTCGCGTCGGCGCCGAACTTGGCGCGGATATCATCAAGACCAACTACACAGGCGATCCGGACTCATTCAAGACCGTGGTTGCGGGCTGCCCTATTCCTGTGGTGATCGCAGGCGGACCAAAGACGAATACCGATAAGGAGTTCCTGCAGATGATCAAGGGCGCGATGGAAGCAGGCGCAAAGGGCGCTGCTGTCGGTAGAAATGCGTTTCAGGCGAACGATCCGACACGGATGACGCGAGCGGTCGCAGCGATCGTACACGATGGCGTCGATGTCGATAAAGCGCTGGAAGTCCTTGTTTAGGCATGTACAGGCGTAGCAGTGCCTATACCTGCCACGCCGGCGTTTCAGGAGGCACTATAAATCAAGTGATTTATCACCGCGGTCTGCGAAGCAGCGCCGAAGGCAGTATGTAGCGGGCGCATAGTTCCGAGACCGCTTCAACCCTCTGCACACTCTGCGATAACGGCTCTGCCGTCGACGCTTGCGTTAGAATCTAAGGGTATGGCGGCTACACTTGAAAAAGCGACAGTGCCCTTTATATGCTTTAAACGTAATTAAAGTGTGATGGCAACTGTTACAACTGGTGAGAATATACAGATCCCACCCGATGCGATTGGGATTGCGATGTATACAAAACTATCCCTGATTGAAAATGAACTTCATGATACCAAAACATTGCTTTGGACACAGAGAAAAATTGTTTCGTTGAAGGGACTTCTCAAAGGCGTACGCATAACCGATGATGAGATCGAAACTGCCAAAAAATCGTTATTCAAGCACGTTTAGTAGCGGCAACCTCTTTGTAACCGATACCCATGCGCTGCTCTGGTATCTGACTGATGATGAACGTCTCGGCAGGAAAGCAGAATCTACATACGATCGTGTTGATGCTGGAAATGCGGTTATCGTAATTCCAACAGTGGTACTGGCAGAGGCGATCTTCATCACTGAAAAACACAGGGTTGACCTCGAGTTCATCGAGATTCTGAAAGTCATTGAAGGGAGTTCAAATTATATAACTTACCCTATGGATGTGGCTGTTGTTCTGAAATGCCATGATTTGAAAGCGATTCCAGAACTTCATGACCGAATCATTACCGCAACAGCGATATTGCTTGATGCTGCGTTGATCACGAAGGATAAGAAGATTGTCGAGTCTCAGGAGGTTGCAGTGGTATGGTGATTGTATCCTATAGTGCGGAGGATGGGGGCGCAGATCTTGATTGCACCCTCTTGCACAGATTATCTCTGTGGAATACCTATGCATGCCACGCCGGCGTTTCCGGAGGCACTATAATGGTGCTGTCCACCCACCTGACATCGGGTACGTGATCGATGAAGACCGTATCGACAGGTAATCGTTCACATAGACGCTTCATTGCAGGAATTTCGGTTGCATAATGCGTGGCATCGATGAGTGCCAGATTATGTGCCTTCCTGATCGCGTCGTGCCGGATCTCTCCTGACAGCAGGAGATCGGCACCGCCAACGATTGCGGTATTCACAAACTCACCGGTTAGACCGCTGCCGCCGATGACCATCACGGTCTCGATGTTGCGCTCACCGATCCACCTGACAGGGACGTTTAACTGCCGCGCAGCAAACTCTGCAAATTCAGATGTTGTCGAGCATCCCGTTCTTCCGATGCGACCCGGTTCCAGTTCCTCGACATCCTCCAGTTCGAGCACTTCCGCAAGCACATCATTGACGCCGCCCTGTGCCCGGTCATAGTTCGTGTGCATCGCATATATCGAGATCTCGCTCTCAAGAGCGATCTTTAACGAGTCTGAGAGGCTCTTTGAGATCCTGTGGATCGGATCGTATATCGGGGTGTGGTGCGTGACCAGAAGATCCGCACCCTCACGTGCAGCCTCTTCGAGCACATAGTCGGTGGCATCCAGTGCAACAGCGACCTTGTTCACATTGTTCCCACGATCGAGCACCAGCCCGATCCGATCCCTGTCTGATTCATAAGCAAGTTCAGGAGGTGCAATCTCCTCGAGAATTGCAATCATATCTGATAGGCGCATACAGTGAACATAAACGGGCGGTCATGATTTAAACCTTGCGATTTGACGGGGGGTCACGCCTTGCCCGGGCGCGTTCGCAGGAAAAGCAATATATACCCAAACGCAAACCATATCGTTACAATCGATAACAATCGAGAGGCGAATACTATGAAACGAACACCGATGTTGCTTGCAACACTTATTCTGCTGATCGTGGCTATGTCAGTTTATGGCGAGGTGGAGTTTGGCACGATCGCACTGGATGCGGAGAATGTAGACTGTGCGAAGTGTCACCCCGGGTCGCCACATACGCTTCACGAGGCGAAGATGGAGCAGAATCTGGTGACCTGCGAGGACTGTCATGGTGAGGCACTTCTGATCGCAATCCCGCAGTGTGAGAAATGCCACTACGGCACGATTCACGATGTGCACATAAAGAAGGTGAAGACCGAGGACTGCACGTACTGCCATGGTGATATCAATACCCACCACAACAACGAGATCCTCGATACAACGGTCTGCGCACACTGCCACCGCGATCTCGTGGATGTGCATCAGGGATGCGAGGCATGTCACAAGACCGCACCAGACATTGTAAAGCCGCTACAACCTGCAGGAGTGACCATTATCTGTCAGGACTGTCACACACAGGATGACCTTGTGCATATTCATGGCGAAGAGACGAACACATCGATCTGCTACATGTGCCACCGACCCGAAGGCAACAAGGAGGGGCGGGACCTGGATGCGGATGTGATCCCACACCTGATCCATCTGCCGGGTCTGGCGACTTGTGAGGAATGTCACATGCCAGAGGGCAAGGTAACCCTTCCCCTGTGCAGCAACTGCCATGACCTGACAGGGCTGCATCTGATAACGGTTGTGCCATCAACACAGAGGGAACTCCACTGTTCGGTATGCCATCCTGAAACCAGCGTGCCGGCGGTAGCAGAATCGATCAAAACCCCTGCGGCAGAGGAGATAGTAGAAACTCCAACGACCGCAGCGACTGAAGGAGAGGAACCTGAGGCGGCAGAGACAAAGAAGAGCATACCTGGATACGAGGCTTCATTGCTGGTAGTCGCAGGTCTGCTTGCTTATGCAGTCAGGCGAATGAGATAATATCAAATTCGCCATTTTGCTTTTTTACAACCTGATAGTCCCTGATGGGTTCTCAAGACTGAGCATGATGGGAAGATAATCCTTAATATGCCTCGTTATCAGGAAATTGTGCCTGACATGCTCTTTTCCAGCCTCTCCGAGTCTCCGGGCAAGTTCCGGATTTCAAGACTAATGAAGACGCCCCTGAGACCGATCGTTGATGATCGGCAAGGTTTATAACGGAATGGGGTGTAGTTTAGTTACAGGAATGGTTTTGAAAATCCGGGATTGTGATTGCTATACTACTTCGCTATTTCGATAAGCTTGAAGATACCTGTCACCTCTGCGAGGATGTTTGGGGGGGTAAGAATGAGCCGAGTGTGCTGGATCATTATAATCAGATATCTGTCTGTGTGGGTGGTTTTCAGGCGCCATTTTTCACCCTGCCAGAGGAACATCAGGAGAATTACCTGAAGCGATCGATATCAGGGAGGGTGTAAACGTGAGGCGCAATCTGATCGCATTCGCCATTATCGTGCTGTGCCTGTTTGTTGCTGTGTTTGCAGCCGGGTGTGTGGGGGAGGACTCAACCGAACCCGAAACAGATCAGTGGAGATTCGCGGTCTTCTGTGACACCAGGGGCGATAATAATAACACCAGTGGCAAATCGGGCATCAACGATCTCGTTGTAGGGGCTATTGCAAGGGCGATTGTAAACGACAGCTGCGACCTTGTTCTGGTTCCGGGAGATATGGCTAACGGCTGGTGCCAGAACGGCAGCACCCCTTACGAGGTCCAGTTCACAAACTGGAAGCGTGCGATGGAACCGGTATACAGCGCAGGAATCACGGTGCATACCATCCGCGGCAACCACGAGAACGGACCACTTGATTGGCCACACTCCTCGTACCCTTACACGCCGCATCCCGATCCTGCTCTAAAGGCTGCGTACGTGGATGCGTTCGGTTCTGATAACCCGGGAAACGGACCATCCGGCGAGGAGCGCCTGACATACTCCTTCACCCACAAGAACGCATTCTTTGTCGGGCTTGACACGTACATCAACCCCCACCGGGTGAATCAAGAGTGGCTGGAGGGTCAGATGGAGAACAACAGCCAACCTTATGTATTTGTCTTTGGTCATGAACCCGCATTCGAGGTCAATCATCCTGATTGCATGGCATGTTACCCGAACGAGCGTGACGAGTTCTGGAACAGCATCGGCAGTGCAGGCGGGCGGATATATTTCTGCGGTCATGACCACCTCTATAACCGGGCATACGTACCTGACGGTTCCGGAAGCGAGATTCATCAGATGGTTATCGGATCATGCGGCGCACCATCTGCGTCGTGGAGTCCACCTTATAACGACTCCCGCGTGGTTGGAGAGTATCGCAATGATCTCGACTACGGCTACGTCCTTGTAACAGTGGACCACGAATATGCGGAGGTCGAATGGATTGCATGGGATGGAACCGGAGATCCCGTATGGACGACGCTGGACAACTTCACGCTGTCAGTGACTACATCCCCACCCTGAAGGGGCGCGGGGGTCTTCGTCTTTTTTTATGGTGCGTCTTTGCGTTTCTACAACCTGATAGTCCCTGACGGGTTCTCAAGACTGAGCATGATAAGAATATAATCCTTGAGATGCCTCGTTATCAGGAAATTGTGCCTGACATGCTCTTTTCCAGCTTCTCCGAGTCTCCGGGCGAGTTCCGGATTCTTGAGGAGATTCGCGATCTTGAATGCCGCGCCATCGACCGAATGCGCAAGATACCCTGTAACGTCATTGACGATCTGCAGCGGGATTCCGCCTGTCGCGCCGCCGATTACCGGCTTTCCTTTCCA
Organism: Candidatus Methanogaster sp. UBA203; assembly: GCA_002503595.1. GTDB lineage: Archaea > Halobacteriota > Methanosarcinia > Methanosarcinales > Methanogasteraceae > Methanogaster_A. Next base: position 13,322 of record DASC01000154.1, on the reverse strand, counting down.
GAGCCCCTCTGAAACCACCAGTCCGAACCCTTCCTTCAGCGATTTCTGCATGATAACGGTCGATGCCCGCTGGAATGCATTGATCTCGATATCGGAAAACGGCGGGGACCCGAGCAGCACGTGTATGTCCTCTTCGCCATCTGCCTTCTCCATGACCTCGTGATAGACGCCCATACCTTCGGGATCGTCCGCTGCTACGCCTCCTGCAAGGATTAACTGGCAGTCGATCCGCTTTTTAACCAGTTTATATGCATCTATCACTCCAGGAAGATCCTTCAACCGATCGAATCTTGACACCTGCGTTATGATCGGTTTATCCATGCAGATTCCGTATTTATCAAGGACTCTGCCGATCTCGCCCTGCGAGAGTTCGATGTTCTTGTCGCTCAGCGGATCGATGGAGGGCGGCACAAGAAACTGCCTGATCCCGAGATCCGGCCTGGCGAACATCGGTGTCGAGAAGATCGATGCGTCATACTTTGAGATTGATTCGCTTAGAAAGTTCCAGACAAGCGGATCAGGGTTCGATACATCGATATGGCACCGCCATATCCACTTTCCCCTCTGCTTCACATCGATCAGTGCAGCCGGCTGGGGGTCATGGATGAATACAAAATCAGAATCGAGATCCATCTCCTCTGAATTGATCCTGTTCCAGTGCAGGTACGTCTCGAACATCTCCTTTCGCAGGTTTAGTTCTCCAATCTCTCTGTCGAGATCGTCCAGCACGCTGACCGGCTCATGCTTTACAGGAACCTCGACTGCACCATTTACCCTGCCATGTAGCACATTGTGAAAAGTTTTCGTGATAGAAAAAAACTCGTCATCCCCTCGTATTACGTTCCATTCGGTCTCGATACCAAGCCCCTTTAGTAGTGGGATCATACTGCTTAAGATCTCTGCCACGCCCCCGCCTGAGTATGTGGCATTGATGTGCAGAACCCTGCCTGATATATGTTCCGCAAGCAGTTCAAGGTCTTCGAGCAGACCCCTCTCAACAATATCCTCGTAATCCCAGATCGACCTCGTTTCGTTCATATATTCTCCCAGAAATATCTTTCGATGATCCTTACGATCTCGTTTCTCAGGGCATCCATATTTGCAAACCCATAGGGGTATATGTTATCCAGCTTTTCTATCAAATTGTGGGTATCATTCTTGAGTATCCAGCGCGACAGTTCCTTGTAGTGCTCCCCGCCAAGCAGCCTGCTCGCAATGAAATAGTAGAATATCGAGTCCAGATCGATCTCCTTTATGGTTTCCAGTACCTCGTTCATGTTTGTCACCATGTATCTCGTCGGGAAGGTGACGGTGATGCACCTGATGAAATGGAATTCCTGACCTATGTCAGCCCTGCGGCTAACATCATGCATTGCCATATAATCCTCGATTATGTCGATGATCCTCTTTTTGAGCGATTCTATGTCCGGGAATTCACGCAGGTCAAGGTCAGCAAGTCGTTCGGCAAGCGCGGGTTCGTGTAGCGCATCAGCGATCCAGTACGCAAAGTCGTTCGGATATCCAATCGGGAGGAAGTGGGAATCAAGGAGTGCATGGTAGACATGGTCGAAGATGGAACTCTCATCGATCTCTTTTATGGCTGCAAGCAACTCAGGTAGGTCTCTTGCCTTCTTTCCTGTAAGTTCGAGCTGGTATCGTGCCCTGTAGAATGTGAAATCAGTCATATCATCTCCTCCATTTCAGTGCCTAAATCCGGTCATGACATCGTCGAATACGTCCCAGACCACGCTTGCGCCTTCCTCTATATAACACTGTGTGGCGGTCTCGTAACCTCGTTCCCCGATGCATTCCGCATCATCCGGGCTTGCCAACACCGTATTAATCTTCTCTGCCAGAAGGGAGACGTTCCCGGGATCGAATATATGCCCGTTAAGTCCATCCATCACCAGTTCAGAGACGCCAGCGCCGGTGCTCACGACAACCGGTTTTCTGTACATCCATGCCTCCACCACGACCAGGCCAAAGCCCTCTGTGTGGGATGGGAACACCAGCAGATCGCATCGTTTGTATGCTGCTTTCAGGATGTTATCCGGCATAAATCCGGTAAATATAACCCTATCCTCCAGTCCAAGATCGCTCACAAGTTTTTTCAGGTACACATTCCAATCAGACCCTTTCGGATGAGCCAGCCCGCCCTTCTCGCTGCTTGTGAAACTGCCATTCCCGATAAGCATCAATTTTGCGCCAGGTACTTGCTGGAGTGCTTTGATTGCAATATCCTGCCCTTTTATCGGATCCATCCTTGCCACAGCCAGAATGAGCGTATCCCCCTCGTTTATACCGAATCGCTTGCAGAACTCGTCAGACTCAGCGTCTGACGGATCGGTCCACATGTACTGGTTGATGTAAGGGTAGGTCTGGTATGCCCTTCCCTGATAGCCAGCCCGTATCAAACCCTCGAGATCACGTTTGCAGCTGACGATGACCCCGCCAAAGGACTCGACGCACCGGATGATGAACCGCCTGATATAACCTGAGGTGTGGTCCAGGTTAAACGGGATGTGCCACCGAAATACCGTTGGCGCTGCAAGACCGATCATGTTCCCAACGAGCAACTGGTGGAAATCGTGAATATAGAAGATATCGATCGGGAGCAGTTTAAACATCTTATCCGCACAGAGCCAGTTGTATCTCGCATAAGCAGAGAACTCGACTGCGCCAACCGGTCTGCGCTCGATATTATGAGTCTCTGCCCATATCCTCTCCTTAAGTCGGCTGTAGGGCGCGACATACTTAGGCTCAAGCGTGATGCTGTGTATGAGAATATCATCGACGAGCACGCGCTCCGGTCCCATCGTATTTAGGGATATCCAGTGCGCACCATCTATCAAACCCCTCTCGATCATCAGATTCTGCATCGGATAAACCATCTTCGGGACGCCTCCGGGAGCAAACTCGTAATCCACGCCCTCTGTAAGGTAGTTAAAAGGCACAGGATCCGGAAGCGTCCCGTATTTATCAAGCAACTCACCGTAGTCCAGTTTAAACCTGAGCAGGGGCGTCTGCGTGACTATGCATATCTTTGGTTTATCCATGTACAAACTCCTTCAGACTGTCTCCGGTTAATATCTATCATTCCACGCCATATTGTATAAACATGACCATCCCAAAGACCCATCCCAGATACCAGTCCCTCTGCATAAGAGAGCGTCTGACCGATGGCGTCCGCACAGGCATCACCTCGCAGGTCGGCTTGATCGCACACGGACGCGGCGAGGCGTTTGACTATCTATTAGGCGAACGCACAACCGGATCGGCGATGCGTGCGGAAGAGGTAGCGGTCGCGATGCTTCTTGCTGCACGCCGTCCGGTGCTCTCGGTAAACGGCAATGTCGCAGTGCTTGTGCCTGATGAGATCATCGAACTTGGCAGGGCTCTTGATGCAGTAATCGAGATAAATCTCTTTTACAGGACAGAAGAGCGGGTACGCGCGATTGCGGATCATCTGCGTCTGCATGGAGCGTCCGGCGCGCTTGGCGAGCATCCTGATGCAGCGCTTCACCCACTCCCGCCGGATCATCCCAGATCGCTGGTATGCAAAGGCGGCATCCATGATGCGGATGTGGTGCTTGTGCCGCTTGAGGACGGTGACCGGTGTCAGGCGCTGGCAGACATGGGCAAATCCGTGATTGCGATCGATCTGAATCCACTTTCAAGGACTGCAAAGGCGGCAACCGTCACAATCGTCGATAACGTGGTACGTGCGATCCCGAATATGATCGGGCTTGCACTCCGGATGAAAGATCTCGATGCGGATCGGCTGGATGATATCATCTCGCGGTATGACAATAAAGAAACGCTTCTGGCTGCGATCGAGGAGATCGTGGCGCGCGGGGTCACAGGGGTGTGACCGCGTAACCGACTTCGATATATGAAACCATCTCTGATGGCTCTGTCGATGCCACCCCGAGTTCGCGGTTCACCCCGTCCTCATAACCCCTTTCACAGCCGTTATTGTGGCGTCAATCCAGTCCGCTTCGACAGTCTTATCGCGCACCCGCCAAAGCCCTTTGCAAGCGCGTGTACCAGTGGATCAGCCGTCTTCACATCGCCGACCCTGCCGAGCATTTCGGCAGCTCCACGCCGTACCCACCAGTCCCCATTCACGAGCACTTTGACCAGCGATTCGATCGCTCTCGCGTCACCGATCTCGCCGAGCGCTTCGGCAGCCCGGTCACGCACGTCCCTATCATCGTCGCCAAGCGCGCTTACCAGCGGGTCGATCGCTCTCGCGTCACCGATCTTACCGAGCGCACCGGCAATCCCCCAGCGCACCTCGGGCTCATTATCCGCAAATGCGCTTATCAGCGGTAGAACCGCTCTTGGATCGCCGATCTCGCCGAGTGCGATGGCAGCCTGGTCCCGCACGTTGCGGTCAATATCCACAACCGTGTTTATCAGCGGCTCAACCGCTCTTGGATCACTGATCCTGCCGAGTGCAATAGCAGCCCCGCAGCGCACCTCAGAGTCGCCATCCGTAAGCGTGTTTATCAGCGGTAGAACCGCTCTTGGATCACTGATCCTGCCGAGTGCCATAGCAGCCCCGCAGCGCACCCACGAGTCGCGGTCATCTAACGCATCTATCAGCGGTGCGACTGCCGGCTCAGCAATCTTGCTGAGTGCAGCAGCAATCTTATTACGCACGTTTGTGTCTATGGGATATCTGAGTGCTTCGATAAGCGGTACAACCGCGGGTTCACCGATCCCGCCAAGCGCATGGACCGTCTTGTCACGCATAGCCATACTATCCTCCATGAGCGCATTGATAAGCGGTACAACCGCGGGTTCACCGATCCTGCCGAGCGCTTTGTCAACTTCAGTACGTACGCCCACGCCATCATCACTAAGCGCGTCTATCAGCGGCTCAACCGCTCTTGCGTCGCCGATCTTACCGAGCGCACCGGCAGCGCTTCGTCGCACCCGCCAGCTCTCATCATACAGCGCGTCTATCAGTGGCAGAACCGCTCTTGCATTGCATATCCTGCCGAGCGCTTCGGCAGATATCCGGCGCACGTCTTCGTCTTCGTCAAAAAGCGCATCTGCCAGTGACTCAACCGCCCCTGGATCGCGAATCCTGCCGAGCGCACCGGCAGCTCCCCAGCGCACCTCGCAATCACTATCGGAAAGCGCGTCTATCAGTGGCAGAACCGCTCTTGCGTCACCGATCCCACCGAGTGCCTCGGCAGATCTCCGGCGCACGTCATCGTCCTTGTCCGAAAGCGATTTTATCAGCGGCAGAACCGCTCTTTCGTCGCCAATCTCGCCGAGCGAATTGGCAGCATACCAGCGCACGTAACCGTCTCCACGCTCAAGTGCAGTTATCAGTGATTCAACCGCTTTCGCATCACCAATCCTGCCGAGCGCTTCGACCGCCTCAGCGCGCACGTCTTCGTTCTCAAGCGCTTTTATTAGCGGCAGAACCGCTGGTTCACCGATGCTGACGAGTGCATCGACCGCCTCGTCACGCACATCTTCGTTTCCAAGCGCTTTTATTAGCGGCTCAACTGCGGTTTTGCCAATCTTGCAGAGTGCTTCGATGGTTTCATCACGTACCCATCGATCCACATCCACAAGCGCGTCTATCAGCAGTTGAGCCGATCTTTGGTCCACAATGTTCCCGAGTGCTTCAGCAGCACCACGGCGCACGGTCCAGTCCCCGTCTCCAAGTGATCGGGCAAGTGACTCCATGAGTTCGTTCATTTTACTTCTCCCCCTGTTTGCTTTGGTATCCCTGGCTTACGCCATCGGCACGCCTTCGGATATCGATCCGATGCCATTATGCCGTCAATGCGATTGGCTCGGGATGTTGCTCTACCCAGGTGGGTAGATCGACACCCAGAGTTTTTCACATTATTATTATCATTATGAGGTCTTCCTATATAAATTTTGTGGAAGTTTGAGGTCGTCAGATGTTCAGGTTTACAGAAGATCCTGTGAACCGTGGATAAAATCGGTATAATCCGTGCAAACGGATTCGCTGCCGAATATGCTCGAGTAACGTGTGGCAAACAGATAACCCGGAGTCTGTGTAATCTGTGTAAATCAGTGGCTGATAAAGGTTTTTAGCCACAGATTAACACTGATTCCGCTGATTTTATTCACAAGTTACTCGAGCATGTACTCACTGCTGCTATCTTGCACTGCTTCACAGAATGCTCTGATCGTAGACTATGCCAGCATACGCTATTCACGCAAAAGCGGTATTTTCGGTTTCAGCGAACATGCCGTCTGCATGACTCGATAAACCGGCTCACATCAAAACTCGGCGGTGCATGCATATAACTCCCGAGCGTGGCATACTCGACCATCCCGTCCATCCCGTCCCTGATGCCTTTTCCCCGGTTCATCCGGTATGCGAATCTGGCATCAGGCGCGCAATCAGTCTCTGAGTAATGAAACTCATGCCCGCGAATCCTGCCTGCAGGAACGACCGGGTTACCAGATACGGTTGCATCGGTGTATCCGAGCGCCTGCAACCGGTTCGTCATCGCAGTCTCTGCAGGAAGCACGCCTGCCATAGGGTATGCGTTCCCGTCCAAGTCGATTAAGGATTCGCAGAGGTAGATCATGCCCCCGCATTCGCCATAGATCGGAACCCCGTCCGCGGCAGCGTCCCTGATATCTTTTCCGGTCTTGCTGCGTGCTGACAGTTCCCTTGCGTACAACTCGGGATAGCCGCCCCCGAAATAGAACCCATCCGCTTCAGGCAGATCGTCTGCAAGCGGACTCCAGAATATGAGGTTTGCATCTCGTTTCAATGAATCGATCAGATCTCTGTAATAGAAACAGAAAGCAGGGTCACGAGCAACCCCGATCGTAATATCGTGCCGGGCAGAGCCGCCGTCACCATTATCATCACTAACACCACCGCCAACACTACTACCCCCATTCGCTGTCGCGTACTCTGCATCTCGGGTCTGCTGTGCTATATCCCGGATCGCGGTCATATCCAGATGATCTTCTGCAAGCGATGTCAGTTCTGTCACGTAATCCATGCGATATCCCTCATGAGCCATGTACAGTCCAAGATGCCTCGATGGAAGTTCGATACGCGATGATTTCGGTATCTCTCCGACCACAGGAACCGAGAGTTCCTGCCGGATTGCGGTTCTGACCATATCACCGTGTCTTGGGCTCCCTACCTTGTTCAGAATCACGCCAGCGACGTTGATCCGTTTATCGAAGTCGCAGTACCCCTTGACGATTGCGGCAGCGCTTCTGGAGACACCTTTGACATCAACAACGAGGATCACAGGCAGACCGAGCACCCTTGCGACATGCGCAGCGGATGCGACATCGCCAGAACCCATGCCATCGTACAGCCCCATCGCGCCCTCGATCACGCAGATATCGGAACCGGATGCCGCTCTAGCAAACGTCTCGCGGACGCTTTCTTCCCCCATCATGAACATGTCTAAATTTCGGGATGCACGTCCGCATATCGCGGTGTGGTGGCTCGGATCGATGTAATCGGGTCCCACCTTAAACGGAGCAACCGCATATCTGCGTGCAAACGCAGCCATCAGCGCCATCGCGACGGTGGTTTTGCCAACGCCGCTGTGAGTCCCTGCGATCAGTATTGCCGGCATGATTTTAGCGATTGTTTGGTGAAAAAAGAAGTATGCGTCTGTAAAATCCACATCTTCGATGTCATGATACTCGGTTGGTGGCTGGTCACATATAAGTTTTGGATGATTTGAATTATTAACGCTGTTTGAATCGATTTTTTCAGCGTGACTGCAATGTTTATATCAACGATGAAGAGGAAAGGGCTGTACTATGAATGAGTCCAAGAAATCCAGAGATAATAGTATACGCTTAATAAAGGTCTTTGCAGGGAGTTGCTGTAGAGTCTCTGTGTCAACATTTTTATAGATATACGGCAGAGGACCCCGCTACTTGTGGCGGGGAGGATGTCACAAAAACCATAACATGAACATAGAAATCATAGGAACCGAATCACTGGGTGTAAGGGGTCTTTGCTGTTTTGTGACAACGGCGAAGCAGAGGATATTGATCGATCCGGGTATAGCGCTGGGTTACAACAGATATGGGCTACTTCCCCACCCCTTTCAGGTGGCAGTGGATGAGCGGATACAGAAAAAGATCATACAACGATGGTCCGGAGCAACCGACATAGTGATCAGTCATTTTCATGGAGATCATATTCCGTTAGCAGATGCAAATCCTTATCAGTTCAGCATTAAAAAAATAACTGGATTAAACCCTGACGTCAGAATATGGGCTAAGAACCTGTCCCATCTGCATCCGATTGAAGAGAAAAGAGCGGAGTCTCTTTCTGCCATCCTGAAAAACGATTTGACTTCCGCAGAAGGGATAAAGCAGGGGGTAGTGACCTTTTCCAGACCGGTATCTCATGGGGGCAAACGTAATAATCCGCAGACGGTGATGATGACAAGGATCGAAGAAGACCGCGTCTTTGTGCACACCTCTGATATCCAGCTCCTTGACGACGAAGCCATCTCTCAAATACTGGACTGGGAACCCGATATCGTATTGGCTGACGGACCTCCTCTTTATATGCCCAACAAGCTTTCGAAAAAGCAGACCGAACGTGCGTGGCGCAATGCTAAACGACTATCACGGGACGTTAGTACGTTAATTCTCGATCATCATTTAATGAGAAGTTATGCAGGAGTCAAATGGCTGAAGCGGTTATCATCCGAAACAGAGAACAAAGTTATCTGCGGGGCTGATTTTATGAACGCTCCAAGGATGCTACTTGAAGCAAGACGCAAATCCTTGTACATAGATATGCCTGTCCCTGCCGGCTGGCACGAAGCTTATGGTGAAGGCAGAGCCAGTACCGATCATTACTGGAACCTGGCTAAGAGTATCTATAAAAGCATGAAGCTGGACGATCACAGATGATAATAACAAAATGTGCTAAATGCAAAAGAAAAATTTTTAAATATCAAAAGATCGGAAAAGGCAGATTATGGCACTGCTGGAATGACCGGATGATCAGGGATTACAGCGTTAGGGATGGAAACGAAGTCAAATGCCGGTGTGGTAATTTAATCGGTGTTGCTGAAGAGAAATGGGTTAATATGCGGCAACATTCTTTTATCTATTCAGGAGCGGTAACATGAAAATATTACCCGTTCTCGGGACCGCGGAGAATCAAAGAGTGATGAGATCGTGGATAAACAGAAAATTCTAAAAAATCGTAACTACTCAGGTACCTAAACCACTATCGGGGGACTTCACTAGGTAGGAACTACTTGGGACATGGGGCATACTGTAACC
>DASC01000154.1:0-3971 GCA_002503595.1 Candidatus Methanogaster sp. UBA203 | reverse complement strand
AGGATCGCAATCGGGAGACCAATCAGCATACCTGAGTAGTTACAAAAAATCTTCCAATCCCTTCGCACGGCACCACCCGGAACCCAATTCAATTTCACTTGAGTCGAATTCCATTTTAATTTTTAGAAGCATTTAAATATTGCCACTTCCATCATCCAGAACTATGAGTCTCATAAGAGAAGCACAGAACGGACAGATCACAGAAGAGATGAAGACGGTCGCGAAGGTTGAAGGCGTCGACCCTGAGTTTGTACGCAAGGGAGTTGCGAGCGGAAGGATCGTGATCCCGGTAAGCCCGTACCGGAAAACCATGTCGTGCGGCGTCGGGAAGGGGATGCGCACCAAAGTGAACGCATCGGTCGGAACGTCGTCTGACATCGTGGACATTGATCAAGAGGTGAGAAAGACACAGGTAGCAGAGAAGGCAGGCGCGGACACCATCATGGAACTCTCAACAGGCGGCGATCTCGTGGAAGTCAGGAAGCGCGTGATTGCGGCAACGTCGCTCTCCGTGGGAAGCGTTCCATTGTATCAGGCGTTTATCGAGGCGATCGAGAAGGATGGTGCGGTCGTGAACATGAATCCCGACGACCTCTTCCGGATCACGGCAGAGCAGGCGAAGCTCGGAACGAACTTCATGGCGATTCATACAGGAATTAACCTCCTGACAGTCGAGCGTCTCAAGAACCAGGGGCGGTATGGCGGACTGGTCTCGCGAGGCGGTGCGTTCATGACCGCATGGATGCTTCACAACGAGAAAGAGAACCCGCTCTACAGCGAATTTGACTATCTCCTCGAGATCATGCTCGAACACGAGGTCACGCTATCGATGGGGAACGGCATGAGGGCAGGAGCAGTCCACGACGCAACAGACCGGGCAGGGATTCAGGAACTGATCATGCACGCAGAACTCGGCGACAGGGCATACGATGCAGGCGTGCAGGTTATCGTCGAGGGTCCAGGGCATGTGCCAATCAACGAGATCGAGACAAATATCACGCTGATGAAGAGCCTGACAAACGAGAGACCGTTTTACATGCTTGGTCCACTGGTAACCGACATCGCGCCCGGTTACGACCACATCGTAACAGCGATCGGGGGCGCAATCTCCAGTTCATGCGGCGCGGATTTCCTCTGCTATGTGACGCCTGCCGAGCATCTTGCGCTGCCGAACGAGGAGGATGTCTATGAGGGTGTGATGGCTTCCAGGATTGCTGCGCATGTTGGCGACATGATCAAGTACGGCGACCGTGCACGGGCATGGGATCTCGACATGGCACGGGCGCGGCGTGATCTCGACTGGAACCGGCAGTACGAGGTTGCAATCGATGAGGGTCGCGCACGGGAGATCAGGAACAGCCGGCTTCCGGAGGATACGGAGGCGTGCACGATGTGCGGAGACTTCTGTGCGCTAAAAATCGTGAAGGAGAACTTTAATTTTGATCGGTGAGATCTGACTTTAAATCGCTGGCGGGCTGTAACAGTGGCAGCCCGTCATGCCCGCTTTATTCACATCACCGCGTTTGATGTGACAGAGATGTTTGCTTCTGATGCCCTCGATCTCTGAGTCGTAGTTAACATTTTAAATCCCGTAGCCCCAAGTACGAAAGGAAGGTGTTACTATAAACGTCCTGCTACTCGCCTCACCTGATGTCCAGCACGACTTCGATTTCGTTGCGAGGATCCCGAATCTCGGGATCACGTCCATCGCCGGAAACATAAACGATGTCTGCGACGTCAAGGTAGCCGACTTAAACGTCACGAAAGACCCGCATAAATTCGTGCGCGAAGCCATACGAAAGTACCACATCGATCTCGTGGGTCTGAGCTGCATGAGTTTCCAGTATGCAGGGATGCTCGAGGTCGCAAAGACTGTCAAGGAATGCGACAGCAGCATCCCAACCGTCTTCGGCGGCTACCACCCGACGCTTGAGTACAGGGAGATTGCAGAGAGCCCTGACATCGAGTACATCGATTTTATCACGCGTGGCGAAGGGGAGGGGACATTTCGGGAACTGGTCGAAGCCATCCCGGATCAGCGGTACGATCATGTGCTCGGTCTGTCCTACAAGGAGAACGGAGGGATGGTGCACAACCCACCGCGCCCGCTTCTTGATCTAGCGGATATCCGCCTTCCCGACCGGGAAGCAAGATTGATCAAGAAGGGATTTTACGGATTCTGCCACACCGTGGACGTCGTTGAGACGAGCCGGGGCTGCACGCAGGGCTGCAAGTTCTGCAGCATCGACCGCATGTACGGGCGCAGTTTCAGGACGTACGAGATCGACCGCGTGATCGCGGATATACAGGATGCGAAGGATCACGGCGCAGAGAACATATTCTTCGTGGACGACAACATCACGCTCAACACGAAGAGGATGAAACGGCTCTGCGAAGCAATAATCGATGCCGGGCTCGATGACATCTACTACCAGACGCAGGCGAGCACCAGCGGGATTGCAAAGAGTAAGGAGGTTGTGGACCTGATGGCAAAGGCGGGCTTCGATGGAGTCTTTCTCGGAATCGAGAACGCGCTCCCGCGCAACATCGAACTATTCGGCAAGACCGGGATGGCATCGGACTCGGAGAAAGCTGTCAGGTATCTCCACGAACACAAGATCATCGTATCAGGCGGGATCATCAGCGGGAATCCGGACGATACGAAAGAGGATATACTTCGAAACTTCGAACTTGCAAAGAAACTGAAACTCGACGTCCCGATCTTCTATATCATGACGCCGTACCCGAAAACCGTGCTTCGCGAGGAGTTAATCGAGATGGGGCTCGTTACAAATACCGGTGACGTCACAAAATACGACGGGATCTATGCGAATGTGAAGACAAGGCACCTGAGCACGGATGAACTCCAGCACATCATCTGGAAGATGAATATCGATTATTATAATCTGGGCTGGTATCTCTCAAATAACATCATACGAAGGTATCCGAAATGGTATCTGAAGCGAACGCTCGAACTGATCCCGAAGTATACGAAAAGACGGCTGCAGCTTCTTCTCGGACTTAAGACGGAGCAGGACTTCTATGAAGAGGATATGAAGTCAGGGGTGCTCTGCAAGGGCGGGGTGTGACTTTGTTGTGGCTCACCTGATTCCATGGCTCCAACTCTCGCCTTAGTCCCTTCCTCTAATCAGATATGCTACCGCTAATAATCCTGCGATTGCGAATACAGCTTCAAAACACGGCGCGTCTTTCTTTTGTGTCGGTGCCGGGCTCTGCGTCGCTGATGGCGTAGACTCTACTGACTGCGTTACTTCTGGCATTTGTGTATCTGCGATTGTCGCGCCCCCTACTGTTATGTGCAAGAGGTATTCATCGACTATCGATTCTTCACCCTCCCATGATCGCCAGTAAACGATTTTGAGTGCAGTTTCCCCGTCGGTTAACCCCTTGAATGTCCAATTTTGCAACCCGCCAGCACCAGCTACGGGCGGAGTCTGGTTTTCTGCTGTTACATAATCCTTGTTTACGAGTTCAAGAACCGAGTAATCACATTCCTTGACGTCCCATTCATAACCTGTAGTGGGGTTGGATTCTAAAGAAATATCAAACATCTCATCAATTTCTATAGATATATCTGAGTTATTCTCACTCATTCTGTAGGATTCATCATCCGCAGTTACATGCGGACAAACGAAACAACACAGGACTATTATAACTAATAACCTGATTATACCGGTCGGGACCATCGTTTTCACCATATTTCTCATATCAATTGCCTCCTCTGGTTAAGTTACCAAACACCGCACCCGGGTGCGGAAGAGCACTTCTCACTCCATCGCAAATCAGAACTTAGTAACCGCGCATAATTAACCTGAACAAAATTAACTTCTTTGTGGACATATTCTGCGACTCCAAAAACCCCTTCTCTGTGCTCTCTGTGACCTCTGTGGTTTTATTTCTTATGATATATTCTTTAAATTATCTTATAGATTAAACCACAGAGTACACAG
>DASC01000118.1:1654-16535 GCA_002503595.1 Candidatus Methanogaster sp. UBA203 | reverse complement strand
TCTTTGGATAGCGGTCCCTCAGATGCTCGATTCTCATCAGCCTGAGGAGTTCATCCACGTTTTGTGCGATCTCGGTCTTTCCATCTCCTTTCACTGCCATCCCGTATCCGATGTTGGATGCGACGTTGAGATGCGGGAATAGTGCGAGATTCTGGAAGAGATATCCGATCTTCCGCTCGTTTGTCGGTATCCTGTCAACCGTTACTCCGTCGAAGAGGACAGTTCCATCGTAGTTCACAAGTCCTGCGATGGTTGCAAGCAGTGTTGATTTTCCTGCCCCGTTCGGACCGGTCACGACCAGTAACTCCTTATCAAATATCTCCATATTCAGATCATTAAATACATAATTTCTAATATTCTTCAATTCAATATCCGGCATAACCTCACCTCCATTCCTTTGTCAGTCTCGTCTCGATATACTGAAATACCCGCTCAAAGGCAAGGCACATCACGGAAAGCACCATCAGGCAGACGATGATCACATCCACCCGCAGCAGACTCTCCGACCTGATCAACAGCGCACCGATACCTGTTGGGATCGCAACCATCTCAGCAGCGATCACAACCCGCCATGCCATGCCCGCCTCAAGCCGAAGCCCTGTGAAGATGTTTGGCACGGCAAGCGGCAGGATGACTGTTGTCAGGATCTTTGGGTCAGACGCTCCAAGCGTTCTTGCTGCGTTGATAACATCGCTACCGACACTCCTGATGCCTGTGATCGTGTTATAGAGCACAGGAAAGAACGAGCACAGGAATATCAGTACAATTGGCAACATCTCATTTATTCCGATCCAGATCATCAGTAGTGGCGCCCATCCAAGCGTTGGTACCGGATAGAGCAGGCTTGCGATCGGGTGAAACGACCTGTTTATGATCTCCTTGCAGCCCATAACAGTCCCCATCATGATACCTGCCAAAGAGCCTAAGAAAAATCCGACGAGCACCCGGAATAAACTGCTTGCAAGATTATCAAGCAGGACTCCGCTGACTGTCAGGTGGTAGAATTCACGCATCACCGCAGAGAATGATGGAAAGATGTATTCAGGAACTATATGTATCCTGGCGATAAATTCCCAGATCAGAGCGAATACGATGATCGGTATACATCCATCCAGTATATTCCGGAGTCTCATATATTCTCCTGCAGGAACTCTGTATCCAGCATATCCTCGGCTCTGATGCCTTCATCGATATAACCAAGTTCTACCATGAAATCGATCATCTCCTGAACAGAGTCTACGTCAATCCCGGTGGTGTAATTCAGACGGCTCATCGATTTTTTGATGATTTCAGGTTCGGTATCCAGTTCATCTGCAAGAATTCTGGCAGCATCATCCGGATTCTCATTCACCCAGGTAGTTGCCCTCTCGGTCACCCGAACCAGTCTTCTCACGGTTTCAGGATCGTCTTCGATCAGTTCCCTCTTGACGATCAGGACACTGCCTTGCATCTCATGCCACAGTTCATGGCTTGTGATGAGCATCGTAAAGCCCTTGGACTCAGCGACGGTTGCATGATGCTCCGGCAGGAACGCAGCATCGATCCTACCGGTTTCAAGGGCTATCACCTGCTTAAGTGGATTCATCCGCTGGATCCGTACGTCCTTGAGGTCGTATTCCTGAATCATGCGGTTTAATAGGAGGTCCACCATGCCACCTTCTCGCACGCAGCCGATGGTCGCACCATTCAGGTCAGAGATATTTACGATATCAGGGCTTGCAACCAGACCATAGCCATGTTTGTGAGTTCCGGAAACGATCACCACCGGAACGCCTCTTGCGTACGCCATTATAGCAGGAGCAAGGCAGATGTACGCAACCTCTATATCCCCTCTTGCAAGCGCACTGGTAAGTCGCATCCCGGTGGCATAGCTCTCATAAGTGGTGAGGTTGATCCCCTCCTCCCCGTACCAGCCGTTCTCCTTTGCCACATAAGCACATGCGGCGTGGTCATTGAACTCCACAGCCATCCCGATGCTTTGGGAGTTATCTTTCTGGGTGCATCCTGTGGTCAGGATGGTCAGGATGAGGAGTCCCATGCCGGTGATACTTACCAGTGAGTGTGTTCGATCTTTCATTGATACACCTGTTCTGTGACCGTTCTTCCATACCGTCTGTTAGAAGGCGGTAGGTTACTGTCGATGCTATACTATATAAGATTTATGGTGAGGGGATATGCCGTCTGGTCTGTGTTAATCGATTAAAATCGTGATTATGCAATGTTTATGCTTATTGTATAGCGCATAAACTTTATTTAGTTGGACCAATAAAAATGACAGAAACTGATGCAGACGCAGAACGTCATATAGTCCAATCGGCTGTGAAACCCCGGTCGCAGATAATCATTCAGTGTGTCAATAACCAAAATCAAGAGGCATTTCTGTTTCTTGCAAGAAATCGACCCCGATATTGCGCAAAAGCCCTCATCATCGATGTCATCCGCCCCAAACGGCTTATCAGAAACGCCAACAGTCATTATGATCTCAACCCCGCTCCACTGTTCCCTGATCGTTACATCAGCATACTTTCCTTCCAATATGGTGTCTGACGCGCAAATCGCCTTGAAAACACCGTATAAGTCGGAATTAACTTTACCTGCCAACCGTTCACTGATTACAGTTTCATCAGCACCAGTATCTATAATTGCGACAGTCGTGGCTTTCCGATAACCATATTCAAGCTCAACCGGTCGGTAAATCCTTCCCATGTTTGCCACCACTCATTATCCATAATATTCTATTTCTTCTTTTATAGTTATGCAGATCGCCCCGGACACCAACAAAATCCCCTTCTGTGAATATGTCGAGTTGGTCTCTGTATAGTTCCTGGAGCCGGGATATTACACTCTCTCTTCGCTCTTTGTCCACTTCGTATTTGATCTCCTTGATCTCAATCGTTCTCATCATCATGGTGGTTTCTTTGTCTGTCTGTTGTATAGGAGTCGCTATCCAACTGTTCTCGACTTGCGTATAGTTCCCAGGAAGCCATTCTACCTGAAGGATTTATTTCACTTTGTCCCTCAAAATGATTTAATTTAATTATCTCATACTTATTAAAAAACTCCTTCATTTCTAATTCAGAAAAAAAGTGATGTGGCATATATCCATCAATATCATCAGTATTAATTTTAGTATTTGGTTCTATCTCTTCACCCGTTTGAAATTTTGGGTGTTTTGTTGATATCACCACTAAAAATAAATACCCTCCTTTCTTCAATACACGATACATTTCAGAGATTGATTTTTTTATATCCGCAATTTTGCCATGTTGTATCACTTGATAATATATAATTCCATCAAAATACTCATCATCATATAGAAGTTTAGTCATATCACATAATCTAAATTCATTATCAACCAAAATTTCTTTAATAATCTTCAAAGCATCTTCAGAATTATCACAACCATATACTTCAAAATTTTCTTTCACCAAAAGTGTTGTATGCCTTCCAGTGCCAGCCTAAATCAAGAATTTTTTTGATCCTTTTTCCCTTAAAAAATTTGATAGCTTCCAATACTTTTTTTGAAGGTTCTTTTTGTACTATTCCCTTTTCTTTATACAATGTATTCCAATCTTTCATAATATAATTAGAATAAACTTTATTTTTTATAAATCCTTCCATAGACGACCCCATAGATTCTTTCATTTGATTGCACTCCGTGCTTTATGAAATGAAACCCCAAAGTCACTAAACCCCGGACTTAAGTCCAATGCCTGTACATAGCGTTTTCGCATTCGGCTTCTCCTGATTTTGTATGTATCTCTCATACCATCCAGCGCAAGTGCGACAACACCTGCCAGAATCTTCCAGCGATACTTTGGCGAGAAGACCACATGGTCAGTCAGAAGTGAAACCGTAGGTCGATCGTGGCGGAGTTCCTTGCACTCCATACACACAAATAGAAAACACATCCTACAAAAACCTTACGAGACTACCCTGGCAGATATCTTATAAAAATACGAACCCCTCACCACAAAGCACCGCCAGGATGGGCATATCCCATCCCGAACAGTGCCCGCACCCGGGGCTTCACGCCGAATCCGCATGATCCAGGATCGCGTTGGTGATCCGATCGACAAGATTGATCCCGCCGCCATACCCGATGATCGCTCTTCGCTGGTAGCCAACCCGGTCGTACACCGGAAACCCGATCCTCGCAAAAGCGGTCTTCTCGTCGTCTCCGATATATGCCGCTTGCGAGTTTCCCATCACCAGATCGACGCCAACCGCTTTCACAGCCTCATGCAGCTCGTAGAGGTCGCATCCCGAGATGATATCGATCTCGTGCCCGGTCTGGCTTGCGACCGCCTGCACATCCGCAACAAACTCCTTGCTCTCGGTTCCGGTCGCAATGATCGCAGGCATCATCCCGAGTTCGTGCACAAACCGTGCCATGCCGGATGCGACATCAGGGTCTGCGTGGATCGCAACCCTCTTCTGTGCGATCTTGAAATGCACATCGATCATCGCATCGATGAGCCGTCCCCTCTCCTTTCGCAGTTCATCCGGAATTGGTCTTCCCGAGAGGTGGCTCACGTTCTCGAGGAACCTGTCAGTGTTGGCAACGCCAATCGGGCATGCGCCTGTTATCATCGGCACCTTGTGCTTTCCTGTAAGATACTTTACGGCCGATCCGCCGGCATGTTTGCATAGAGCGATTGACCCGATCGAGTTTGCAGTGTCAGCGATCTCGGCAAGCGTTGTCCCGCCATCCGGAAACCGCGGTCTCGGCAGTATCAGCGGAGCATCAAGCGTCTCTGAGATGTCTGTCAGGATGATCGCTTTTACCCTTATTGCAGCAAGCATACCTTTGAGTTCCCTGATATCTCCCGGGTTTAAGAGTCCAACAGCGATGTTAATCTTGCTGTTAGGTCCGGTCTGCTCTGCAAGATGCGTAACAAGTGCTTTTAGAGCGTTGTCGTATCCTGTGACGTGGGAACCGATATAACTCGGCGTGTGCATAGGGACCGGCGTGGTAGGTAGGTCGATCTTTCGGAGGATTCCGTCAACATCGTCCCCGATCGTCTCTGATAGGCAGGTTGTGAGAACTGCGATCAGTTCCGGCTGCCTTCTTGCCACAAGCGCGTGTACTCCTTTGATGAGGTTGTCTGCTCCGCCAAAGACCGCAGCATCCTCGCCAAGCGAACTTAATGCGATCTCGACCGGCTCCTGGAAGTGCCGGTTGAACATCCGCATCGGATAGGCTGCGCAGCCCTGCGATCCGTGCACAAGCGAGATTGCGCCGTGTACGCCAAGCACCGCCTGCATCGCACCGATCGGCTGGCATATCATGCCTGGATTGATCGTGACCGATCTCTTTGCCTTTGCCTTTGCCTTTGTCTCTGTTTTCGCTTTCGCTGTTGTCTGGGTCATGCTCTTCCCTCGATTAATTTCCATGCCGGATGGTTGATCGTCGTGTGTATGTCCTTTGCGAATTTTACAAATCCGCTGTACACGGCATACGGTCCTCTCTCGTACGAGTGACCATTAACAAACGGCACCCCGAGTTTGTATGCAAGGAACTTCTCCTTGAGTCCCGAGATGAAGAGGTCGGGCTTGTATCCAAGGAGAATCTCCCGCAGTTCCACTGAGTTGGGGTTGTCGATCACCAGGGCTCCATCGCCGATCCGTTCGATGATCTTCTCATAGTCATCGGTGTGCCCGAACGCTGTTGCAGCGCCGATCACCTCCATTCCGAGTTCCTCCATCAGCTTGATCCAGTGCCACGCACGCGGCGCACCCTGATAGATGAAGACTCGTTTTCCACGGAGTTGTTCTTTGTAATACTCAATTTCAGGCAGTATCTTGGAGACTTCCTCCTCTATAACCTCCTCCGCCTTATCAACAAGCCCAAAGAAGGCTGCTACATCACGAAGAGCCTTTGATGTCTGTGTGATTCCGAATAGGGAGACCGGCATGTATGGAAGTTCGTATTTCTCCTCCATCAACTCGCAGATATACGGGGTTGACCTCTGACAGTGCATGACATTCAGCTTCGCCCTGTGTGCCACCGCGAGATCATTGATCGATGCGTTTCCTGTGAACGTGCAGAGAATCCGAAGTCCCATCGCTTCGAAGAGCGGTTCGATGATCCAGAGGTCTCCCTGGATGTTGTAGTCCCCGATGATGTTGATATCATACGGAGTGACTTTGTCAGGCTCCTTTGTGCCGACGATCTTATCAAAGATGCCGTCGTTTGCGATGTGGTGTCCGAGCGACTGGCTGACGCCCCTGAAACCCTCGCAGCTGAACGGAATCACAGGGACTCCGATCTCTTTTGCTGCGTTCTTGCAGACCGTGTTTATATCGTCTCCGATGAGCCCGATCACGCATGTCGCATAGACAAACACGCCATTCACAGCGGGAAACCGCTCATAAGCTTCGAGGATCGCATTGTACAGCTTCTTCTCGCCACCGAAGATGACGTTTGGCTCCTGCATAGAGGTTGAGAAGCAGTACTTCCTGTGAAACTCCGGGTTGTCAGATAGGTTCTGCCGGCGACCTCCACCCCATGTGTAGTAGGCGCAGCCGATTGGTCCATGGATGAGGTGTATCACATCTTTTACCGGACCTCCAACGACGCCCATGCACCCTGCGTATGTGCAGCCGCGTTCGGTCAGGTCTCCTGGCGTCGTCTGAACGTTCGCCAGCGGTACGATATCCTCGCCCGACTTCTTGATGTATGTGTGCCTCTCACGCTCTGGTATCGGTATATCGCATTCAAGTAGTGTCAGTGGCATTGTTTCCTCCACATTCGTGTGATTCGTTCAAACATGTCATTCGTGATCTCGCGGTGTTTCTGCTAAAGCGCATCATCACCCCGCTCTCCGGTGCGGACACGGACCGCTTCATTCATAGGGCTGACAAAGATCCTCCCGTCGCCGACCATCCCGGTCCGGTTGGTCTGCATGATCGTCTCAACCACTTCCGGGACAGATTCATCGTCCACCACAATGTTGAGCATCCTCTTCGGGATGAAACGGATCGCTGCCTTCCTGGAATCGGGTTTGACGTTTCCAAGCGGGCTTATATAGAGTCCCTTCTGCTTGCCGCGACCATAAGCGAGGGTGGCGGTGAGGCAGGAATATCCAGCCTCTGCCAGAGCCTCCTTGGTCGCCTGTATCTTGTTCATCCTGATTATGGCGATCACTTCTCTCATCTCTATAGACCTCTCTCGCCGGTACGGATCGTGTAAGCCTCCTCGATCGGGCTTATAAAGATCTTGCCATCACCGAAACTTCCGGTTCGTGCATTATCTTCAATGATCCTGATGATCTCATCGGTATCCTCGTCATCTGCCGCGATCATCAGCATCGCCTTTGCCAGTTCGTCGTAGACGGTCGGTCCGATCCGTATGCCCTTCTGCTTGCCCCTGCCAAAGACGTCGATTCTCGTGAATGCGCAGAATCCCCCGTCATCGAGGCTGTCCACCACGGAATCGACCTTTTCAGGTCGTATGATCGCTCTTATCATCTGCATGACATCACCCATCCTGCTTTAGTCCACGACTCCGAACTCGGTCATCATGCTCTCAAGCTCATCCATCGTGATCGGCTCAGGGACCACGAACATGTCGTTCTCGAGGATGTTTCTGGCAAGTGCGCGGTACTCATCTGCCTGATTGCAGGTTGGATCGTACTCGATTACGGTCTTCTTCCGAATCTCTGCCTGCTGAACAATGTTGTCCCTTGGCACGAAGTACACGAGCTTGCTTCCGATGCGCTCTGAGAACGCTTCCACCAGTGCCTGTTCATTCTCGACATTGCGGCTGTTGCAGACAATGCCTCCGAGTCTGATCTCACCCTCCTCTGCGAACTTGACAATACCCTTACAGATGTTGTTTGCAGCATAGAGAGCCATCATCTCGCCTGACGCCACGATGTAGATCTCCTTTGCGTAGCCCTCGCGCATCGGCATCGCGAAACCGCCGCAGACAACGTCACCAAGAACGTCGTAGAAGACGAAATCAAGGTCTTCGTCGTAAGCCCCCAGCGCCTCAAGCAGTTTTATTGCGGTGATGACACCTCTTCCAGCACAGCCGACACCTGGCTCAGGTCCTCCTGCTTCGACGCATCGTATCCCGCCAAATCCGGTGTGCAAGATCTCGTCGAGTTCCACGTTCTCGGCACCCACCTCACGGAGCGTGTCAAGAACAGTTGGCTGTCTCACTCCACCCATCAGCATCCGTGTTGAGTCTGCTTTCGGGTCACACCCGATCTGCATGATCTTGTTGCCCATATCGGCAAGCGTTGCAGTCAGGTTCTGGGTGGTCGTCGATTTCCCGATGCCACCTTTTCCATACATTGCTATCTGTCTCATTATACCTCCTGGTAATTCGTTCTGTTCTGTACGGGTCGCCTGCGGATGCCGGTTGAACTGGCATTGTCGCAGGGATGCGAGATGGCGGTTGCTACTCGTTGGTTTCGATTCATCCTCTCACGTCTCCTGTAAACCGCCCCTCTGATGGGAGGACGGTATGTTACTGTCGATGTTATAGTATATAAAGTTTATGGCAGGGTAAAATTGTGTGATGGATGGTACGGATTCAAACACCTGCACCCTGAATAGACGGTGCAGAGGATGAGTCTGGAGCTGCTGTCAAAGCCGAAACCGCTGGCGTATGAGCTGGGTGGTGCCGGGTATGTAAGTTCGGGGGTGGCACCGCTGGATGCTGGTGTGCTGGTGGAGATGGTGGATGCGGCAGAGTGCATCCTTCACGACTATCGGCACGGGTTTGACCGGTTGGATGATGAGGGGCAGTGCAGGGACTGCGGGTATCGGCTGTATTGTGGGTGAATGGTGGTCTTTCACCACCCCTTGTTGAGATGCCTGCGTCGTTCAATGGAGTCGAGCACCTGTGAACAGTCCTCCCAGTTGATCGGCTCGATTTTATCATAGCGCAATTCATACGGGTGTTCTTTTGGTAATTCGTCAATGGTTTTTCGTGCGTCTTCCGCCTTGTCAAGTGCGACATCGATCCACACATCCTCCAGAAAGTCCGGAATCTGTCCAAACATGGAATTGATCCCTTCGAGACGGCTCGAGAGTAACTCGTGGACGCGGTCCTCAACTGAATCTTTGTACCGCATATTGTAGACCCAGATTTCGTCGTACATCTGCCCGATCCGCTGAATTCTCCCTTTTCGCTGTTCCAGCCGGGTTGGGTTCCAGGGCAGGTCAAGGTTGATCAGCGAGCCAAACACCTGAAGGTTCAATCCTTCGCTTGCTGCGTCCGTTCCGAGAAGCAGACGGATTTCACCGTGCCAGATCCTTGATTTGAGCTCTCCTCTGGAGGTTCTGACAAATTCACCGTTTTCGATGATGCCCGAACGTTGTCCGCCAGCGTAGATGCCGATTAGTTCATTTGAGAAGTCCTGTGATAATTTCTTTGAAAGCCATTTGATCGAATCGTAATACTGGGAGAAGATGATGCAGCATCGTTCAAGCCAACCATCATGCAGAAGGTCTCGTATCTTCTCGTATTTGGGATCCTTGTCCTGATGCTCCGAAAGAATGGATAAAAACTGCTGGAGCAGTTTTCGCTCATCTTTAGACATGTCCTTGGATGTGCCCCCGGTCTGTGGAGCGTTATCCTCTTCTTCCTCTTCTTCGAGATTCCCGGATATGCCTCCAAGCATAGCTTCAGACGTCTGTTTTCCCGCATATAGGGTGCTGCCAACACGCCGGAGAAGAAGCGTTTTGAGAAACCCGCCACCTTTCGCCCGCTTTGAGAATAGATGGCAGAACTCCTCAGCGAGTTCGTAAGCCTCTTTTAGATATGGCGTGAGCAAGATTGCGTCGTTGTCTTCTTCCCCAAACAGCTGCACTTTGATCGGCTTTAGATATGGTTCACCTGTTGCAGGATTCATCTCTTTTTCGAGAAAGTTTCGAGTCCTGCGTATAATGTGTCTGATAAATGGGTTATNNTATGTTTTTGGATGAAATCTCGGGACAGATTTCGTATCCTGGCTTTTTTCGGTTCTTGTAGCCGGTCCCAATCTGAAACGGAAATACACGCGATATCATCGCCGATCTGAAGCGAACGGCGAATAATCTCAAAGTCGTGGGTTTCTGCGCCGCTTTCTGTAGCGGGTGGGAATGGGTTCCGTATCCATGCCCCTCGTTCAAAATCATCTTCGGGGAGGTCTTCAGTTCCAATGACCAGATTGAGTGCGCGTTCCGGATATTGACGCCAGTGACTTGCCGTGTTTCCAAGTACTGATTTGTTGTTTCCAGATGCGAGGATGTTTAGCAGGTCCCAGGCTTCGATGGGGTAAAGTTGAACCGGGGTTGCGGTTGCGAGAAGAAAGCTTTTTGTGTTGCCACCCATCTCAAGAAGGAACTTGAGCAGGTTGTTGGAATCGGGGTGTTCGTTCTCGCGGTTCGGACCGAGGTTCTTCCGCCGGGCATGATGTGCTTCATCCACGATGATACACTCGTAATTGAGTTCTTTGAGATGGTCCACGACAATAGACCGACTCGTAACGAGACCATACGAAACGATACCAATCCTCCTCGGGCATTTCTTGATTCCATCAGAACCCGTGTTTGGATGTTTAATCCCTTGTTCGTCCACCCACTGTTGTCCATTCCAGACCGCCGATGGGAGGTCCAGCCGCTCTTTCATCTCATCCTGCCACTGCCAGATCAGCGTCTTGGGGGTGAGGATCAGGATGGGTTTGTCCCCCATGAGTGCCATGAGCTGGGCTGCCATGGCGAGCTGGAGCGTTTTTCCCAGTCCGACCATATCAGCAAGGACGAAGCGAGCTCCGTGCAGACCACGATGTGCGTCAAAGGCGAGTTTAACAAAATATTTCTGGTGTTCCCACAGCCCGGAGTCGCTTCGGTTGACCGGGAGTTCAACGATTGGCGCCGCCGGATCAGGATCGCGCCTCCAGTCATCAACACTGTGGAGAACTGTACGTTTAGCAATCCTGCCGATGTCCTCAATTACGAACTCAGCAAGAGGATGGGCGTCCGGGTGACGCCACAGCGCGTCAAACTCTTCCTGGACCCACCGGATGGCTTCTGGTGAGTCATCTTCCCAGACGAGTTCATAGTTGAGTTTCCAGGCGTTGTATGTCTCGTTCGTGCTCCCCATAAAAGCAGTCTGTTCCCCACCATTTTTAGTGATGACACCGGCTTTGCCGTGAATGAGTCCAAATGCATTGTCCGGGAGGACTTTCACCTGGAGTTTTCCTGATTTTAGAAATTCGAAGAGCCTCCCAAACCGGTTACGGGATTTATGCCCGTATTTCTCCGGTTCCGAAGCGCACCATTCCTTCCGCATAGCAGCAAGTGCTGCCCTGGCGGTTCTCACATCCCGTGCATCAAGTTGTGAGTTGCAGACCATACGGACCATACCATGCACACTTTCAAGGCGCTCCCCGGCAACTTCGAGAATCGAGGAACTGAAATAGCCTGCAATCCGATCGTAGCTTCTTGCACCTGCAAGCCGATCATTGAGAAACAACTCATCGAGTGACTGCCCTCGTGATGAGAACCGGTGGATCATGAATTCTCAAGCCCCCGACTGGACGCTGTTTTTGATGTTCTATAACTGAGGACATGCTCAGCCGTCGCGTTAGATATGGTCATTTTCGATAGCTCCTGCAAGTAGTCGTGCAGCATCAGCGTCTTCCCTCCAGTGTTCCATAGAACTGGTCATGCTGGTGCTTGAGAGGTATCTGAGCAGTTCGATGATCTCTTGCCGTCTGTTCCAGTACTGCTGACCAAGTTCAGTGTGCAGCCACACTCTTCCGGCTGAGGTGTCTTCATTCTGTACCGTTTCATAGATTGCAAAGAGGATCTGCCGTACAAGTGAACTTCCAAATCCTTCATCGCCGAGTTTTCGGTTCTTAAATTCGGAAGCAGTCTTGAGCCGGGTCTGGTTGGCTTTTCTGCTTGCCTGTATGCTCCTGTATTCCCGGATGCCAAAGCCCCGGGCAAGTTCCTGATAAACACCGTTCCGGTACTCTCCATGACTCTCAATCTCAAGCCCCTTGAGATAGAACCGCTCTTCAGGTGTGAGATGTTTCCAGATATAACTCTGAATACCATTTGGCACCAGATAATCACATGCGATTTTGACGGCGTTATCGATCACCGCTTCGAGTGGGTTTTTCTCGTTCTTCTGCCGCACACGGAAAAGCTCCCGCTGGACATCGATGTCCTCAATCTCTCTGTATTGTGTGATGACCCGGAGGGCGGCGGCGTAGGCTGCAAGCTGGTAATCGGTGTCGCCGAAATTCGGGTCTTCCTTGTCGTCGAGGGCGAGCATGCTCTCAAGCTGCTCTTTCACCTCGATCTCGACCTGCGGGTAGATCTCGTCGAGGAAAGCGGTATCGTCAGAGGTTTGTTTACGGAGGACGAGGAGCACGGTGCCCTGGACGTAGTTGCCTGTTTTTAATCCTGATGCATCGGTTTCGGTGGCGATGCACCACGCCGCAGTGACTCGTAATCCAGCCGACCAGAGGATCAGGGCGAGGTCTGCCCAGACGCTGGCATCCTGGTGGGTAAACATGACAATTTGGACGCCGTTGTCTGGCATGTGGGCGGCGAGGTTGTGGTAGGTCTCAACCATTCCTCGGCGGAATTCCTCCCCCTGTCCAATAATCGCAAGGGCGCGTTTGGAATCCGTGTACCAGTCAGGGAATACTCTCTTTATTTGTTGTTCGTAACACGTAATGAAGAATTCTGATAGTTCATGATAATTAACAGCATCAGCATAAGATGGGTCAGTAATCCAGATATCCTGCTCTAATGATATAAATCGAGAATCAATGGGTTGAACCATAAAATTTGAGGATATTGAATTATTAGTGATTTTTAAATACCAAGTTGTTTCAAGGTTTGTCGATGGCCTAACACCATAATTGTAAAGCGGATTTAATGCTTGGTTATAAAATGTTTGTTCAAGTTTCTCCTCCCTATTGGAGTTCCATATGGTTAATCTCGAATTCCAATTTGCGCAACGACCAATCCCTAACATCCCCGAAACAATTTCTATATCGGAAGAATAATTATATATTAGAGATGAAATAAGACCATGAACCAATAACTGCCTCGGATTGAATAGGTGGTGCCAGTGCGTCCAGCCCCGCTCTCGCATGAGTCGCGATGTCTCATCTCCCTCTTCAATCGCCCTGCTGGGAATGTAACCCTCCCGCTGCCATTCTGCAAACCTCTCCCTGAGCAGCGCAAGCACTCGTTCCTCCCGTTTGAAGTCACTATCATCTGGGGCACGATAATGTTTTCTGGTCTGTTTTCTGCCCTGATCGTCAGTACAGGTCTCCACCCACCGGATGCAGTAGAGTCGTTCCCGAAACACATCATCAGAACGAGGTACAAGATCATCATTCTCCCACATGCGGAGCCCCTCGCCACGACCATCGCCTCGGACGCTGCTGATCGTAATAGGGGTAGTATGTGCCGGGCATTCGGGATTTGGGCAGACGAGGCGGGAGTTTTTAACCGTCCCGTTATCATTCGCCTCCTTCATCGCCTCTGCTGAAACCCCTGATTCGATCCTGATATCAAAACGCTGTTTCTCTTCGTCCGGGACAAGAACAGCAACCGTATTGGTTTTCTTCCCGATGACCCATGATGGTGCCAGCGGTACTCGCCATCCGCATTCAGGGCAGACCGTCTCGGTGCAGTAGAGGTAAGCATCAGCCCTCCACCCCTGCTCGTTGTGCTCGATGCCCCACTCCGTGATCTGACGATCGACCGCTTCATACACCTCCTGCTGAGCCTTATGAACCTGTTCTGCGACCTCCTCACCGCCACCCGTGATATTCAGTGCCGCCCACGTGAGCAGCGCTGCCACAGGGTTCAGGTCCGAACCAAACACGTCACACCCGATTCTTGCTGCCTCAAAGGGCACACTTCCCCCGCCGCAAAAACAGTCACCCACACGCGGGACGTGCCCAAACTGTCGGTCACCGAGCTCATGCATCAGTTCCTGGATGCTTGATGCGTATGTCCCGAGGTGAGCAT
The DNA here is from genome assembly GCA_002503595.1 of Candidatus Methanogaster sp. UBA203. Lineage (GTDB taxonomy): Archaea > Halobacteriota > Methanosarcinia > Methanosarcinales > Methanogasteraceae > Methanogaster_A. The sequence continues at coordinate 2,537 of DASC01000118.1, read as the reverse complement.
TGATCTCCTGCCACGCATCATATCTGAGACCCTCTACCTGCTCGGGGCGATAACAATATTTCAACTTCTCATCGTATGAGAGTCGAAAAAAGACAAGTCTCTGGAGCTCTGCTTTCTGGTCTCTGTCGATCCCTTTTTTGTAATTTGGTTTATTCTCTGTGGAATCCTCGGAAAACCACTGTTCATGTTCGCGCCTTGTCGTGCGGGCATAGACGTCTTTCAGGGGTACGGAAGATTTTTTGCGGAGCCAGAGCCCTCCCTCATCCATCGTCAAAATCTTCAGGAAAATTTCACGGTCTTTTTGGTGATCATCGGAAGAGGGTATCAAGAGCCCGATGATTGCCGACCGAACAAGGATAAGGGGTTTTCTCCCCCACCACTTTCCAAGACCTGTAAGAGTTTGCCCACCCCCGGATTTTCTCTCCTTGTAGCTCTCCTTCGACACTTTCGAAACTGGAAACTGCGTTTCAATAAACGATGTCATACACTATCACACCCCGCTCCCGACCCTTTCCACACTCGGTTCACCTCATGGTAAACTGTGTCAGCGTGCCTTGCTGCCTGCTTTTCCTGTGCTTCACAGGATCGGCATCTGCATCGCCCACATTCGCAACCAGCCCCATCCGCTGCGCGGGCGCAACCGCCGAGACCGGGTTTTCAGTGAGGGAGTATTGCACGGCTTTCCGCCACCCCCGGCTCTTCCCGTAGATCGCATGACCGGTCGCGGCGTTCGTCATCGTGAACATCCACCATCGTTCCTCGGGTGTCAGTCCAAGCCAGTTCGCAATTGCCACTGGAATAAGCGTCGGGTCAGCATCCTCGATTGCCCATGCCAGCAACACCAGTTCCTTGCCAAAGAGCCGGGAAACAGGAGTCAGTCCGC